>JAFUST010000078.1 GCA_017467535.1 Prevotella sp. | reverse complement strand
ATATAAATATATATATTTATATTATAGTGTATGATTTTGACCAACCAGAAACGATTTTGACCAATTGACCAAATGACCAAAATGACCACATGGGGGGGATACGTGTCCTCAGAAAAAAATCGAAAAAAGTCGGCCAAGCATTCGTAAACCGCAACGACGATGTATTACCTTTTGCACCCGCAATCCTGCCCAAGCGAGGGCACGCCCCGTCAGAACGTCATCTCCCACCCCCACCAATGCCACCTTACGGCCGAAGGAATGCCTCCTTATGGGGGTAAAGAGGCATCCCGACGACAGCAAAGCGGCATCAGAAGGAGAGACGAGAAAAGAAAACCACCAACTAACCTGATTAGTATTGCATGACCCTGACATCGCTGACCGTCACCGAGCCGCCGTAGTTGTTGATGCTCCAGCAGTTCTTCTGAATGCCGTAGATGCGCTGGGTGTAGGAGCAGACGTCGTTTATATACATCGCCAGCACGCTGTTGTCGGTATAGATGTCGATGTTGTAGACATTGTCCGAGGGACGCTCAAACCAGTAGCCGTCGATGCCGTCCACGAAGCCCTTGCCCTCTTCGCCTTCCTGCTCGAAGTTCACCTTGCGGTGGTTCTCGTCCTCAGGATTGACCACGATGGTGTAGTACTTCTTCGCATCGGTGCCGCGCACGAAGGATACGCCGAACTTGTCCCAGTTGTTAGAGGTCTTGACCGTGAACGAAATGTGGTTGTGGTAGCCCAGGCGATTGTAGAGCACATAGGCGCCGTCGCCAGCGAGCATGCCATTGCTGAAGCCGCGGCTCTCCATCACCTTGACCGTCGCCTCCTGGTTGTATTTGGCAGCCATAGCAGGCACCTCGCCCAGGGTCAGCGTGCCATCCTCATGCTGAATGATCTTGTGGCACACCAGCGCACCCGACCAGTTTGGCTCGTTGCCGTCGCCGCCACCCACGTTGACATTCATCTCGTCGATGGTGCTGCCCGAACGGAACGGGCACCATCCCCAGATGTAGCGGTCGGTACCATTAGAGGCGGTCTTACCGGCATAGAAGGCACGCGTGTCGAGCACACCCTCATGACCGTCGTTCGGCCAGCGGGGCGAGCCGCCAAGACAGGCCTTCAGGTCTTCATACGTGTTGGCCACCAGATACTTCACCTTGCGGCTCCACGACGTGCGCACCGACTCGCTGTAGACAAGGTACCAATAGTTGCCCATCTGGAAGATGTCAGGACACTCCAGCACGCGATCCCAGATCATGGGTATGCGTCCGGCGTGGTTCCACACCTTCATGTCGGCAGAAGTAAACTCGGCAAACACAGGGTCGCCGCCGGTGGCGGGCTTAGTGACGATCACCATGTGGTAGAGACCGTCTTCGGCCACGAAGACCTGCGGGTCGCGGAAGTCCTCGCCAGTGTAGCCATATTCAGGGCCGGCCAACTGCCACAACTCGTCCTTCGTCCAGGTCTTGAAGTCGGGCGACGTGGCACGCATGACGACCTCACGGTTCTTGCAGTTGCCGTTGTGACCTGTATAATAAATGTAGTACAGGCCATCCTTCTCGCTGTAGTAGCAGCAGCCGGTACCCAGGGCTGCGTCCTGCTGATAGTCGTTGTCGCCATAGGGAAGCACCTCGCCCAGCGACTGGTAGTTGCAGCCGTCGGCGGTCTCTACCGCCCAGATGGGGTGGAAGCGCTTGTCCATGTTGTTGTCGAACTCCTGCAGATAGAGCACCTTGAAGTTGCCGTTTCTGGCATCATAGAAGGGCATAGGGTCGCCCACACGCCCGATGGCAGGCGTATAGTAGGTGGAGAAACCAGTCTCATCAGTGGGAGTGAACCGCGTGGTGGTTCCTGCCCAGTCGCGAGCGGGATCGCCCGTCGTATCGTCGTCGCTGCAGGCCGTGGCTGCGGCAATTCCGCAGCACACAAGGCCGGCAAATAAGAATTTATTCATCATCTTTTTCATAAGGCTTTACTGTTTATTTGGTGAGATAATCAAAGGCGTTGAGCATGATGGTGCCCATATTGTCGTGATAGACAGAGGTGTAGGTCGTGGGCGAGTTCCAGTCGAACAGTCCTGAACCCAAACAGATGACGCCACCCTTGCCGTACTGGCCACTCTTCGACTTCAGTTCCCATGCCGACACGTTGCCGTCGCCACCCAGGGCACGTCCGCCCGTGCGGGCCTCCACGGCATCCCGGCCAGCCTCATAGTCGCCCCAGAAGCCGAACTGCGATGTGGTGTTGCAGATGGTGTAGCCCTCGTCGAGGGTATAGATGCGGTCATCGGCAGCACCAGGGAATTTCTTCAGGTTTGCCCACAGCGGATGAGCAGGGTCGTAGACCTTGTAGTTCCAGGGATCGGCCCCCATCAGGTCGGAGCCTTCGCCGCCTCCGCCACCCCAGACATTGTTGGGATAGGCATCCTCAGGCATAGCACCCAGAGCGATGGCATAGTTGACGGCCGAGCGGCCCAGCACGAAGCCGACGCCTCTCTCCCACAGTTCCTTCATCTTGGCCAGAGCGGTCATGGCCCCCGTCTCTGCATCGGCAAAGCCGTTGTAGGTGCCATACGACGGGCAGTGACGGTGGAAGAACACCATCTTCACCTCGTCCAGCGACATATTGTCGTTGGCAATGTCGCTCCACGAAACGTAGGCGGCACCTGCAATGTTGCCTGTCAGCCACTTGGCAGCGGCCTTCTCCTCGTCGTTGAGCATCTCGATGGTCTCGGCTTCGCCCACAAACAGGGCCACGGGCTGACTGATGACGGTCACACGGACGGTATAGGTGTTCGAAGCGGTATTGTCGGTGAGCGTAATCTCTACGGGCTCAGTGAAGTTGGCCTTCGTGCCGCTGGCAGGGCTGCACACGGCATCTTCGCTGCACTCCACCTCGAAGGTGGCACTCTGCAGATTGATGCCGCTCTTCTCTGTCACCGAGACGGTGACGGTCTTGTCGGCCTGATTGATGGCACCCTTGACGCCTTCCAGTACGAAGGAGGTCATCAGGGCCTCGTCGTTGCGCACAGAGATCTGGTAGGCCATCTGCAGGTCACCATTGGTCACACGCAGCGTCTTGGCACTTTCCAGGTTGATGTGGTCACCCTGCTTCAGGTTGGCAGTAGCACCGTCGGAGAGTTTCAGGCTCGTGATCTGCATATCGCCTTTCTGCGCAAAGTCCACGGGCACCTTCACCTTGAGCAGTCGCTTCTCCGTGCTCACGGTAGCCTTGTATTCACCGTTGAGCACCAACTCCTCCACCAGGCAGTCGCCACTGAGAATCATGTCGCTTGTGTTGTCATCGCTGCACCCCGTGAAGCCGCAGAGCACACAGACGGCACAGATGACGCTAAATATCTTTGTCTTCATATTTCTTATTTTGTCAATTATCCATTATCCATTATCAATTATCCATTATTTTTCACCACTGTCCACAGTTCTGCGTGTAATGGCCGTTAGAGGCTGTTATCTGCTCGTAGGGAATGGGGATGTACTCGTTCTTGTCGGCCGTAAACATAGAGCCCGACAGGAAGTTCATCTTCTCGCCCTCCTCGGCATAGAACTTGTTGATGACGGCGGCAGCATCGCCCCAGCGAACGAGGTCGAAGAAACGCTCTGCCTCCATAGCCAGTTCCAGTCGGCGCTCCATCTTCACAATCTTCAGGGCATCCTCCTTGCCGTAAGTGCCCGTATAGTCCTTCACGGCATAGTGAACACCATACTTGACAGGATAACCGGCCACAATGCTGCTCTTGGCCATATCGGCAGCACGCTGACGCACCTGGTTGACCAGCACGATGGCCTCTGCCGTGTTGCCCAACTGAGCCTCGGCCTCAGCACGCATCAGCAGCACGTCGGCATAGCGCAGCACGATGCGGTTCATCGACGATGCCCACTGGTTGTCGCAGTTGAACAGGTATTCATCGATCAGCGCGGGATCCACGTTCTGCTTCAGTGACACGTTCCAGCCATACATACCACTGCCGGCACGGCTCCAGGTGTTGCTCTTGGCCATCATGTAGTCGGTATTGAACATATAGGGAGTGCCAGGCACGCCGACGGTCACAAACAGACGGGGGTCAACGGTCTCGGCCGAACCCACTTCATAGTCGGCTGCAGGAGCATTGTCCAGATAGGGCAGGCCGCTGGAAGTGGTGCGATAGGCGTTGACCAGGCTCTGCGAGGGCTTGTAGAAGTCGTTGCCAGAGTCAGTCACCTTGGGGATGCAGGGCACAATCAGGCGGTTGGCAAAGTTCAGGTTACCCCACGTGGTACCGTCGTTCTTCGAGTACTGGATGGCCCAGATGCTCTCCTTGCCGTTCTCGTAGACCTCCTCCGGACGGAAATTGTTGTGCAGGTCGGCCTCAAGGCCATAGCCGGCACCCGTATAGATAGACGGGGTGGTGTATTCCAGCACTTTCTGCAGGTCGGCCTCGCTGATGCTCGTCACCTTGTTGCTGTTGGCATCATCCTGATGATATGCCTTGTAGAGATATACCTTTGCCAGCAGGGCGGCAGCGGCTGCTTTGGTGGGACGGCCCTTTTCGGCCTGTTTCTCTGGCAGCACCCTGTAGGCTTCCTCCAGATCGTCCGCAATCTGCTGCCAGCCTTCGTCGTTGGTGTATTCCGTATTCGACAGGTTATTGTAGTCTTCCTCGGTCATATTATACTTGTTGACAAAAGGAATCTTCTTGAACAGGCGCTTCAACTGGAAGTGACCATAGGCGCGCAGGAACTTCATCTCGGCCGTGCGCTGCTGGATGGTGGCGTTCTCCTGATCGGCCACAGCCAGCATGTCGAGCGACAGCGACACACGCGAGAGATACTTATACAGTTTGCTCCAGATGGAGGCGAACGGCCAGTCGGTGGTCATCACGCCAGTACCTTTCTCCAGACGATGGAAAGGCTCGCCGTCAGAGAAGGAAGCGCCGCCCACATAGGCATCGTCGGAACGCGTGTCGTAGTTCCACAACGAGAACGACGAGTTCATGTCTTCGATGGCCACCAATCCGGCGTAAGCCGACGTGAGCACATCGTCTATGTACTTAGGATCTTTCACCTCGTCCTGAGTCAACGTGGCCTGAGGGACCTGTTCTTCCAGAAAGTCGCTGCAGGACACAAAGCCACCGATTACGCAGATAGCACAGATGGCGGATAATATCTTGTTTTTCATATTGTAGTCGTATTTAGAATGAAACATTTAAGCCGAATGTCACGTTGAGAGGAATCGGATAGTTGAAGCCGGGGTTCTCTGGATCTGCACCTGAGAAGTTGCCGCTCTTGATGGTCAGCAGGTTCTGGGCAGAGACATAGAGGCGCAGGCGATCCATGCAGATTTTGTCAGTGAAGGCCTTCGGCAGGTTGTAGCCGAACTGGATGGTGCGCAGTTTGGCAAACGAACCATTCTCAATATAATAGGTAGAGAGGCGGCCCTCATTGTTGGTGTCGGCTGTGGTCAGAGCCGGAATGTCGCTGCCAGTGTTGGCGGTGCTCCAGGCATCCAGCACACGCACGCCCTTGTTCAGATAAGGCACGTTGACCGTCGAGTTGGCCCAGAAGTCGGTGCGGGCCTTGTAGCCGTGACAGTTGACGTCCACACCCTGCACGCCCTGCCAGAACATGGTGAAGTCGAAGTCCTTATACTGCAGATAGATATTCAGGCCCCAAGAGAAATCGGGTGTCGGGTCGAAGATCCAAGTCTGGTCATCCTCTGTGATGAAGCCGTCCTTATTGATGTCCTTATAGCGGATGCGACCCAAGCCGGCACCCTCCTGGACAGCGTGGTTGTCTATCTCCTCCTGAGTCTTGAAGATACCGTCGGCCACATAGCCCACCAGGGCACCCTTGGAGTTTCCGATGACGCTCAGTTTGCTGTTGCCGCCGAACTTGCCGTTGGCAATGACCGTCTCAGGCAACTTGGTAATCTCGTTGCTGTACTGGCTGATGTTGCCCACAATGTCCCACGAGAAGCCGTTGTCCATCTTGTGACGGTAACCCAGCGACATCTCCCAACCGGTGTTCTTCATCTCGCCGGCATTGA
This sequence comes from Prevotella sp., assembly GCA_017467535.1. GTDB lineage: Bacteria > Bacteroidota > Bacteroidia > Bacteroidales > Bacteroidaceae > Prevotella. The sequence goes on along the minus strand of JAFUST010000078.1, from coordinate 21,747 downwards.
TCCACTGGCCACTACCCTCGCCCATCGAGCCGATGCCTTCCATGAAGAGCAGGATGTCGGTAGTCTTCTTGTGGAACCAATCCACGCTGCCATAAAGTTCGTTGCGCAACATTGCAAAGTCCAAACCTATGTTATGCTGGGTCGTAGTCTCCCACTTGATGTCTTCGTTGCCACGCTGCTGGCGCACATAGCCGCTGGGGATGGCCGAGCCGCCGTTGGTGCCTGCTATGTCGTAAGCCGAACTGGAAGTATTCTCGTCCCAGATATTAGATGACACGATGGCCTGATAGAGGGTGTAGCGAGCCATGTTGTCTATTGACTGGTTACCCGTCTGACCCCATGAATAGCGCAGTTTCAGGTCATCCAGCCACGAGGAAGTGCCTTTCATGAAGTCTTCCTGGGTAATGCGCCAACCCGTACTGATAGAGGGGAACGTACCATACTGGTTGTTATGGCCGAAGCGGCTCGAACCGTGGTGACGCACGGTCAGCGAAGCCATATACTTGTCGGCATAGGTGTAGTTCACCTTACCGAAGAACGATGCCAGCGAGTAGCCGTTGCCAAAGCCTAAGGCCAACTGACGGCCCGTACCGGCCGACGGCCACATGTAGTCGGTATTGAGAATGGCCAATTCGTAGCGCTTGGCACTGCTCATCTTGTAGTCCTGGCGGTTCACCTCCACACCCAGCATGGCGTCGCCGCGATGGAGTCCCTTCTCCAGATTGTAGGTGGCTATGGCGTTCCACATCCAGTTCATCGTGTGCTCCTGCTTGCTCTCCACGGCCGACTCCGTACGCACCATCTTGCCATTGGCAATGGGATAGGTGAAGAAGCGCTGCTCCTTCTGCGTGTAGTCCATGCCCAGGGTAGTGCGCAGGGTGAAGTTCTTGAATGGGGTGATGCTCAGGTGAGCGTCGCCGAACATACGCCACTGGGTATATTCGTTGTCCTTATTATTATAGAGCAGACTCAACGGGTTCTCACGCTCCGAATAGGCTCCCAGAGCCTGGGCGAACTCACCGTTCTCAGCATAGATGGGGAAGTTGGGGTTAAACTCAAGGGCATTCTCCAGTATGCCGCCAGGAGCGGCGATGCCCTTCGTGCGGTTCACCGTGAAGTTCTCGCCGATGACCACCTTTCCGTCAAACAGTTTGTAGTCGGCATTGGCACGGCCGGACAGACGACTGAACTGGGAGTCCTTGATGGTACCCAGATTGTCATAGTAGCCCACCGAGAAGAACGAGTGTCCCTTCTCGTTGCCGTTGCTCACCGAGAGATTATACTGCTGAACGACACCCGTACGGGTGATTTCCTTGAACCAGTCAGTATCTGACGAACGCACGCTGGCGCCCTCGTCCAGGAACATATCCATCGACATACCGTTCAGCACAGGATTGCCCAGTGCATCGTAGCCCCAGTCGAAGTTGTAGCCCAAATTGTTGTTATTGGGATTCAAACCGTCGTTCACGTTGGCCTGCCAAAAGGCACGTCCCCACTGCTGGGCGTTCATCGTCTCAATCTTGTTGGTGTAGAACGAGGCAGCCACCGATGCATCGAAGTTGACCTTCACCTTGCCGTCCTTGCCCTTCTTGGTGGTGATGATGATCACGCCGTTGGCTGCGCGGCTACCATAAATAGCGGCCGAGGCAGCATCCTTCAGCACCTGAATCGACTCGATGTCGTTGCCGTTCAGTTCGTGCATGCCGCCCGTCGTCGGAACACCGTCGATGATGTAGAGAGGCTCCACACCAGAGTTCAGTGTACCTTCACCACGAATACGCACCGTAGCGGCACCCTCCAGGTTACCGTCGGCCGAGATGTTCATGCCTGGCACACGACCCTGCAGAGCCTTCATCGGGTTGTTCTCATTCTGCTTGGCCAACTCGGCCACGCTCACTACGCTGACGGCACCCGTCAGGTCTGCCTTACGCTGGGTGGTATAACCTGTCACCACCACCTCGTTCAGCGAGAGGGCATCGTCCTGCATCGTCACCTTCATGCCCTGCTGGGCAGGCAGTTCCTGCGGCTGATAGCCCACATAACTGAAGACCAGTGTGGCTCCGGGCTGAACCTTGATCTTAAAGTTGCCGTCGAAGTCGGTCACCACGCCGTTCGACGTTCCTTTCTCCATCACAGTGGCACCGATGACGCCCTCGCCGGATGCATCGACTACCGTTCCCGTGATGTCCTGTTGCGCGTACATTATAGTACTCGCAACCAGAGCCAGCAGGCTCATCAGGAATCGCTTTGCTTGTTTCATTCTTTTTTTAATTTTGGTTAGTACTAATGTTAAATTTTGGCACAAAAGTACTACTGCGAACGATAATCGGCTTTCAATTATCGTTCGCAAACTGAGAAAAATGTTTCATGGAACAATTGTTGACTATTATGTCAACTTTGTCAAGTTCGCAGGTCTGTGGGATATTTGCCGTATTGCTGCTTGAAGCACTTCGAGAAATAGCCAGGCGTGCCGAAGCCCACCTCGTAGGCAATCTCGTTGACGGTCTTCGTGGTGGTGGTCAGCAGCACATAGCCTTGCTGCAGGCGCATCTGCCGGAGCAGTTCCACGGGCGTCAAACCGGTTATGGCCTTCACCTTGCGATACAGTTGCACGCGGCTCAATCCCACCGACTCGCCCAGTTCGTCCATCTTCAGGTTGGGATTGGCCATGTTCCTACGGATGGCCTCGTTCAGCGTCTCGGCGAAGATGGTGTCCTGCGACCGCGGAGCGGGCAGTTCCTCCTGCGGCGTCTCAAACACCTGGCGCAGTGTGCGGCTGTCAGGATTCGTGTAGAACAGCGTCTGCTCCTCGTGCATCGTCTGCCGCTCGTGCAGCGCACGGCGTGTCTTCACAATGGCCAGCCACATCAGCACCACAGCCAGTATCAGCAGCGCAATGGTCACAAAACTGCCCACCAGAATCTTCTGCTGCGAGTTGTAGAGCCCGAAGTACTCCTCCAGTTTATCCTGCATCGTAATCAGGTCATTGCCCTGCGCCATCATCTCCTCCGAGGTGGCTGTCACCAGATCCACATTCTCTGGAGTCACCAGGATGCCGTGCAACAAGTTGACCGTCTCGTAGGGTCGGTCGGTCAGGATGTCCAGTGCCAGACGGATGATTTTCTCGCCGTGAGTCGGGTAGACATAGGTGCCCACCTGATGGCCCAGTTTCACATACTCCAGCCCTTCACCTGGCATACCGTCGATGCCCAGTATCTGTATCTGTCCCTCAGTACCCGTCTCAACAACGGCCTTGTAGACACCCGTTGCCATACCATCGTTATGACAGAACACGATGTCTGGCTTTTCGCCAGCCTCTATGGCTTCCGTCACCATACGGCAAGCCTCATCGCTGCTCCAGTTGCCTTCCCGGCAGACATACTCCAACTCCTCTCGCCCCTCCATCACTTCGGCAAAGCCCTTATGGCGTGCCTGGGCAGGCGTTGAATTCATCAAGCCGGTAATCTCCATCACACGCAGTTTACGCCCTGCTGCATTCTGTCCACCCGCCAGTGTCAACACATAGTTCCCCATCATCTGGCCGGCCTCTATATTACTGCCACCGATGAAAGCCGTACAACCGTTTTTCTCGGCATTACGGTCGAAACAAATCACAGGGACGCCTTTCTCCATTACTTTTTTGACCGCCTCAGCAATCGGCGCGGCCTCATTGGGAGCCACCACCAGCAGGTCGATGCCGCTGTTGGCCAGAGAGTCTATCTGGCGTATCTGCCACTCGGTATCGTCGTAGGAGTCGGCAATGACCACCTCCACATCGTGTTCAAACAGGTGCTGGGCGGCCAGCATCTCCTGGTTCACCTTTTCGCGCCACCGCCCCTGCGAACACTGCGACACACCGATGCGATAGGTCTTCGTGCTCTCAGAGCAACCCGTCAGCAGAGTCCCTATTAATATAATAAGGTATAGCATGACGGACGGATAAAGTCTTTTCATAGTCGATTTTGCCTGTAAATTCATTCAGAGGGCAAAGTTACGAACTATTTCCCGAACGTGCAAGAAAAAGGGGAAAGAAAATGTTATCCTGAAGAGCAACCTGATACCAGAAAAGAATCGGCCAAACTTTTATAACTAACTAAATAACTAACTTACTAATACAATAACTAACGGCTGCAAAGGTAGTCAATCGTCGACTGCCGCACCATAAAAAATGTTGCAAAGACGATAATTTATCGTTCATTGCAACATTATTGCTATCATTGTAACGAGAATCACCTGATGTTGACATCCAGCGTGACGGTGAACTCCTCCCCACCCCACTTCAGGCGACGGGGAATGTGCTGCACGCCCTTCGGCATCTCCTGGGTGACGGTCAGCGTGACGGGGATGCGCTGCCTGTGCTGGGAATCGGTCATGTCAAGCACGACCACACCGCGCTCCTTGGTCTCACCCACCCGCATGACGCCCAGGTCGAAGCGGTCGGCAGAGAGACGGATACGGTCGCTCACACGAATGGGGAACTGCCGCATGAGGGTCTCCTCGCTGCTCATGCAGGTGCCTTCGAGAGCCATCTGCAGGCGCTTGCGGTGCGGGCCGTACACCAGTGTGCCCTGCTCGTAGAACTCGCCGCCCTTGCCACGAGGGTTGAAGCGCAGCAGGACGCTGGTGGAATCGCCAGGTGCCAACGCCGAATCCTTCGCGAACTGGATGGTGGTGCAGCCGCACGAGGTGTAACCCTGCATGAGGGTTACTGCCTCCGTGCCTGCATTCCGTACCCAGAACGAGCGTTCCACCACGCCGTCGGCCTCTTGGATGGTGCCGAGCGAGAGCGTTGCCAGACCTATGACGACCAAAGAATCAGCGACGAACATACTTCCGGCCGTTTCTGATGTAGATACCCTTGCCCGGCTGGCTGACCTTGCGACCACAGAGGTCGTAGCAGGTGCCGTTCTCCTGCGGCTGACTGATAGCGGTAGCAATGCCCGTGGTCCGCTTGGCATCGAGCGTCCAAGCGCTCACCTTGACCGTTGTTTGTGCCGTAGCAAAGACCTCTGTCTGCGTGGCACTGGCGTCGGTGGGGAACAGGCGAACGCTGAAGGCCCAGCGGTCGTTGACGAAGATGTCGGCTATCGAGCCGTCCAGATAGACATGAAGCGTGGAGAGCGGCTCAGTGAGCGTGGCGGCATAGATGCCGTTGTAGGCTCCTCCGTCGTTGGCCGTGCGGCTCAGGGCGGTCAGGTCGAGGGTCAGTCGCCGTGTGTCGGCATCGTAGGTGAGTGTGGCATCTCTCAGGAAGCGGAAACCGCAGGTGCCCGTGGTGGGTGTAAACTCGCCCAGCAGTTCTATCTGTCGGCCGCTGACCAGCGTTTTCTGTCCCAGCAGCGTCTCGTCGACAGTGGTCACCGTCGAGGTGCGCATGGCGCTCAGGCCACTGTAGGGTTTCTGCACTATCTGGCCGTTGGCATCGAGTGAGATCTCGCGGGGCAGCGAATAGTTGTGTGCCCATCCCATCTCGTAGTTGGCTTGCGTCGGCAGTTTGTCGGGCACGATGCCCAGCAGGAGTGTCTTTCCCTCGTGCCGGCAGATGGTGGGCGAGAGCAGGCCGTAGCCGTCGTGACTGATGCCGCCCATCTCGAGATATTGCAAGGCCCCCCCTTGCCCCCCGAGGGGGGTGAATTTCCCGTCGCTGCCGATGGTACCCACCCAACAGAGCGTGCGCACGCCGGCACCCGTGCCGAGCGGCGTGCAGGTGAAGAGATAGCGGCCGTCGCCCATCGGGGTCACGTTGGGCATCTCCCAGAACGTGCCGTGCAGATTGGCCGTAGAGCCCTGGAAGAAGATGGTGCCGTCGTTGGTCCAGGCGCCGTTCTGGTATCTGTGCAGCGTGCAGGCACCCACGCCGTTCTTGCTGGTGCCCACGATGATGTATCGCTGCCCGTCGGACTCGAAGTAGTAGGGGTCGCGGAAATCATCGGAGAGGCCCGCAGGTCGGCCGTCGATGATCACGCCCTGCTTCTCCCAGTCGACGAGTCCGTCGTCCTGCGCCTTGGCCTTCACGATTCGGGCTTTGGCATTGTCGACACCTGTATATAATATATAAGGTGTGCCGTTCTCCTCATAGACGCAGCCGCTCCAGCAGCCCTTCAGGTCGTAGGCCTCGCCGGGGGCGATGGCGATGGGCTCCTCGCGCCAGTCGTAGAGGTTCTCGCTGGAGATGTGGCCCCAGTGCAGGCGCGACATATAGGGGCCGTTGGCATTCTTCTGGAAGAAGACATGATAGCGTCCGCCGCTGTAGATCATGCCGTGCGTCTCGTTCGTCCAACCGCCGGAGGGCATGCCGTGGAACTGGGGACGCCAAGCCCCTCCTTCGGCCCCCGAGGGGGCCACGTCAGAATAGCGTGACAGAGGATAGGAGAAATCTGCCCTCTGCCCTATTGAAGCCCCCAAGGGGGCAGTAGGGGGAGCCACCTCGTTGTAGACGGCGATGTCGTCTATCAATCCGCAGAACGTGTTGATCAGGAAGGGGCCTGACTTCACGTCGGTGGCATCCTTGCCGATGTAGAAGTCGGCCGTGGAGTGGGCAATGTCGGCACGACTCATGCGAATGCTGCCTATCTCCTCGCCGTTCAGATAGAGTTTAGCCGCGTTGGCGGCCTTGTCGAGCACAGCCGTCACCCGGCACCACTGTCCGCGAGGCAGCGTCTTCGTGCCGTCGATGGTGAAGAGATAGCCGTTGGCATAGGTCGAACCGAACTGGAAGCGAAGGTGTCCCTGCGAGGACAGTTGAAGGGCGAAGCCCTGCTTGCCGTCCAGATTGCCGCAGACGGTGCCATAGGTGGGCGTATCCTCAGCCACGTCGACCTTCATCATAGGATAAGTCTCTGCCGCCAGCACGACGCTGACGGTCAGAGACTCCTTGCTGAATGAATTTACAGGCACGCCTGCTTTGACATAGTTCGAATAGCCATCGAAGCGCAGCGCCTGACCGTCTGCACCTGCGGCGGTGCAGGGGGGCAACTGGGCGTTCACACGATAGGCAGCACCAGTGACAGACTCAGTAATACTGCCATCAGGGGTCAGCGACATATCAAAGTGGGCGGCCGCTGTCTGGGCTGCTGAGCCCACGGTGTGGGCCAGCAGTCCGATCATCAGTAAATTCTTCAGCATCATCATTGTTCAGTTTATTTCAGGTAACTGATGCAGTTCTGGGTGAAGCGCTCCAGTTGGTCCTTGTAGGGATGGTTGTCGCCCTCGTTCCACTCGTAGGAGGCCAGGCCGATGGCCAGGATGCGACCAGCGAAGGTGGAGGTGGGAGCGAAGTCGATGATACCGGCGCAGCAGTAGTCCACCACGTGGTTCCACGTGCCCAGCACGGTAGAGTTGGTCATGTCTTCCCAGGCCTTCACCACGTTGGGCTCTGGAGCCAGGCCGAAGGCATTGAGGTCCCACATACAGTTGTGGTCGCCCTTCACGCCGGCACCCTCGAAGCAGTAGATAGAGCGCTCGTAGAGGCCGCTGGTGAAATCAAGACCCCAGTAGATGTCGTGGCCGGAGTGGTCGTAGATCTGGCCCTCGGTGTTGCCGATGATGGGCTGCGTACCCCATACGTCGCCGTTCTCTCCACCCTCGCCGCTGCCGAAGATGCCGGGCGTGTAGGCCTCGGCAATGCGGCCCACGGCCACGGTCAGTTGGGTGGCGTGGTTGGTCAGCAGCAGGTTGCCGCCGTCAGCCGTGAAGGCCTTCAGGGCGTTGATGGTCTCGTTAGATGCCAGACCGCCGGGCAGGTTCTGCCAACCCTGCGCAACACCGATGCGATCGCACATCACCCAGCACATGGGGCTCTGCTCGATGTCGAGTTGGTCGATGGTGGCAGGCGTCAGGAGCACGCCCTTGCCCTGATTGACATAATTCTGCTGGAACCAGGCCACGGCGTCCTTCTCGTCGTCAGAGGCGGTATAGTCGTCGGCCACGAGCATGGCCACCTTCTGCTCAGCAGGTGCAGCCACATAGGCCAGACAGTTGCTGGTGAACTTCTCCAACTGATCCTTGTAGGGATGGCTGTCGCCCTCGTTCCACTCGTAGGCAGCCAGGCCGACGGCCAGGATGCGACCGGCGAAGGTGGAGGTGGGAGCGAAGTCGATGATACCGGCGCAGCAGTAGTCCACCACGTGGTTCCACGTGCCCAGCACGGTCGAGTTGGTCATGTCTTCCCAGGCCTTCACCACATTGGGCTCCGGAGCCAGGCCGAAGGCATTGAGGTCCCACATGCAGTTGTGGTCGCCCTTCACGCCGGCACCCTCGAAGCAGTAGATGCTGCGCTCGTAGAGACCGCTGGTGAAGGTCATGCCGCGATAGATGTCGTGGCCGGAGTGGTCGTAGACCTGTCCCTCGGTGTTGCCGATGATGGGCTGCGAACCCCATACGTCACCGTTCTCTCCACCCTCGCCGTTGCCGAAGATGCCAGGCGTGTAGGCCTCGGCAATGCGGCCCACGGCCACGGTCAGTTGGGTGGCGTGGTTGGTCAGGAAGAGGTTGCCGCCGTCGGCCGTGAACGACTTCAGGGCGTTGATGGTCTCGTTAGATGCCAGGCCGCCGGGCAGGTTCTGCCAACCCTGCGCAATGCCGATGCGGTCGCACATCACCCAGCAGGCCGTCTGCTTCTCGATGTCGAGCAGGTCGATGGTAGCAGGCGTGACGATGACGCCCTTGCCGGCAGCCACGTACTGCTGCTGGAACCAGGCCACGGCATCCTTCTCGTCAGCACTCTGCTCGTAGTCGTCAGCCACGAGCATGGCTATCTGGCTGCCACCCTTCTGCACCTCGTAGAAGATGTTGAAGCGCACGGTCTGACCCTCTGAGACGCGGCCGTCCTGATAGCGGGCCTTCACGGTGTAGGCCACGTCGACATTCGTCGGAGCCTTCTTGATGAGATAGGTGTTGATCACTTCGTCGATGTTGGTCACGTCGTCGTTGTCCTTGATGATCTGCACACCCGTCTGGCCGGGCATGGTGGGGTTGGTCCACGAGAGGGTCACCTCTCGTTTTCCGTCCTGATAGTCGGCCACCAGGTTGCTGACTGCCTCGCTGTAGGTGGCTGCTTCGTACTCCACGTCGCTGCAGGAGGTAAGGCAAAGGGACAGCAACAGCAGACCCACCCCCATGCCCCTCCCTGTGAGGGAGGGGAGTATATACCTCTTAAGGTATTTGTTCATCAGATTATTTGTCTTCATAACTATATTCATTTTATAATTCAATTGTTATTGGTAACTATTCCCCTCCCTCACAGGGAGGGGTTAGGGGAGAGTCTTTTTACTTATACAGTCCATTCGAGTTCTCAATCTGCGAGATGGGGATAGGCAGGTAGAGTTCGTCCTCGGTCACGCTGGCACCGGCATAGTAGGGACGGAGTGCGGCCTCCTCCTGCATATACTTGTTGACGGTCTCCACAGCGGTGCCCCAGCGCAGCAGGTCGAACCAGCGCTGGCCTTCCATGGCCAGTTCCAGGCGGCGCTCCATGCGGACGGCCATGCGGGCACGGTTCTTGGTCCAGGCGAGGTTGCCGTCCCAGTCGGAGGGATAGAGGCCCACGTAGTAGTCAGCCTTGGCGGGGTCGAGGTCAACGGGATAGTAGTTGCCGTCGATGCTGCGTGCAGCCTTCTGGCGGATCTGGTTCACGAGGTCGCGGGCCTCAGCCAACTTCTGGTCTTCAGCGGCATTGTTGCCAGTGGCCTGTTCGACCAGTGCCTCAGCCTTCAGCAGCAGGATGTCGGCATAGCGGATGAGGATGAAGTTCAGGCCCGAGGCGCCCCAGGGGAAGCCCTGCACCATGTCGCTGGAGTTGGGGTCGATGAGGCCCTTCTTGCCCGAGTACTCGCCATAGGTGTTGTAGTCGCGGCACCAGCCCTTGGTGTAGGTGTAGCCACGGAAGGGATAGCCGATGCGGCCCACAGTGAAGTCGAGACGCGGGTCTACGCTGCCCTGATAGTCGCTGGTGACGCGCACGCTGTTGAAGGTGCCGTCCAGGTAAGGCAGGCCGTTGGCATCGGTGCGGAAGGCGTTCACCAGGTTCTGCGAGGCCAGGAAGAAGTCGTCGCCTGAGCCGAAGATGTTGCCCTCAGAGCGGGTGGTGTTCAGCAGGTTGCAGAAGTTGACGTGGATGTTCTCGTTGGCCGTAGAGAACTGGATGGCCATGATGCTCTCCTTGCGGTTGTTGAACTCGAGTTTCGACATATCGGCGAAGTTGTCGTAGAGTTCATACTTGCCGCTGTTGATGACCACGTCGGCCCACTTCTCCACCTCAGCCCATGTGGCGGTCTGGGCGTTCACCTTGCAGAGCAGGGCGGCAGCCACATACTTGGTGAAGCGGCCTGGCTGGCTCTGCGTCTCGGGCATCGCGTTGTAGGCTTCCTCGAGGTCGGCCTTGATGGCGCTGTAGATCTCGTCGCGCGAGAGGTTGCCGTTGGTCACGGTCTTCGGATCGTCGTTCTCAGTGAAGTAGGGAATGCTCCTGAAGATGCGGTTCAAGTCGAAGTAGTACCAGGCGCGCAGGGTCTTCAGTTCGCCCAGCAGCGACTCCTTGTCGCTCACGCTGCCTGCATCCTGTATGGCCAGCATGGCCTTGTGCACACGGGCAATGCCCAGATAGTTGTTCTCCCACTTGTTCAGGCAGGTGGCGTTGTCGCTGGAGATGTTGGAGATCTCCAGTTGGTGGATGTTGGCCTCCATCGACACACCCTCGCCGCCCTTGTATGCATCGTCGCTGCGCACGTCGAACACCCAGTTGGTGATCGGGCCGGCGAAGGCGGCGTTGTTGTCGTCGAAGAAGTGAGCCTCCAGGCCCTGATAGGCAGAAGACATCAGGCCCTCGATGGACTCGTCGGTCAACTGGTCGGCGGTGAACTCGCCCTGCGGTGCCAGTTCGAGTTGGTCGCTACAGGAGGTGAAGCAAAGGGACAGCAACAGCAGACCCACCCCCATGCCCCTCCCTGTGAGGGAGGGGAGTATATACCTTTTAAGGTAATTGTTCATCAGATTATTTGTCTTCATAACTATATTTCTATTTTGTTTTTTATAATTGTTATTGGTAACTATTCCCCTCCCTCACAGGGAGGGGTTAGGGGAGAGTCTTTTAGAACGTCAGGTTCAGACCCAGCGTGAAGGTTCTAGCACGGGGATAGAGGCCGCTGTCCACGCGGGCTCCATAGCCGCCGAGGATGACCTCAGGATCGAGTCCCTTGTAGTCGGTGATAGTAAAGATGTTCTCCACCTGGCCGAACACGCTGATGTGGGAAGCGTAGATCTTGCTGGCAATGTTGTCAGGCAACTGATAGGCCAGTTTCAGGTACTTCAGTTTCAGGTACGAGCCGTCCTCGACGAAGTAGTTCGACATGCGGGTCTCGTTGTTGTTGTCCACCATCGTCAGTGCAGGAATGCTGCTGCCGGTGTTGGTGGGGCTCCAGGCGTTGAGGATGTCCACACCGTGGTTGGTCGATGAGCCACCGCCGTAGTGCATGAACTCCAACTGACGGCGGGTGGTGTTGTAGATGTCGAAGCCGAACTCACCACTGAAGAAGGCCGACAGCGTGAAGTCCTTGTAGTTCAGGTCGAGGTTCAGACCAAGTGCGAGGTCGGGGTTGGGGTCGCCGATGATGCAGCGGTCGGCATCGTCAACGACGCCATTGCCGTCGATGTCGCGGAAGATCAGTCGGCCTACGCCCTTGCCCTGCTGGATGGCGTGGTTGGAGACCTGGTCCTCGTTCTGGAAGATGCCGTCGCACACGTAGCCGTAGTAGACGCCCATCGGCTCGCCCACCATCAGGCGATAGTCGCCGCCCTGGCTGGTCACCACGTCGTTGAACTTCACCAGTTCGTTCTTATACTGCGACACGTTCAGCGTGCCGTTCCACGAGAAGTCGCCGTACTGCGGCGAGTGGTAGGTCATGGTAAGTTCCCAACCGTTGTTCTTCATCTCGCCCGTGTTCATCCACATGGCAGCGCCCTCGCCCTCCACAGAGAGTGTCGGCGGGATGGTCAGCATGTCCTTGGTGTTCTTCCAGAAGTAGTCGAACGAGAGGCTCAGTGCACCGCTGAACAGGTTGGCATCGATACCGAAGTTGGTCTGCGTGGTGGTCTCCCACTTCAGGTTGCGGTTGCCGCTGGAGGCAGCCACGATGCCGGGCACCACCGAGTTGTTAGTGCCGTTCAGGTCGTACGATCCGTGACGCAGGTTGTAGGCGTAGCGGGTGTAGTAGGCATAGTTGTCGCTGATGGCCGAGTTGCCGTTCTGGCCCCATGCCAGGCGCAGTTTCAGGTTGTCGATGACCCTTGTCTGGGGGAAGAACTTCTCCTCGGAGATACGCCAGGCGGCCGAGAAGGCGGGGAAGACGCCGCTGTTGTTGTCCTTGTGCAGACGCGAAGTGGCGTCGCGGCGCAGCGTGGCGCTCACCAGATAGCGGTCGGCATAGTTGTAGTCCAGTTTGCCGAAGAGCGAGAACAGGGCCCACTCGGCCTTGCCGCCGCCCACCGACTGCTCGCCGCCGCCGGCACCGATCTGCATGTAGTCCACGTCCTCGAAGGCATAGTCGCGGTTGTTGCCGCTCAGGTCCTCCGAACGATACTTGATAAACTCCGTACCGACGAGTGCGTTCAGATGGTGCACGCCGCCGAAGGTCTTCATATAATTGGCAGTGTTGGTCCAGGTGTAGGTGTCGCCCTGTCCGTAGCCGCGGCTCACGCTGTTCATGTCAGAGGGCTGGATGCGGCGGCCCAGGGTCTTGTTGAAATATTGTGTATGCTCGATGCCGAGGTTCGACTTCAGCGTCAGGCCGTCGATGGGCTTGATGTCGATGTAGGCATTGCCGAAGATGCGCCACGACTCGTTCGAGTTGTCGCGACCGTTGTACAGTTCGTGCACAGGGTTCGAGATGTCGCTGCCGCTGAGCACCATCGGATTGGTGAAGACGCCCTCGCTGTCGCGCACGGGGATGGCCGGATGCTGGCGCATGGCGGTGTAGGGGATGCCGCGGTCGTCGCCCGTGCCATAGCCGCGGTCGTTCCACTGGGCAATCATCAGGTTCTCGCCCACGCTCACATACTTACCTATATTATAGGTGCTGTTCAGGCGGGCCGTATAGCGACGATAGAACGTGTTGTTCATCAGACCGTTCTGGTTGATATAGTTGCCGGAGAGCATAAACGAGCCCTTCTCGCTGCTGTTGCTCACCGAGGCCGACAGATTGTTGGTCCAGGCAGAAGAAAAGACCTCGTCCTGCCAGTCGGTACTCGTAGAGCGCACCTTGCCGTCGGCGTCCAGATACTCCCTCAACTGGGGCGTTGCGCCGTTGCCGTAGAAGGGGTGCGAGGGCGTCAGGCCTGCGTTCAGGTTGGCCGTCCAGTAGGCCTGTCCCCACTGCTCGGCGTTCAGCACGTCATACTGCTTGGCGATGGTGTTCAGCGAGGCCGTGTAGTTCACGTTCACCGTCACCTTGTCGCTCTTGCCCTTCTTCGTTGTGATGATGATCACGCCGTTGGCAGCGCGGCTACCGTAGATACTGGCCGACGAGGCATCCTTCAGCACCTGAATCGACTCGATGTCGGCAGCATTCAGCGAGTTGAGGTTCTCCTGCGTAGCCACACCGTCGATCACGTAGAGCGGCGAGGCACCGTTCACCGTGCTCATACCGCGCACGCGGATCGAAGCGCCGCCACCACCAGGGGCAGCGTCCGTCACGATGTTCACGCCCGGCAGTTTGCCCTGCATCGAGTTCAGCATATTGGGGTCGCTCTCGCTCTTGGCACCCTTCATGTCCATCACGGCCACGGCACCCGTCAGGTCGGCCTTGCGCTGCACCTGATAGCCGGTGACCACCACCTCGGTCAGTTCCTTGGCACCGTCCTGCAGCGTCACCTTCATGCCCTGCTGGGCAGCCAGTTCCTGCTTCTCGTAGCCAATGTAACTGATCACCAGCATGGCTCCCGACTTAACTTTGATCTTGAAGTTGCCGTCGAAGTCAGTCACCGTGCCGTTCGACGTACCTTTCTCCATCACGGTGGCACCGATGACGCCCTCACCGGATGCGTCGACCACCGTTCCCGTGATGTCCTGTTGCGCGTACAGCACAGTACTCGCAACCAGAGCCAGCAGGCTCATCAGGAATCGCTTTGCTTGTTTCATTCTCTTGCGTTTTTAATTTTGGTTAGTACTAATGTTAAAAATCTGACGCAAAAGTACCATTTTCGCCGTTTCACCCATTAAACAAATCGTTCATTGCGCTGAAAAATTGTTGCAAAGTAACATTTTTACTCGACGATGAACGATTTTTCTTAATAAAAAACATTATCTTTGCAGTCAATTAGGACGATTAACTTAACACCACTTTAATATATAGAGATATGCCACGCAAGACCGACGGAATGCCATTTGAGATTCATACCTCGCCCATGAAGGGTAAGGACGGTAAGAACATTGTCTACGTGAAACCGCTCAGCGGACGTAAGATCAGCATGAAGGAACTGGACGCCTACTGCGCCGAACACTACGCCCTGAGGCCGGGCGAACTGACCCGAGCCTTCAACGCCTTCATCGATGCCACGGGCTACTACCTCTCCGAGGGCTACCGCCTGGAGACACTCATCGGTTCGTTTGCACCGAAGATCGGCCTGAAGCGCGAGATCACCGACCCCGACGAGGTGAAGACCTACGACGTGCAGTTTGAGGGCATCGACTACCGCTCGGTGAAAGACTACGAGGAGTCGGTGCTGCACTGGCTGAAGGGATTCCGACGGGCCAACAACCCCAACACGCAGCAACTGATGGCCGACAGCGACCACCTGCTGAAGGCCCTGCAACAGGTGATCGGCAACTATGGCTATGCCACCGCCCGCCTCTTTGCCTACTATGCCAACCTGACCTACTATTCCGCCCGCAAACAACTGGACGAATGGTGCAAGGGCGAGGCTCCGAAACTGCTGAAAACCAAGCAGGGTCCCACCTACATATATACCGAAATTTGAGTGCAATCCTGCTATCCTGCTTCTCATGAAGGCAACGTGCTTGTTGTCAGCGAGTTAGGGGTAGCAGGATTGCCTTTCAATCCTGCTACCTTCCTGCTTCCATCCTGCTTCTGCTGCTGGGCGAGAAATCATTTTGACTGGAGCCGCAAGACCTTTTGACTGGAGCCGCAAGGTCTTTTGCCTATAGGCGCAAGGAAGTTTGAAGCCTCCTTTCTCCCTGATTCATAGGGTTTTATCCCCTGTTTCCACGGTACTTGTCCCCGATAACCAGCATCGGAACAAACGTAAAGTGCCGTCAAAAGCGCAAAAAACGCACATTTGTTCAAAGAAATAGGCCAAAACACTTGCATTTCTCGGATATTTTTTGTATCTTTGCATCATGTTTAACCCATCAATAACAACACCATGAAGATTACAAAGATCAAGACGAAACTGGACGAGATGCAGGTGCCCGTGAGCACCGATCTCAATGCTGTGGTAGAGCGGATGCGCTCTGAAAAGACCAAGGACGCCGCCGAGACCATCGCCCGCAACGCAGTGGGGTCGCGACTGCTCATGGAGCAGGGCATCAGGGGCCACCTGACAGGCATCGACGCGCTGCCCTACCTGATATTCTCGACCCTCTTCGGCCGAGGCGGACTGGACGAACCGAAAGTGCTGACGGGCCTGCTGCTGCTCAGCATCGACTGCCCCGAAGGGCGCCAGCAGGTGAGCGCCATGCGCCAGCGCGTGGCTCAGGTGCCCTACACGATGCTGGCCTTTGCCGGCGTGAGCGGCGTGACGCTGAAGGTGGTGGTGCGCTGCCAGTATGACTACGACGAGCGCCATCCCGACGCAAAGGCCTACATGGCCTTCATGAACGCCGCACAGCGCACGGCCGTGAGCATCTATCAGACGCTGGTGGGCGGCGACTTCTGCCTGACCAGTCAGACGCTCACCACCGGCTGCCGCATGAGCCACGATGCCTCGCTCTACTATCAGCCCGACGCACAGCCGCTGCCCGTGATACACGCCGAGGGCGACCTGCTGAAGCCATACGAGGGTACGCAGGTGGAGGATGACGGCGAGGTGGTCTGGTATCCCGACGACGAAGAGCGCAAGCGCGCCCAACTGGAGTATCAGGCCTGTCTCGGCCGTGCACTCGACGTGGCGCCTGACAGCAGCGAGCACTGCGTGCAGACGCTGGCCGACTACTGTGCGAAGGCCCGACTGCCCGAGGAGGGGTGCGTGGTGCGCACGCAGTGGCAGTACCGGTTCAGCGACCTGGATGCCGACGTGGTGCGCAAGATCTTCCGCAACGCCTACAAGAAGCCCTACGAGGGACGCACGCTCTCGCAGATGAACGAGAAGGAGCGCATCATGCGCTCCATAGAGTCGTTCCTCGACCGCCGCTACGAGTTGCGCTTCAACGTGGTGAAGCAGATGGTGGAGTTCCGCCCCAACGACCTGCGCTTCAAGCCCTGGGAGCCGCTCACCGACCGCCAACTGAAGTCGATCGTCGTGGAGGAGATGAAGGAGGGCGGCGAGAGTTGGATGAACGACATGCGCACCTACATCGAGTCGGCCCACGTCAGGGACTACAACCCCGTGCACGAGTTCCTGGCCGGCGTGGGCGAGTGGGACGGCAAGCGCAACTACATCGAGGACTTTGCCCGCCGGCTGCCCACCCACTACGACCGTTGGCCGCAGTACTTCCACCGCTGGCTGCTGGCAATGGTGGCGCAGGCGCTGGACAAGAACCGCGACTACGGCAACTCGATGGTGCCCATGCTCATCGGCCCGCAGGGCTACAAGAAGTCCAGTTTCTGCAAGGCCATACTCCCGCCCTCGATGCGCGAATACTACATGGACGACATCAAGATGGACAACGCCGAGCAGGTGGAGCGCGTGCTGGGGCGCATGTGGCTGGTCAACATCGACGAGTATAACGCCAAGACCGACCGCGAGCAGGCCAAGATCAAGCGACTGCTGACGGAGAAAGACGTGCAGATGCGCCGCATGCGCAGCGATCAGTACACGATGACGCCCCGCCTCTGTTCGTTCATCGCCACCACCAACGACCCGCAGCCCCTGCCCGCGGGCGACGGCTCGCGCCGCTACCTGTGCGTGGAGGTGACCGGACAGGTGGACATGAGCGGCCACATCCCCTACAAGCAGATGTACGCCCAGGCCGTCAGCGAACTGCGCAGCCGCGATGCCCTCTACTGGTTCACCAGCGAGGACGAGCGCGACATACAGGCGCACAACGCCCACTACCAGGAGCAGCCCTCGCTCGACATGGTGCTGCAGGCCGTCTTCGAGCCGGCCGCGCAGCACACGAAGGACACCTTCTGGCAGGTGGTCGACATTCAGCGCGAACTGTCCGCTCATCTCAAGTCGGCCGACATGCCCACCCTCAAGTCACTCGGCCAGGCCGTCAAGCGCCTGCAGTGGCCCCGTGGCGGCATCAAGGGCATCCGCGGCTACTACCTGCAGTTGCGCCAATAGCGACAAAAGTACCCAAAACTGGCTAAAAAACACGCCCCAAACAGCCCAGAAGCAGGATCAGAAGCAGGATAGAAGCAGGATTGAAACACAATCCTGCTACCCTTAACTCACTGAAAACAAGCACGTTGACTCCGAGAGAAGCAGGATAGCAGGATTGTTTCAATGTTTAACCGTATGGAAAGGTTGATTATCGGCATTTTTACTGAAATTTCAGTCATACGGGGGGTGATGGTTTCGCCCCCTTAACTGTATAATAGATAAAAGCGACAACGAAAAGATGCAAGACAAGACAGAACAGTTTGAACAACTCTTCCGTTCGGAGTACGGCAGGATGTACCGGGCAGCCTACCTCCTGCTGGGCGACGAAGACGAGGCGAAGGATGCGGTACAGGACGTCTTCGCCCTGCTGTGGGCCGGCAGCATCCCACTGCGCCAAGAGTCTGTCCGCACGTTCCTGCTGACCTGCATCCGTAATCGCTGCCTCAACCTGATTGCACATCGGAAGACGGCACAGGGCGCCGCACAGGCCTTTCTGCCAGAAGCCGTAGACGACGGCACGCACGACGACGAACTGCTGCAAGCCATCGAGGACTACATCGACCATCGGCTGACTCCCCAGACGGGCCGCATCATTCGTATGCACTACGACGAGGAGCAGTCGTACAAGGAGATCTCCGGCACGCTCGGCATCAGCCTGTCGGCCGTCAACAAGCACATCGTGCAGGGACTGAGGAAACTACGTTCAACCTTTAAAGACAGAGAAGCATGACAAGAGAAGAACAGCAGCGGATGCTCCTGCATCCTGAGCGATACACCGACGAGCAACTCGACGAGATGCTCAGCGAGACCGACGTCAACGAGCCTGACATCGAGGCAGAGTGGCATAAGTTCCAGGCCAAGCACTTCCCCCAGAAGCGCCGTTCATGGGGACGGATGCAGATAGCCGCGATGTTCGTCGGCGTGCTGATGATTGGCGGCATCGCCTACGCCGCCGTGCACGTCATCAGCAACATCGAATCGAAGCCCAAGGTGGCCGTCACCGATCGCAAGCCTGACACGAAGAAGGTGAAGAAGACCTACGGCTTGGAGGCAGCACCGACGAAGAAAGCCCCCGTCGTATATAATAATGTGGAACTCGGGCAGATTATGCAGTACATCGCCGACGGCTACGGCGTGAAGGTGGAGTTCAAGAACGAAGCCGCGCGCACCCTGCGCTTCTACCTGCAATGGGAGGCCGACGACACGCTGCAAGAGATCATCGACAAGATCAACCACTTCCAGAAGGTCCACCTGACCCTCACGGACGAAACCATCACCATCGAGTAGAGCCATGAAGCACACCTGTATGCTATTATTGTGCCTCGTCGCCATGAGCGCGAAGGCACAGCGACTCTCGCACGACTTCCAGGACGCCTCGCTCAGCGAAGCCCTCATCTGGATAGACAATGCCCAAGACAACTACAAACTGAACTTCATCTTCGACGAACTGGAAGACTTCACCGTCACCACTTCCCTCAACAATGTCTCCGTCCGCGATGCCGTGCGCCAGGTTTGCGGTTTCTACCCGATGCATCTCACCTTCGATCATCAGGACATCTATATCGAATGCATGCAGAAGTCGGACACGAAACTCTCCGGACGCATCATCAACGAAAGTGGCCAGCCCGTTGCCTACGCCAGCATCTCGCTACTCTCTCTCGGCGACTCTACCTTCCTGACAGGAGGCGTGAGCAATGAGGCCGGCGACTTCGTGATACCCAGCCAGGCGACAAAAGTCATCGCCCGCATCACCTGCATCGGCTATAAGACGATAGAGAAGACCTTCGATGTCGGCAAAGTCGGCACCATCCAACTGATGGCAGAGAAATACACCATCAAGGGCGTGGAGGTGAAAGGTACGCAGCGTATGACAACAGCCACCGACCGCGGCCTGCTGACGACGATACAGGGCACGCCCTTGGCACAGTTCGGCTCTGTCAGCGACATGCTCACCCACCTGCCCCTCGTCATGGCCGACGGTAGCGTGGCAGGGCACGGCAAGCCGGAGATCTATATCAATAATAAGAAGGTGCGCAACTCTGAAGAACTCGACCGCCTGCGGGCCGACGAGATCCTGTCGGCAGAGATTATCACCAACCCCGGCGCAGAGTACGGTGCCGAGGTGACATCGGTCATCAAACTGAAGACCGTCCGCCGTCAGGGTGAGGGCTGGAGCAGCAACTTCTCTGGTGCCTACCGCCAGGGCAAGGAGCATTATGCCAATCTCAATGCAGCCCTGAACTATCGCCTCAGCAACGGCATGGACTTCTTTGTCCGCGGCTATCTGACAGACAACAGCACACTCATCGACGCCACTGCCAACGACCAACTACAGGCATCCTCTACCTGGGACTACCAGAAAAGCGACACCTGGCGCAACCGCTCAAAATATTACTTTGCCGACCTCGGCTGGAACTGGGAACTTTCCGAGAACCATTCCCTCGGCCTGACCTATACCGCCAACAGTTTCATCGGCGACGCAGAGATGCGCATCACAAGCGATGAGGTGGTGCAACGTGATGGTGTCACCGTCGACGAAGACAGTAACCTCACGCTGACAAAACTGCACCCCCGTCTGTCCCATGCCGTAAATGCCTACTATGTCGGTGAACTAGGCATGTGGCAACTGAACTTCAGCGCCGACTACTACGGCGACCATTCCGACAAGGATATGGAGGGAGGCACCATCGGCGCGACACCTATCAGTAGTGAGACACGTACCAAGAACCGTCTCTTCGCAGAGAAACTCGTCATCACAGCCCCAGTGCCGAAAGGTTCGCTGACGTTTGGAGAGGAGGCTTCAGACGTGAACCGCAAGAGCAACTTCACACAGAGCGGATTCTCTGCCGACAACAGCGTGCACCAAAAGACCCAAATGTGGTCGCTCTTTGCAGACTATGCCTTGAAGGCAGGCAAACTGTCACTGAACGCTGGACTGCGCTGGCAACATGAATACAACGACTACGAAACCAACGGACAGAAGGACAGTGAACAGAGCCCCGACTACCATGTACTCATCCCCCGCGCCTCGCTCTCTTATCAGGGAGAGGTGTGGAAGCATAGCCTGGCCTATCAGTGCTCTCGCCGGAACCCGTCTTACTCCCTATTGTCGTCGGCTGTCAACTACCGCAGCAAGTATGAGTATGATACGGGCAATCCCTACCTCCGTCCATTGTCCACCCACAAACTGTCGTGGACCTCCTCGTGGCAATGGCTCTATATGCAAGCCTATTATACATACTTCAAGAATCCCTACACCTCGTTCCAGACAGCCTACGATGACATCAACCACCCTGGCGTCATGGTTATGGACTACCGCAACTTGCCCAAGATGGAAAACTACGGCGTCATGTTCAACCTCTCACCAAAGGTCGGCATCTGGCAAATGGATTACTTGATTGTGTTTGGCTTTAGCAAGCAGGACGTGGAACCGATAGGCATCACCCACTTCTGGAATGATCCTATCTTTCAATTCGACTTTGACAATACCTTCACGCTACCCCACGACTGGCTGCTGAACATCGAGGCTGACCTGACACCCTATCACAGAACGGGCCCTTCCAAACGGAAAGCCACAGGCGGAATCAACCTCCGGCTTAACCGCCAGTTCCTGAAGGACAAGAGCCTCAACGTGGCCCTCATCGCCAACGACATCCTGCACACCCGCTATACTGAGATGACGGCCTACGGCGGCATCAACATCCGCACGCAGTTCCGCCAGTACGACGACACCCGCCGCGTCGGCATCGACCTCTCCTGGAAATTCAATGCCACCAAGAGCCGCTACAAAGGCAGCCACGCCGGCCAGAGCGAGCGTAATCGTCTGTAGATTATCCCGAATAGCGGGGCGAGAGGCTGCGATATTTGTCGTAGCCTCCCGTTTCGGAAGGATAGATGATTGTATCGATGAAATAAAGGTGGCCCTCGTCATCTGCCAGTACGTTATTGGGCTGGGCATCGAAGATGTCGTGCTGTCCGTTGGTATAATACTCTCCGTTATCCTCAGGCCAGAAGCCAAGACGCAGGAACTCTTCATGGATTTCCTCCTTCGTGGCCAGACGGGCTTCCGTAATAAATGGCTGAGAAAGAACTGCACAGACTTTTCCATCCATGTTTTCGGCAAACCCTACCATCCGATAAGGACATGCGTCAAAATACTTATTGTGTGCCTTGATGCGTTCACAGAAAGAAGTAAGGTTATCGTCGGCATAGCGGAAATCATTTAATTTGATGATTTCCTTTCCATCGGGT
>JAFUST010000077.1 GCA_017467535.1 Prevotella sp. | reverse complement strand
TTCTCATAATTGAAATGTTTTTGTTAATAATGTGAATAATAAATGTTTATAAATGATTAAAATCTTTCTTAGCAGAGGGCACACAGAGGTGCTGGCCGGCACTCCCCTGCTGGTCATTACTCACATCACAAACGTACGGAAACAAAAAAGACGTGGGAGTTTAGTTTCTCTCCGCGCTTATCCCAACTACCAGGCCTTCGCATTGCCCCCATGTAAGGATAAGCAACGTAAAGCCTGCCCACGCCGAGCGATATATATGCACACACTACGGCACACAGACTCCCTACTGGTCTATATACGCAAAGACAGTATGCCCATCTTGTGGCATACACCTTATTATATATATAAGAAGGGAATTATGGCCGCAGGGAGATATAAAATCAACCCACGCGGACGCTTCTTGTTGCATCACCGCTGTACATGGTTTCCAAAGTTGCGAAGTTTGGTAGAACAGACAGTAACGTTAAGAAAACGTCCTTTCGAGACTGGGCGTACAACTGCCCTCAGGTCTCGTTCCATCGATGTTGTTTTAACGTGCCCACCCTCTCATGAGCAGGCATTTCGGGTGCAAAGATAAACATAATTTTCGAACTGCCAAAGATTTTTAGCAAAAAATTATGTTTTCCGCCCCTATTTTCTTGTTTATGCTTCCACCTTGAGGCACATGAGCGTCAGGTCGTCGTTGGGCTCGGCACCGCCGCGATGGGCGCTGACAGCCCGGACGAGTTCTTCTATCACCTGGCGGCTGTTCTCGAAGTTGAGGGCACGCAGGATGGCGAGCATCCGGTCTTCGCCGAACTGCTCCAGGCTGGCGTTCTCGGCCTCGTTGAGCCCGTCGGTATAGATGAACAGGGGCTTGCCCTTGATGCTCTCTATCTCTTCGCCCTCGAAGCAGAGGCCCGGCCAGAGGCCGATGGGGGCGTTGGGCTTCACGCTGAGGAAGTCGCCGTGGTGTTGGCCTCCACCGATGACGGGCGGGTTGTGGCCGGCATTGCAGAAGCGCAGGCGGCCCGACTGCAGGTCGACCAGGCCGAGGAACATGGTGACAAACATGCCCTGCTCGTTGTCCTCGGCGAGGGCGTCGTTCATGCGGGTCACTATCTCGGCTGGCTGCATGCCCTGTGCGGCCAGGGTGCGGAAGAGGCGGATGGTCTGGGCCATGAAGAGGGAGGCGGGCACGCCCTTTCCGCTGACATCGCCCACGCAGAAGTAGAGCCGGTGGCCGTCGAGCAGATAGCCGTAGAGGTCGCCGCCCACTTCGCGGGCAGGGGCCATGGAGGCGTAGAGGTCGAGGCCTTCGCGCTGGGGGAACACACTGGGCACCATCGACATCTGAATGTTGCGGGCGATGCGCAGTTCGCTCTCTATGCGCTCTTTGGCGGTGGTGGTCTGCTCCAGTTGGTCGTAGGCCTCCTGCAGTTGGCGGTGGACGCGACGGCGATAGAGCAGATAGATGACCATGAAGACCGTGATGAGGGCGAAGGCGATGGCGGTGGCCATCATCTGCTGGTGGCTCAGGTCAGCCTTCTGCTGGGTGATGGTCATCTCCTTCTGCTGGGTGTCGTAGATGGTGGCCAACTCGGCAGCGTCGGAATTTTTCTGCCAGGCGATGGCGGAGTCGAGAGCCTCGCAGATCTGACTGGCCACGGCGTTGGCGGAGTCAGGCCTGCCGGCACCCTTGCAGGCGCGGTACTTGGGCAGCAGGTAACTCTGTATGTTGTCCAGGGTCGGCTGGTAGCCCCACTGCTCCATCATGCGGTCCAGTTCGGCCAGTATGTCGGCTGCCTCGGCATAGCGATGGGCAGCGATGAGGTATTCGCAGGCATCGGAGCGGCCGTCGTCGGTCTGGAAATAGTCGGAAGCCTGATAGAGGCGGTAGGCCTCGGCAGCCTCGTCGTGACGGCCCAGTTCCTCGAGTGAGTAGGCATGATAGATGTGGAGCCGGGCCCGGTATTCGCTGACGAACCGCTGTGTGGCATCGGGCCGCTGGGCATAGCGGTCAAGAAGTTCCTCGGTGCGCCCGAGCCAGGGCTCGGCCTGGTCGAAGAGTTTGACATTCAGGTAGCGTATGGCCACATTGCCGGTATGGACGATGGCATTGCGCAGTTTGGCGTCGGAGGTGTCGGCGCGGATGGCCTCGAGGTTGTGCTGATAGGCACTCTCGAAGGTGGCGCTGGCCTCATCGAGGCGGCCCAGTTTCATCTGGCAGCGGCCCACGGAGGAGAGCAACATGATGATGGCATCGTTGGTGCCGTTGCCCTGCTCCTCCAGCCGGTTGACGACGGGGACGGCCACACGCAGTGCCCCCTCGTAGTCGTGGACGATGTAGAGCAGGTCGGCCAGATAGCCTGCCGCCAACTGCTGGTTCTCGGCGTCGGCGGCTGTGTGCGGCGTGGCCTCGAGGGCCTGGCGATAGTAGTCCTCGGCCTGCTGATACTTTCTCATCCTGTGGTGTGACCAGCCGCGCCAGAGGCCTGCCCCGATGGGCGAGATCTGGCGGAGGGCCTCCAGGCTGTCGCAGAGGGCGAGCACGCGATCCAACTGCCGGTTTTTCACGGCCTCGTCTATCAGGCTGTCGGCCCTGCTCTCGGCCTGGCTGGATGCGTCGTGCCCAGGCTGGCAGGCGGCCAGGAGGGCTGCGGCGAGCACGGCAACGGCGCACCGGGCAAAGGTGTGGCTGAGACTGCTGATCATGGCTGCCGGTCTTGTTCGATGAGTGCCAGCAGGCGGTCTACGGCCTCGGCCTCGGGGATATTCTTCTCGACACACTCCTTCTGACGGTAGAGGCTGATCTTGCCACGACCGGCACCCACGTAGCCGTAGTCGGCATCGGCCATCTCGCCGGGGCCGTTGACAATGCAGCCCATGATGCCTATCTTCAGGCCCACGAGGTGGCTGGTGGCAGCCTTTATGCGAGCAATGGTCTCCTGCAGGTTGTAGAGCGTGCGGCCGCAGCCGGGGCAGGAGATGTATTCGGTCTTGGTGAACTTGATGCGGGCGGCCTGGAGGATGGCATCCTCTAGGGAAGTGAAGAGTGAATAGTTAATAGTTAAGAGTTTGCTACCGCTCTTCGGGCGAATCTGCAGTTTCGTGGCCTTGCGGTCGATGAGGAGGGCACCGACGGACATGGCGGCCTTGAGTTGCAGGGTCTCCCAGTCGGGGGCATCGAGGGTGAGGGCGATGGTGTCGGCCTGGATGCTGGCTTCGGCCTCGGCACGCAGACGGGTGCACTCCTCTATCATATCCACCAACTTGCGGGCCACGGGTATCTCGCACTCCGGTTCCTCGCTGAGCGAGACGCGGATAGTGTCGCCAATGCCTTCGGTGAGCAGGGCGCCGATGCCCACGGCACTCTTGATGCGGCCGTCCTCACCTTCGCCGGCCTCGGTGACGCCGAGGTGAAGGGGATAGTGCATGTCTTCCTGCTCCATCGTCTTGACCAGCAGGCGCACGGTGGTGACCATGACCACGGTGTTGGAGGCCTTGATGCTGATGACCACATCGCCGAACTGCTCGCGGCGGAAGATGCGCAGAAACTCCATGCAACTCTCCACAATGCCCTCCGGCGTGTCGCCATAGCGCGACATGATGCGGTCGGAGAGCGAGCCGTGGTTGACACCGATGCGCACGGCAGTGTGGTGCTCCCGGCAGATATTAATAAAAGGTACGAGCGTACGTTCTATCTTCTTCAGTTCCTCGGCATACTCCTCGTCGGTGTACTCCAGGTGCTTGAAGGTGCGGCCCGGGTCGACATAGTTGCCGGGGTTGATGCGCACCTTCTCGCAGTACTGTGCTGCCACGTCGGCGGTGTGGGCGGTGAAGTGGACGTCGGCCACGAGGGGCGTGGTGTAGCCGTCGGCCTTCAGGCGGGCCGAGATGTTCTTCATGTTCTCCGCCTCGCGCACCCCCTGGGTGGTGAAGCGCACCAGTTCGCCGCCGGCATCGATGATGCGCTTGGCCTGAGCCACGCAGCCTTCGGTGTCGTTGGTGTCGACGGTAGCCATCGACTGGATGCGGATGGGGTTGTCTCCGCCGATGGCGATATTGCCCACGTGGGCCACACTGCTAATTCGTCTTGTACTCATATTTCACTTCTGCCAGTTCTTTGTTTGCCTTTTCTATCTTGGCCTTGAGGTTGCTCTTGTAGGCCTGCAGACGCTCGGCGAGTGCCTCGTCGCTCAGGGCGAGCATCTCCACGGCCAGGATGGCCGCGTTCTGGGCACCGTTGACGCC
Organism: Prevotella sp.; assembly: GCA_017467535.1. Classification (GTDB taxonomy): domain Bacteria; phylum Bacteroidota; class Bacteroidia; order Bacteroidales; family Bacteroidaceae; genus Prevotella. Next base: position 23,035 of record JAFUST010000077.1, on the reverse strand, counting down.
GACGGTGGCCACGGGGATGCCCGGCGGCATCTGTATGATGCTGAGCATGGCGTCGAGACCGTCGAGCATACCCTTGATAGGCACGCCGATGACGGGCAGCGTGGTCGAGGCGGCGATGACACCGGGCAGGGCGGCAGCCATGCCGGCGCCGGCGATGATGACGCGGATGCCGCGCTCCTTGGCCGAGCGGGCAAACTGCTCGACGGCATCGGGGGTGCGGTGGGCCGAGAGGGCGTTCACCTCGAAGGGCACTTGCATCTGGTCGAGCAACTGGCAGGCTTTCTCCATGACGGGCAGGTCGCTCGTGCTGCCCATGATGATGCTTACTTTTGCACTTAAGCCCCCTAAGATAGGGGGTTGGGGGTCTGAACAATGTTTATTCATACTGATTATTATTATTAGTTTATACTTGAAGACTGGGGTCGTTCAGACCCCCAACCCCCTAACTTAGGGGGCTTTAGACACTTCAGAAGAACGCGATGCCCACGGCGGCACAGACGAAGCCGACGAGGAAGCCGGCCACGACCTGCGAGAGCGAGTGCTGGCGCAGGATGATGCGGGCGGTGCCGAGGATGCCGGCCACGATGAACACGAGGCAGAACCACCACACGGGGTTGAAGGCAAAGTACTCGGCGAAGATGAACAGGGCACCGGCCACGCCGCCGATGCCGGCGGTATGGGTGGAGATCTTCCACCACACGTTGATGATGGCGCAGATGACCTGGATGAGCAGGGCCGCCAAGACGATGCTGGACACAAAGTGGTAGATGTGCATGCTGTCGAGCGTCCACAGGCAGACGCCGTAGCAGACGATGGAGATGCCGTAGGGCACCATGCGGCGGCGCTTCTGGCCCAGTTCGAGCAGCGTCCAGCCCTGGGCGCGGCGGTAGAGGTGGATGATGAAGGTGGGCAGGAGGATGGTGAACAGATAGATGATGGTGAGCACCAGCAGGCGATAGGCCAGGGGCAGCAGGTTGAGGTAACTGAAGGTGAACAGGGCCACGAGTCCTACCATCGGCAGGTAGAACGGGGTGAAGATGAGGCTCACCAGACGGGCGGCATAGATGATGTTCTTCTCGCGTGTCATTACTTTCTCAGTCTTGCTACGGGTATGCCCATTTGCTCACGGTATTTGGCCACGGTGCGACGGGCTATGGGGTAGCCCTGGGCCTTGAGCGCCTCGCCCAGGGCCTCGTCGCTCATGGGCTTGCGCTTGTCTTCGGCCTCGATGATGTCGCGCAGGGCGGCCTTGATCTCACGGGTCGACAGTTCCTCGCCGCTGTCTGTCACGCTGCCGTGGCTGAAGAAATACTTCAGGGGGTAGGTGCCCCAGCGGGTCTGCACGTATTTGGAGTTGGACACACGCGAGATGGTGCTCAGGTCGAGGCCGGTCTTCTCGGCGATGTCCTTCAGTATCATGGGGCGGAGCAGGCTCTCGTCGCCCTCCAGGAAGAAGCGGTGCTGCCACTGGATGATGGCCTGCATGGTGAGGGTGAGGGTGCGTCGGCGGGTCTGCAGGGCGTCGATGAAGTTCTGGGCGGCATCCACCTTCTGCTTGGTGTAGAGCAGGGCCTCCTTCATCTGGCGGGTCAGGCCGTCCTTGTTCTTCTGGTAGTCCTTCAGCAGGTCGGCAAACGACTGCGAGACCTGCAGGCGGGGCACCTCGCCGGTGTTCAGCGAGAAGGTGATGGTGCCATCGTCCTGTGTGTCGACGATGAAGTCGGGCGTGATCTGCTGCAGGGAGCGGCCTATGGTCTCGCCCATCGATGCGCCGGGCTTGGGGTTCAGGTGGCGCAGTTCGTTCATCAGGGCCTCCGTCTGCGTGGCGTTGAGGTCCAGGGCCTGCTGAATCTTGTCCCAGTGCTTCTTGGTGAACTCGTCGAAGTAGTCGCTGATGACGGTCCGCATCAGGTCCTTCACCCTCGACTTCTCCCGGCGGTCTATCTGCAGCAGCAGACACTCCTGCAGGTTGCGGGCCCCGATGCCGGCGGGGTCGAGTTGCTGCAGTCGGTGCAGCACGTGCTCCAGTTGGCGGGGGGTGAGGTCGATGCCGTGGTAGATGGCCAGTTCCTCGCTGATGCTGTCGAGGGAGGTGCGCAGCAGGCCGTCATCGTCGAGGGAGCGGATGAGGTATTCCATCACGTAGCGCTCCTGCTCCGTCAGTTCCATCTCGCCCACCTGCTCCAGCAGCAGGTCGTAGAACGAGAGGCTCTCGCCGTAGACCATCTCCTCGCGCTCCTCAGTGGTGGAGCGTCCGCCCTGATAGACGGGCAGGTCCTCGTCGTCGCGGCCCAAGTTCTCCAGGGCGGCATCCAGCGCGTCGCTGCGCTCCTCGCGCTCCCGCTGGGTGTCGAAGTCGTCGGCAGCATCCGCCGCGTCCTGTGCCTCGGGGCCTTCCGGATAGTCGGCGTAGCCCTCGTCTTCGGTAGGCTCCAGGGCCGGGTTGTCGTGCATCTCGGTCTCTATCCGCTCCAGCAGTTGCTGGAGGGGCATCTCCGTCAACTGCGACTGCAAGAGTTGCTGCTGCGATATGCTCTGCTGCAACCGCTGCTCCAGTTTCTGCTCCTGTATCTGACTCTGTGCCACCGCTTTCTACAATAAACAATAACCGTTAACCAATATTCAATGTTCAATATTCAATGTCCAATGTTCAATGTTCAATAAAAGCCTCCCTCACCTGAAGAACTCCGCCAACTCCCGGGCATAGGCATCCAGCACGTTGGGCTCCATGTGGCCGAAGCGCTGCCACACCTGCTGGCAGGGCAGCAGCAGCGGCGTGACAATCACCTCCTCGCGCTTCAGATAGGGGTCGAAGCGCTGGAAGATGTCCATGACGAGTGCCACGTCGCCCGGCTTCACCTTCAGCAGACGGGCCAACTGCTGCACCTCCGGCGTCTCGCCGACCATCGTGGCGGGCGTCAACTGGAAGTAGAGGTTCAGTATCAGGATGAGCATCACGGGCGTGAAGCGCTCGTCTTCGGCCAGCGGGCGGAAGTCCTTCTCGAAGGTCTCCTGCACCTCCACACCGCTATAGAAATCGGCGGCGGCACCGAAGCCCTTCATGCCGCGCAGCAGGCTGACGGCCCGCGACAGCCGGCGGGGATTGGTGCTGTAGGTCTGCCAGATGCGTTCCAGTCGTGGCGTCTCCAGCCGGGCTATCTGCTGCATCCGGCTCTGCAGGGCCTGCGGGGCGATGTGCAACTCGAGGCTCAGTTCCACCATGTCGTGGCTGTAGAGCGGCTTCACCCCCACCGGCTTGCGCAGGTAGAGTTGCAGCAGCAACAGCCAGTAATCGTCTTGCCAGACAGCGTTCTTGCTCATACTCATCTGTTTTATGAGTGCAAAGATACAAATAAGTCGGCGAACAAGCAAATGTTTTCCCCTTTTTTTCACTTTGGCCGTACCAACAGTTTGGGATGCCAATTACTCACTGTGTGGTATTGTCCGCTTGCGGGAATCGGCGTACCTTTGCACTCGCTTAGGTAAGAACATTGAACATTGAACATTGAACATTGAACATTGAATATTGAACATTGAATATTGAATATTGAAACTGGATTTATTAACTAAAGAAAAGATTACGAGTATGAAGAAACTTTTACTTACACTGATTGTGGCACTGGTCTCTGCATCGGGACTCAAGGCCCAGACATGGGAGTGGGGCACGGCCTCGTGGAACATCGAGGACGGTGCCGTGTTTGAGGACATCAACGACTTCAACCTGAAGGGCGGACTGACGCTGACCTATACCAACCCCGCCGACTTCTACCTCACGTTTCTCAACATCATCGCCGTGGACTACGACCTCTATATTGACGATGCCACCGAGGCCGAGCAGGACGTTGCCACGGGTCAGGGAGGCACGACGGTCACCTTCAAATATGACTTTGCCGAAGGTCACAAGTACAAGATCGTGACCAAGGGGGCCGTGCTCGTGCAGGCCAACCTGGCAACCTATCAGACGGACACCCTCTCGACGAACAAGGACGACACCCACACCATCTCGTTCACCATCAAGGGCCCGGAACTGGTGAAGACCATCGACGTGGAGGGCTACCAGTCGCTGAGCATCATCGACCAGAACACCCAACTGACCTACTCGCTGCTCCCCACCGAGGCCATCCGGCAGGCCCTGGGCATCGAAGACCTCAGCGAGGCCGTGGCCTACGGCCTGAACCCCAACGGCTCGTACAACGCCCACCATGCTGACTACTACGACGGATGGCGCGATGCCAACGGCGAATACACCTCCTACAACGGCGGCTGGGACTCCTACAACGGCCGCAACGCCTATCCGCCCGTCTACAGCATCAAACTGACCGAGGGCCTCGACTCCGTGCTCTACTACTTCTATGACTACTGGAAGGAGTATAATCCCGACGAAGACACCGAGGTGGGCGGTTCTGACGTTACCGCCGGCAGCCGCTTCCTGGCTCCCGACACCCACTACAACAGCGTGGTCTGGGACTATGACAACGGCGACGGCACCACAACGAAGTACACCCGCAGTTTCCGCGTAGACGAGGGGCAAGACTACAAGGCCGCCTTTGCCATCATCGCCAATAAGAAGTATGTGGTCATCAATGCCACGCTCCACTTCCTGAGCCAGGAGGACTATGCTGCCCTGCAGGCCGGTCAGAAATACAACGGCTTCGTGGCCATCAGCACGGCCATGGGTGCACAGCCCGGCGTGTCAGTCTCTGGCATCGCCACACAGGAGCAGACCATCACCATCGAAGAGGCCGAGGAGGCCGGCAAGGTGAACATCACCTTCTCTGGCTTCACCACCGCCCTGCCGCCGCTCACCACTGAGAACCTGACCGTCACGGCCACAGCCGAGAAGGCAGCCGACGGCTCTATCACCTATAGTTCCGAAGCACAGCAGATCGGTCTGACCATGGGCGCCATGTCCGTCTACTATCGCGCCACCATCAAGGGCACTCAGGCCTCTGAGAGCGAGGCTCCCGTCCTGGTGCTCACGCTGGCCCAGGCAGCCACCATCACCGTAGTGTTCAACACCACCGCCGAATTGGCTACCGCCGCCCTCAACGAGGAGTATAGCATCCTCACCTCAGTAGAGGCCGTGAAGATTGCCAACGAGGCCAACGAGGTGTACAACCTGAACGGCGTACGTCAGACGGCCATCCAGAAAGGCTTCAACCTGGTGAAGCAGGCCGACGGCAGTGTCCGCAAGATTCTTGTCAAATAACCAGCCATAGACTTTAGACCGTCCAAACCTGGAGTTTGGACCGTGCAAACCCAGAGTTTGGACGAAGCAAAGTGGGAGTTTGGACGAACCAAACTCCCACTCCTCTTTATGCTGTCCTGATCAGCGGCCTACCCACGAGGTGCCCGTGAAGCGCACCTGATAGGGCCACTGCTCGTCGTTGGCCAGACTCTGTGGCGTGTTGGCATCGTTGCCGGCCGCATCGGTGGTCATGTCCCAAGGGTGGCGCCAGTGCTCCTTGGGGGCTCCGCTCACCACGAACCAGAGGCGGATGGCGTTGTCAGGAACGGTAAACGTGACCGCACTCTCCGTCTCGGCGTGCATCTCGCCATAGACACGGCTGTTGTCGCTCAGCAGGGCCACGAAGCCATAGCGCCAGCCGGCCTTGTCCACCTGATAGGCCCTGAAGCCCTTGGCTCCTGCGATGCCCTTGAACTCGGCCTTCACCTCGCGCCCTTCCTCCGACAGGTTCAGGCGAATCACGTTGTAGCCATAGTTCTGCACACACAGCGTGGAGTCTATCTGCAGCCAGCCGTCGTCCACGCTGTTCATCCGCATGATGTAGAGATCCTGCAGGCCACGGCCTCGCTCGCGAATGCCGTCGATGTCCCAAGTCACGGCGCGGCGGGCATAGTCGAACATCTCGTCGCAGAAGGCCTCCTGACTGGTGCCCGTGATGCGCTGGTAGGCCTCGACGGGATCCTCAGGATAGACGGACTCCCGCCACAGGCGACCGATGAAGTCCTGCCCGTGCAACTGACACCAGTAGTCCTGCACGTAGAAGTTGTAGTAGCGTATCTGTTCGTGCAGCAGGTTGAAGTGGGCCGTGCGGTAGATATAGTTCGACCAGCCGTCGGCAAACTGCTTTTCGGGATAGACCTTGTAGGCCTGCCACTGGGCGCAACTCTCCCACCAGGCACAGCCACCCGAGCCGTTGGGCCCGAAGCCATAGCGCCAGCCGTGGGTGGTACCGTGGTCGCAGCCCACGATGTACTGGAAGGTGTGGCCTATCTCATGGGCCGTGGTCACCTCCGTCTTGGCCGCATCAGGATTCACGTCCAGCGTGCCGGCCTTGTTGTCAACACCCGAACCTGTGGCTCGCCACGCCGTCTCGTAGTGCACGAACATACAGATCTTGTAGGTGTCGAGGGTCGGCGAACTGTCGGGGTCGGCGAAGCCCAGTCTGTGGGTGTTCACCTCCCATATCTTCTCAGCACGCTGCAACAGGTCGGCAGGGCTGAAGGCATAGCGGGCATTGGCCTTGGTGGGGTCGTTGCCGAAACCCTTCTCCCAGAACACCACGAAATGATCCGACTGCATGGAGCGGTTCAGACTGTACTGGCTGTTGTCGTTGTTGAAGTCGTTGTTGCGCAGGTAGTTAGGCCGATAGAGCCCTGGCCCCGGGTTCTGGAAGTAGAACGTGTCTACCTGAGCATAGTTGCCACGCTCCACGGTGCCGTCCTTACGGAGGATGTAGAAGCGCAGGTTGTCAAATTGCAGCGAGTCACCCTGATTGATGGTGTAGACCTGCTTCCGCTGCAGGAAGCCGTCATTCATCTTGACCCCATAAAGGGTTTGCTGAGCCTGACCGACGGTCAGACCCAGCAGCAGGGTGAGAAATGCGACGCAGGGTCGCCTTCTTCCTATCTTCATATCATGGCTAAAGTTTGGTTTACTGTTGCGGGAGTTTGCCGTCCATGGCATTGATCAGCATCACGAGCAGTTCGTCGGTGGGACGCGAGAGGCGCATGTTGCCTGCCGTGGACTGAGACTGGCGCTTGCCGGCCTTGATGTCGTCGACACGCTGCTGCAGGATGGCCTTCATCTGGTCGCGGTACTTGGCATCGACCTGCGGTGTGAAAGGCTTGGTCCACTGGGCCAGTTGCATGTCGCCGGCGTCGAGTCCGTCGGTGGCCAGATACTCCTTGACGAGGTCGATGTAGCGCTGATAGTCCTTCTGCTTTTCAGCCAGCGTGATGAGCGTGACGAGGCGGTAGTGGTCAGCATCGGGGCGCTTCAGTTCCTTGAGCAGTGCCACGTAGTCGTTGAACTTCTTCTCGTCAATCGTGGCCGTGCCGTTCTCCTCATTGATGAGTTGGCGCTGATAGGTGCCCAGCACGTTGCGGATCTTCATCTCCACGGGGCGGTTGCCTATCTGCGAGGCCAGCGTCTCGGGGTTGCGGGCCGTGTAGAGGAACGACTCGGAGAAGGGGTTGGTGATGTTGCGCATAAAGACCACACGCAACACGCTGTCGGCTGCGAAGGTCTCGGCCTTTCCGGCCAGCAGGGCCTCGGCCACGTCGTTGGCCTCGTCGTGCTTGTAGGCTGCCGTCAGGGTAGACAGATACTCCTGCAGGAACTGCGGGTCGCGGTCGCCCGACTTCCAGCGGGCCTCCAGTGCGGCCGAGCCGTTGTCCTGGCTCTTCTCTTCCACACGCTTGATAAACTCGTCGGCACTGCTGCCTCCGAGGAATCGGCCTATCTCCTGTGCATCGGCATTGAAGATAATAAAGGTGGGATAGGCCGAGATTTGCAGTTTCTTGGCCAAGGGGGCACCGTAGGCGCTCTCCATGTCAATCTGCACGCTGACGAAACGGGGGTTCAGGGCGTTGCCCACTTTCTCCTGGGGAAACACGTCGCGGGCCATCATCTTGCAGGGGCCGCACCACTGGGTAAAGGCATCCAGGAAAATCAGTTTGTTTTCGGCCTTCGCCTTGGCTGAAGCCTGTTCGAGGGTAGTGCCTGCGGGTTCGAAGGCCACTCCCTGTGCCGTCATGGTCATGGTGACCACGAGCGACATGAGTGTCATAGTTAGTTTTTTCATCATCTTTATAAACGATTAGTTATTACTCTTTATTGCATAGAGAACTTCCAGGCCATGTCCTTCACCTTGCCGGGGATGACATAGTCGTAACTGTTCGTGGTGTTGAGGATGCCGCTGGCAGGATTGATGAGGTACTCATAGAGGTGGCCCTCACGGGTCTGCTCGTTCCAGGTGGCAATGTGCACCAGATTGTCGGAACGTGGCACCAGGCCGTAGCCGTAGACCGTGCCGTGGTAGTACTTCATGATGCGCACGCAGGTGACCTGCTCCTGCTCGCTGGGAGCCGTCCAGGCCAGCGTGGCCGGCTGCTGGCTGTCGTAGGCAAAGTTGTAGACCTTGTTGCCCGCACCATAGTAGACGAAACTGCCCACATGGCTGGCGGCCAGCGTGGTGGCCTCAGTAATCTGGGGGCAGAGTCCGTCCAGCGGGTAGAGGCCAACGCCGATGTTCTCAGTCAGCGAGTTGGTGCTGGAGAAGTTGGTCACGGCCAGATAGCGCTCACTGCCCTTGGCCATGAGCAGATAGTCGAAGGGGCGCAGGCTGACGGCCTGACTGGTGCCGCGGCCCCAGTCGGCCAGCAGCAGTTCCATGCCTGTGTCGTTCACGTCGAAAGCGGCCAGGTCGAGGTTCTGCGGGCCGAACTGCTCCAACTGTGCCTGGTTGTAGCCGGCGAAGAGGAAGCGGTGGTAGGTCTGGTCGTAGACCACCACGCCGTAACTCAGCGTGTTGGGCACCTCAGCATTCCAGGCGGCCAACTGGCCCACGCCGTCGTCGAACTTATGCACGCCGAAGCGGGTGCTGCGGCCCGAAGAAGCGCTGAACGAGTAGGTATTGGTGTAGACGTGGTTGTCGTTGATCAGTATCTCGCTGCTCTGACCAGAGACCACGCCCGAACCATGCTCGCCGTACCAGACAGGGGCCTCAGTAGAGGGGGCATCGTAGAAGAAGTCCTCAAAGGCAAGGGCCTTCTCGATGCCGTTCTCGCTGACACCTACCAGCGTGCGGTCGGTGCACAGGCCGATGTAGTTGTTGCCCGATGCCAGCGACACGGCAATGTCGAGACAGCGCACGGGGCGGCCCGGCAGCAGTTCGCCGTTGGTGTCCTCGTAGAGGTTGGTGTAATAGCGGTTGTAGTTGGCGTTCAGTTTGGTCCAGGGGTTATAGATGAGGGCCACGTCGGAGTTGCCTGGCCTGTCGGCACGCTCATAGAAGACGAGCCATCCGCCGTCGAACACCTCGCTGACGGCCACCGGCAGGCGGAAGAACTCGCGTATGCCGTCGTTGCGGTTGGTCACCGTCAGTTGCACGATGTAGTTGCCGCCAGTGGTGGGTACAGAGGCATGGAGGATGCGCTCGGTGCCCAGCGTGTCGATGCGCGAACTGGCCCCCACACCGGTGACGGCGCTGTAGATGGTCCACAGGTAGTCTAATGGGGCATCGTCGCTGCCTGCGACCTGTGAACCATTGAAATAGACGCGCGGCTCCAGGTGGAGTGTGTCGTAGCGCATGATGGCATATTCCGGCTGGATGCCGGCATCCAGCGTGTCGATGCTGACGGTGTCCAGTTCGTGGTAGTCGTAGTTGCCTTTGTCTTCATAGCAACCGACGAGCAGCAGGAGCACAGCGGGAAGTGATAAGTGAGAAGAGAGAAGTGAGAAGTGATGAGTGATGAGTGATATGTAGTGTTTCATCGTGAACAATAAACAATAAACAATAAACAATAACCGTTAAACAATAAACATGAGCCAGCGAATCAGAATGTGACGGGCACGCCGGTCTCGTCGGTGAGGGGGGTGTCGTGGGTGGCGTTGTATTCGTTCAGAGCTCGCTGCATCACCTGCTGCAAGTAGACGGCATAGGAGGCCGACACCACGTTGGTCTCGGTGTTGATGGCCGTAGTGGCATTGTAGTTGATGGTGAAGTCGACGAGTCCCAGCGTCTCGATCATGAACTGGTATTTCACTCGCGAGTAGATGCCGAAGTAGCGGCTCAGGGCCACCTGGGGATAGTTGGCCGAGTCCCAACTGTCGGGCTTGGCCAGGTAGTTCTTCAGGACAACGGAGAACGTCTGACGTCCCGTAGTGCCCGGCGCAAACTCTGTGTTCTCCTTCACGCGGAAACTGATGTGGCCGTCCTCCTGGGTAAACAGGTCGGGGCTGGAGAGATGCTGGGCGTTGAAGTGTACCTGATAGGTGCCGCTGATGGCGCCTGCAGGTAGCACATACTCCTCGGTGCGCACCGTGGGCACCACCAGGGCTGAGTCGCCGCCGAAGGCCTCCAGCGTGAACGTGCGGTCGTGGTCGGCAGGCACGCCGCTGATCTGGGCATAGAACGTAACGCTGCCTTCGCCGTAGGCATAGGAGTAGTTGTAGGTGGTCGACTCGTAGACGGCAGCGGCATTGCCCACCCAGATGTTCAGGGCTGTGAACGAGGTGTCGAAGGTGTCTACCTCCTCATGCTCGCACGAGGTGAACCCGACGAGTGCTGCGCTGAATATTAAGGAATAAAGACGTAGTTTCATAATGCTCTGTTTATTTGTTAGGTTCGCGCTGTGCGGCTTCGGTCTCGGTGAGCGGCAGGGGGAAGGTGTAGACCTTCTCGGCCACGGCATCCACGCCGGAGTAGAGGATGATCTGCCGGTTGAGTCGCTTGTAGAGGAAGAACAGTTGGCCCTCGCCCAGGAATTCGCGCCGATACTCGTGGATGAGTTCCTCGTTGAAGTCGTCGGGCAGTTCGGTCAGCACGGGCAGGTTGCGGGCCACCCGCAGGGTGTTGAGCGTGGCCCGTGCGGCATCGGCGTCGCCGAGGCGGTACTCCGTCTCGCTCTTGATGAGGTAGGCCTCAGCGATACGGATGAGGGGCAACTTGTTGCGATAGTAGTCTTCGGTGCTGCTCGGGTCGTCGTACTTCATCAGGTAGCGGTTGTTGGCATGGGTGGCCGTGCCCGACTTGAAGAGGAAGGTGTAGCGGTAGTCCTGGGTGGCATTGTCGAAATAGTCCAGCAGACGGTCGCGGGTCACGGCGAAACTGTTCTGGGAGTCATCGGAGAAGTAGGCATCGGCCACGCCGGACTTGATGGTCAGGTCGTTCAGGGCAAACAGATGCTCGGAGGCCAGCACGCGGTCGTAGCCAGCCTGCAGATTCTCCACCGTGGCCCAGGGGAACCGTTCGCTCTCTATCACCTCGGTGGCTGCATCGAGTGCACTGCGGTAGTCGCCCTTCCACAGATAGACGCGAGCCTCAAGGGCCCGGACGGCATAGTAGTTCAGGTGTAATTGGCGGTGGAGCAGATAGCCGTTGTCTACCGACTCGGTGATCTCGCGCCCGGTGACGATGGGGTCGCTGGTGCGGAGCAGGGCTTCGGCAGCCTGCAGGTCTTGCAGTACGGACTCGGTCACCTCGGCCACTGTGAGTTGGGGAAACACCTTGTAGGTCAGGTCGGTGCTGTAGGGTATCGACAATTGGTCGGGGTTGACGGCAAAACTCACGCCGAAGCAGCGCAGCAGGTCGAAGTGGAGGAAGGCCCTCAGGGCCAGGGTCTCGCCCTTGATGACATCGTGGTTGTCGCGTGAGAACAGGCCGCCGTCATCGTCGATATGAGCCAGCAGATTGTTCACGTTGGCTATGCTGCTGTAGTTGGCCGACCAGATGCCGCGGATGGCATTGGTGGGCGATGCGGCATCGTAGTCGTAGGCGGCTGCATCGTCGTATTGTGATGAATAGTAGTAGTCCCACTCTTGGCCCAGAATGCCGATGAACCCATAGGTGAGTTCCTTGGTATAGGTGCTCGATGTGACCATGGATGAATAGACGCCGGCCAGGGCCTCCTTGTAGCCGCCCTCGGTGCTGAACAGTTCGGAGTCGTCCACTTGCGAACGAGGCTGAACGTCGAGCCAGTCGTTGCAACTTGAACAATAAACAATAACCGTTAAACAATAAACCAGATATAATAAATGTCGCTTCATATATACTTATTCTCAATTAAAAGGTTGTTGTCAGCGAGAAGGAGAACGAGCGGGCGTAGGGGTAACTCAGTCCGCGCTCGGCCTTCACCGTAGAGAGATGGAACACGTCGTTGATGTAGCCCGTCACGCGCAGCCGTTCCAGATGAGCCTTGCGCAGCCAAGAGCAGTTTTTGAAGTCGTAGTAGGCCGAGACGCTGGTCAGGTCGAGCATATTGTTGCGCTGCACGAAGCGGGTCGAGGCGTAGGTGGTGGTGGGCGTACTGGAGATGTGCTTGTAGAGGGCCACGTCGCCGGCCGTGTTCCAGGTGTCGCTGAACACGCGGCGGTCCACGTTGTTGGCTATGTTCACGTTCTCCACTCGGTCCACCAGCGTCTGGTTGTAGTAGTCGCCGCCCAACTGGTAACTGAACAGCACGCTGAGGCCTGCGCCGCGGTATTCGCCGTTAAGGCCGAAGGTGCCGTGCACCTTGGGGTTGCTGTCGCCGGCAATGATATAGTCGTCGGTGGTGTAGTCATAGGTGGTCGAGCCGTCTTTCTTGAGGAACATCTCGCGGCCGGTGGCGGGATCGATGCCCAGCGACTGCACGGCCCAGATGACGCTCATCGACTGTCCCTCCTCGTAGCGGATGATGGGCGAGGTGGTGTTGCGCGAGTCCTGTCCACGGTTGAACGAAGACAGGGCATCGCTAATCTTGCTCACCTTGTTCACGTTGTGGGCGATGCTGCCGTTGAGGCTGAAGTACGACTGCCCCCGGTGGTAGAAGCGCCAGTTGGCCGTAGCCTCTATGCCCTGGTTCTGCACGTTGCCCAGGTTCTCCATGTAACTGCTGAAGCCCGTAGACGAAGGGATGGACATCGAGATAAGGGCATCGCGGGTGCGACTGTCGTAGTAGTCGAAGCGCAGGTTCAGCGTGTTCAGAATGCTCAGGTCGAGACCGACGGTGAAGTCGCCCGTCTGCTGCCACTTCAGGTAGTCGTTGGGCATGCCCATCAGGTAGGCACCCGATATGTTGTCGTAGATGATGTTGTCATAGAACTTATAGGTGGCCTTGGCCTGATAGGGCGAGAAGTTCTGGTTGCCCGTTAGGCCGTAGGTGATGCGCAACTTGGCCAGCGTGAGCCAGCGCACATCCCTCATGAAGGGCTCCTTGTGCAGGTTCCAGCCGGTGCCGACGCTCCAGAAGGTGCCCCAGCGGTTGTCGCTGCCGAAGACTGACGAGCCGTTGAAGCGCAGGCTCAGGTCGAGCAGATAGCGTTCGTCGTAGGAGTAGTTGGCGGCACCGGTGATGCCCAGCGAGCGGGTGGTGCTCTCCGAGCCGGAGGGCTTGCCGTCCTCGGCATACTGCTTGGCAAAGGTGATATAGTCCACGTGGTTGTTCAGGAAGCCCCAGGCCGTCATGCCCTCCGTGTTGGAGTCTGACGACTGTAGCGAATAGGCGGCATTCGACAGGAAGAGGTGCTTGCCCCACTGGTGGGAGTAGTGGCCCGTCAGGTCGACGCTGACGCTGGTGCTCTCGCCGTTATTGATGGAGTAACTGCCGCGCTGGAAGTAGCGGTCGCCCGTCCAGGTGGTGTAGCGGGTATGGTCGCCGGGATAGAAGTCCTCGCGCTTGTTGCTCTGGTGGGTGTAGCCCACGCGGGCCGTGAAGCGCAGGTCCTCGGTTGGACGATACTCCAGATAGAAGTTCTCCGTTATCTCGGTGTATTTCGAGAAGTTCTTCGTGCCTATCTGGGCATTGTACAGCGGGTTGTAGTAGGTCAGCGTGCTGCCGTTGGCACCAGGGGTGGTATAGGTGCCCAGCACCTTCTGGATGTTGCCATTCTCGTCGGTGGCCGAGAAGTAGGGATTCAGCACCACATAGTCGGAGAACGATCCGTAGGGGCTGTCATCAGCGCGGTTGCCCGTGACCGAGAGTGAGTTGCGGAACATGAACTTCTTGTAGCGGTAGGTCAGGTTGATGTTGCCTGACACGGTCTGGCGGTCCGACTCCTTCATCACGCCTGCCACCTTATTATATGACAGGGTGGCTGAGTAGCGCATCTCCTGCGTGCCGCCCTCAACGTAGCCAGAGTGCTTCTGGCTGATACCTGTGCGCAGAGGCTGCGACAGCCAGTAGGTGTCCACGCCGCGGGCCACGTCGGCGGCAATGCTGTTGTACTGCTCGTCCAGCAGGGCCTGATAGTAGGGGGCCGTCGACGAGTAGCGGCCGGAGTTCTGTTCCACTTGCAGTTTCTCTGCAGCGTTACACAGGTCGTAACTCGTCAGGTCGGGGGCCTCGAAACCCAGGTTGCCCGTATAGGTCACACGCAGTTCGCCGGCCTCCGGCTGAATGGTCTCCACCACGATGACGCCATTGCTGGCTTTCGAGCCGTAGATGGCCTTGGCCGCGCCGTCTTTCAGGATGGTCACCGACTTGATGCGGTTGATGTCGAGGTCGAAGATCTGCTGCTGCGACGACTCAAAGCCGTCGAGGATGAACAGCGGTGCATTGGGGTTGCCGCTGTATTCGCCCTGCAAGCCGCTGAACGAGGCATTGCCGCGAATGGTGATGTCGGCCATATAGTTCGGGTTGGAGCCGTTGATGTTGTTCATGTCGACCACAAACGAGGGGTCGAGGGCCTGGATAGACTTCAGCACGTTGACACCCGACACCTGCTTCAGTTCCTCCTGCGTATAAGAAGAGGTGGAGCCGGTAAAGGTGGACGACTTGTAGTCGAACAGACCCGTCACCACGACTTCATCCAGTTGGCTGTTATCCTGAAGCACAATAGAGAGGTTGGCATACACACGCTTGCCGTCGTAGGTTTTCGTCAGGGTCTTCATACCCACATACGAGTAGTCTACGGTGACTCGCTTGTCGCGGGGCACCGTCACGGTGAAGCGGCCCTGATTGTCGGCCACGGCACCAGCCTTGGTCTCACGCACATAGACGGAGGCTCCCGGCAGGGGCTCGCCCTGCTCGTCCTTGATGGTGCCCTGCAGCAGCAGGCCGCCGTCGTGCAGGCCCTGCAGCGGTCGCTGGGGCGTCACCGTCTGCATGGGCACCGCCACTTGCCCGTCGGCCTTGTTGTCATCCTGAGCATACGTCCTGACTGGTGCCGCCAGCAGCAGCGCCAGCGCCGCCACGGGCCGGCTCAGCCCGAATAGTTTTCTTTTCATATCGCAGTCACTTTAGTTTTCGCGGTGCAAAGTTACGGCGCTTTCCGCTATGCCGCAATACCCTTGCCGTGGTATTCGAGTACCCACAGTTTGGTATGCGACCCCGACAATGAAAAAAATAATGCGGAGACAAAGGTAATAGGAGATGAATGATTTCCTTTAAATTGAGCAATTACGGTAATGACGGAAAATTCTTTCCTTGTAAGGTAAGATCGCCGACCCTCACGGGCCGGCGACTTCGGTTTTTGTGGACCAGCCTACTCTCACGAGCCAGCAGGCCGAATGTGTCTTATTATTAACAATTTAAAACATTTACTTTCCCCTACTTAGGGGACAAGTGTCGACAAGCGAGAATCCGATTCTCCTGCCCCAACGCCTTGGGCTGCTTGCGCTTTTTAACTTATCAGTGGAACCGTCCCCGATTTACTTCATCTTATCAGCGAATCACCATGAAAGTGGGTCTTATTGAAATAAATTGCCGTAATTACCGTAATTCTGTCCGTACAAACCGAAAAAAGTGGGTGAAATATTTGGATTTCGACCGAAAATGTTGTACCTTTGCAATTGAGTTCTTTGACCCCTCTGACATGAACTGGACAGTATGACAGTAAATACAGTAGAATAACAAAAAATGTATCGCGTACTGCGGGCGCGCCCGCGCGTATAAAGATGTACACGCGGTACGCGCGATAAAAAGTTATAAAATATACTGTATTTACTGTCATACTGTCCATTATGTAGGTATGGACAAAGAGTAGATATGCTACCTTAGGGTTGTTCCTGACGTTTGAACAAGAGTAAAGTATGGCACTTTAAGGAGTAAGGTGCCATACTTTACTAGGGTAAAGTGCCATCAGAATGAGCGTAAAGTGCCATAGGAACAATTCCTAAGAGGCATCGGATTCCACCGCAAAACTGAAGGTCGCCGACCCTCACGGGCCGGCGACTTCGGTTTTTGCGGGCCAGCCTACTCTCACGAGCCGGCGGGCCGAATGTGTCATTTTATTAACAATTTAAAACATTTACTTTCCCTTTCGGGGATAAGCGTCACAAAGCGAGGACTCGAACCTCTCATCACGCCTGCCGTCCAGGCTACCTTGCGTCTTACTTTTAAATCAGGCAAGACCTCACTCCTGATATGGAAATAAATGCCTGCCCATAGATGCAGGATTAAGGCCCTGCCTGATTGTTCCTTACATACTGCATCACCTCCGCATTATCTTCTTCGCCAGGCGGCCTATCCTGTTCAGGCGACCCTCGCGGGTCTTACAGATGCAGGTGGCGATGTACGATACTGCGTATCTCATCTTCGCCGTCACCGGCGCTATGGGGCGTGTCCACAGCAGGTCTGTGGGATGATGCCATACGTCGGTGGCTATCTGCTTGCGGAATACATATGAGGCGTAGTTGTTCCGCTCACTCCTGCTGTATCCCACGATAAGGTATCCGTTCTTCAGGTGCCACCGCACCGACCATGTGGCAGGGATGCCTGTAGTACATGTAACATATCTATATCCAGCCTTCAACAGCCATTCTGTCTCTGCTGCAAATAGCCTCGTGGCTATCCCCTGCCGCTTTGCCTTCGGTGAAACGGAGAGATTGCTCTCGCCTGCCTTGCCTTTATTGGGATATAGTGTCAATGTTCGCATCGCCAGCAACTCGCCTGTTGCTGCATCATGGGCAAGAAAGACGGTCTTATCCTTGATATAGTTTGCCAGCCCCTCTGCCGTTCCTCTTTTTGCCGCGTTGTCTATTCCTGCCTCTATCCATTGTCCGAAAGCCTCCCTACGCAGCAAGTTTAGTTCTTCGGCTGATACCTTCGTCTCTTTTGATGTTGATATGACTATTTCTCTCATATTGGTTGCCAACTCACTTAGTGGCGTATAGTCCTATTTATCTTCAATCTATCTTTCATCCATTAACGTGTCTAACTCATCATAAACAGATTCATCCAATTTCTGATAATCCCTATAGTGCAAAACACTTCTCTCGATGATATCCATAAGTTGCTCCATATGGCGCTCTTCTTTGAACAAGCCTTTATACTTGTCTACCTTTTGGGGATTCTCAAAATAATGCGTTGTTATGTTGAACATCACGTCATCAAGGATATGCCTCTTCTGATCGTCCAGTTTAGCACTTGTTGGCCTGCTGGCATCAACAGCAATAGAGTCACGCATCTTGGCAAATCTGTTGGAGTATTCGAGACCAACCTCATCATCAGGATTAACAATCATCTGAAGTGTATCCAAGAGGGAGTGCGTACTTCTAACCAGCGTCTCGGATATCATAGCCAGCATATTCTTTGTAATGGTCTCTTGGTCGACAGAACATGATAGTAAGGAATATCTGTCAACGAACTGGCCTGGGGTAAGTTGTATCCAACGCTGCCCATTAGGATGCAAACGATAGAACTGTTTCATGATTCCTTGCAGCGTCTTATCCCATGAGATGAAAAGCGGTGCTACCTGATGCACAGATATATCATCGTCTGTCAGAAACTCTAGCATTATTGCATCATTGGCCAATGCGCTTGGAGTCTTATATCTGTGACGGTCGGCTAGTTCAATACTAATCAACTTCGAGGTCTCGTCGTATTTATATTGTTGTTCTATTGTTTCATAGGCAACACCTATATTCTTAAGATGAGACTTTATATATTCGCTACGCGTCTTGTTCGTATCTGTATTGCTGAAGTTTAACTCATCAAGGTATTCCCGGAAACTGCCATCAAAGTCCCCGAGTTCCTTCAAAGACATGTAATGATTAAAAAACACATTCCCAGAACCTCCTAACGAACGGAAGTTCTGAATCCGAGTAAAGGGCTCTAACCTCAATGCCTCTTCTACATGACTGGCCACTTCGCCAAAATAGCGGTTTGTCAGATACAGGGTGACACCCTTTTTGTGACAGTATTCTATAAATAGTTTTGACTGGGTATATTTATAGTCATCTTCAATCTTGGCATGAGGGTTAAAGTGGTGGCACAAGAGATATAAGGCGACCGAGGTGTCCAGATATATCTTCTTAGACTCATAGGCATATTGCTCAAGTCTGTCAATGTTGGATTTCTCGCTAAAGACTATACTGGCACAAATACGTTGCAGATATTTATCATCGTCACATACCTGAAGTAGTTCCTTGATTACATCAAAGAGTGTTTCCTCATCTATCCCACAAGAGGCAAGAAAGGTCATAAGTTGACTAACGCCATTTATTTCCGCCGCATCTGCCAACTTGATGCATGAACTGAAGTTATTTACATAGATGTCTTTCAAAAGGCTGATAATGTCATTCTGTCGCTCCCTCAACTGATAAATATCCAAAACGCTGGCAATACGACTAAAAAAATATTGCTCGTCAACCTTCAGTTGCTCCGTTGCGCGTTTTATCTCTGTTTCCTTGGCAGGCGTCAGACCATATTTCTTTGTTTCACGGGAATAAGTAAGGACATGCTCCTCACTATATAGTTTGTTTACCCGATTCTTGTAGAAATTCTCATTCTCCTTCGACTGAAACTTACGCATGCAGGCCTCAGCAATCTCATCATTTGTCAGTCCGTCAGACTCATACAGGCATTGCAGTATATACGCCTCAACTATCTGGAGTTTCACATTAGAGATAGCCCCAAAACTCACCAAATCATACAGAAGGTTCTTGCGCTCATCACCTGCGGATGAAGAATTGGACTGAAACTCGCTCCAGCCATCCGTGGTACTGAGTATTATCCGCTGGAGTTCCGGATAATCATCAGCAAGCGAAGCAATGGTTTTTGCATCAATAATCGTTAGACGTACATCCTGCTGGCGGGCAAGTAGTTCGTACTTCCTGATAACAAGATTAGTCAAATTGTATGAATAAAAGAAATGGAGTTCCGGTTCCCAGCCATAGTTAGCGGCATTCTCCTTGGCTTTCGCAATGTCCGCTTTTATTTTATTCTCAAATGCCTGCCGTTCGCTTGGCGAAGACGATTTCTGTGTCGTCAGTTGATATTGAACCTTTGAAGCCCCATAGTCGCAGACCTTTATGTCTATGCCCGTGTCGTTATTTCCATCGGTCACCACTATGTGCTGATTGTCATAGACAACTCTAAGGTAGGTTTTGACTATCTCGTCAAACTCTTCCTTTGTGCATGCTTCGATTGCTTGATTCAACATTTTTACCTTCGACATACTTGCAGAGTTATCTTTATTGGTTTCTTTGTCGCAAAGCGAAGTTTCGCTCTTCCCTGCATCATCCCATGATGGCTTTGCGTTTGTAAAAACTGGAACGCAAGGCGCTATTCGTAACCTTGCGCCCCAGAGTGTCATTATTCTAAGTGGAGACTGGTTACTCTTCAATCTCTCCCATCTCGGGAGCAAAACCAGTACTACCACCGCCGGCTGTCTCGCCACTTGTGTCAAGCAGAGGCGATTCGTACTTCAATTCAACTACCACCATCTCTGGTGCCTGATATGCAATCTTTTCCATTTTCTTCTTAAATTATTCTGTTTAATCGTAAAAAATGGAGTCCGCTCCGCATATAGGGAGCAAGAGCGGACTCACATTTTAATAGTCAGTGATACTTACTTAACAACAATCTTCTTGCCGTTGTTGATGTAGACGCCCTTCTGAGTGGGAGCACCCTGCATCTTCACGCCGTTCAGGTTGTACCAGCCTTCAACATTCTGCTTAGCACTGTTGACGTTGTCGGTGCTAATGCCCTTGATAGCGGTTACAGTACCATCGAGCTCCTCAGCATAGAAGGTTATATTACGGGCAGCACCCTCAGGAAGACCGCTCAGGTCGAGGTAAGCCTCAAACGGAACGATGTCCCATGTAGAAGTCTTAGCAGGATCAATATGTGCCCATTCTGTATAGTTACCAAGCATGAAGTGGGTAGCAGCCTTGTCAGTAGCATCGACATGCTTTGTAGCATATGTGCCAACGAATTTGGTGGTGCCATCATCATCAGCGTTAACAGAGAGATCAGTCGGAGCAACGATGGTCTGATCTCCAAAGTCGATGTCGGTGGTTACAACATTTTCAGCAATCTTCACTAGGAACGGCTTGTTGGCAGCAAGTTTTGTATCATTGCCGTTACCGCCCTTCATGGTCAGTTTGCCATAGAACTTAGAACCTGTTCTGCCGTCAATGACAGTCTTTGCAGGATTAATCACGTTCACGATAGCATAACCCAGTTTCTGAGAGAGATCAGCCACGGAGATGTCGAACGGCAGAACCATTGTGGTCCAGTATTCACCTTCCCAGTTACGAGTATCACCAAGGGTACGGCCATTGCGTGCAGCGAAGTTCATCTTGACATTAACCGAAGTGCCTGCATAGGTTGCAATAGTAGTTGCATCAGTAGCAGCATTAGCACCAAGAGTGATGCTAGCAGCGTTAGCAACGATTAACTTACCATAAGCAGCAGGAATAGAGTAGTTCGAATTAGCAATCGAAGCAATCTTAATACCATTGTTAAATGTGGTATTATCTGCAATATTCTGAAGTGCGCCGGCTTCTGTTACGTTGGCAGCAGGAATCTGTTCTTCACCGTCACCGGTATTAAATGCGAGCGTAAAGTCAACTACGTCTGGACCTACCAAGTTGGTGAAATGAACCTTACTCTTAGCCAAATCTGTTGCTTTCTTGCTATTTGTCAGAGTCTGGTCGTCGAAAGTGATTGCCAGTTCCTTTGGATTAATAGTCAGTGTACCATCCTCATAAGTGATATCGCCGGCATAGTTTGTTGGAGCATACTCGGCATTAGGATTAATCTTGATAGTATATTCACCAGCAGCGGTAGGATAGTTCTCCAATGCAGTAGTGCCCTGATATACTGTGAATGTTACAGTCTTGCCATCTCTTACATCTCCCTGTGGATGGAGATAATCCAAAGTATAACTATCACCATAGGTTACAGTCTTGTTTTTAGCAACCAGCGTGTAACCACCTGCAGGATTAATAGTGTACGTTCCAGGTTGAACTTCGATGGTGTAGTTAGGAACAAGCGTAGCAGCATCAGCCTTCTTCGTGATAACGATGACATTCGAATGAGTACCTGCATTCGTATATGTACCATTCAGGCCAACAGACTGAATAGCATTGAGGATACCAGCAACATGGGTATCATAGTTAGCATCATTACTTGCCAAAGCACAACCCTTGTCAGTTCCCTTAGCCTCAACCTCAATGTAAGTTGTATTTACAGCAAATTCAGGAGCGTCTTGACCATAGGTAATCGTCTGAGGCATTGCTGTCAGAGTGATAGGACGAGCGGTGATTGTATAGGTACCATTTGTATTATTAACAATATAGTTATCTGATGCTCCTCCAGTGAGTTCAATCGTATATGAGCCAACATTTGGACTAGAAGGTGTCGCTGTAGCATAAGCAGCAGTCGGATTCGTAGTTAAAGCATCATTTCCAACCAGACCATTGATCTGGACTGCGCCCACAGCGAACGCTGTTGCATCATAAACCTTTGTCTGATCCTCCACATATGCGTAAGCGTTTTTCTTGGCAATAGTAACTTCGAAAGGAGTACCTTCTACAGCATTTGTATTGCCTGTGGCATCAGCCTTTGCTGTAATCTCATAGACACCAGCATTAGTTCCTTTTACAGCCCCTGCAGATGTTTTCACCTCTGCATCTCCATAATCTCCGCCATGTTTCTTAAATCTAACGCTATACTTCAAAGTAGCACCTAAAGTCACGCTGCCACCATTAGCAAGCAGTGCTTTTTCTGTTTTATCGTATGTCAGACCAGTGGCACCTGCAACACCAGAAATCACGGGATCACCCTTAGCGATCTCTACATTAATGTCCACTTTTGCTTTGTCGTTGTGGCTATTGTCACCTACGATCATCCAAGATACAACATAGGCGTTCTTGACATTAGTTGCAGTTGGTATAGTCTCTGTCCATGCGCCACCATCAAGACTATACTTAATGGTACCACCAGTAACAGTACCTTCACCAACAGTAATCAATGCCTGAGGATTGCCTGTATACTTCAAACCTGTTTTTGCTGCAATTGTCTTGGTAGTTGAAGCCTCTTCACCATTGATCGTTGCCTCAACAGAAGCAGCGTCAGAAGCAAAGTAGTTGGTCTCATTTGCTTCAGCGCGATACCAAACCTTATAAGTGCCGGTATTGGTTGCCTTAGGTGCTGAAGTAGACCATCCTGTAGTGGGTGCCACTGTTACATCATTTGCAGTTACAACATACTCAACATTTCCCCACTGAGCAGCAGGAACTGGAGTATTTTTGATGAGAGTGATTTCATTGCCAGTCCAAGTGGTTGCATCAATTGCTACTGGAACAGTTGTTACTGAGTTAGTAGCCTTGTAAATACGGAAACTAACAAAAATTTCCTGGCCTGCATAAGAATTAGCACCACTAACTTTTATGAAATACTCGCCAACAGAAGTGATTTTAAGAGTAGCACCCGAAGCACCAATAGCAGTTTCGCCACCACCTGTATTACTCGTGTAGAACTTTGAGGTCTCTACAACGTAGTCAGTACCAGCCGTCAACCCTTGGGTGTTAGAAATTGCTCCTAATGCTGTAGAACCATAGGCAATGTTAGCCGCTGTGAATTTGGAAACATCCAAATCAGCAGCCCATCCTGCCAGCGGCAAGAGAGACAGCAACATCAAAATAAGAAAATGTTTTCTCATAATTTGAAATGTTTTTGTTAATAATGTGAATAATAAATGTTTATAAATGATTGAAAATCTTTCTTAGCAGAGGGCACACAGAGGTGCTGGCCGGCACTCCCCTGCTGGTCATTACTCACATCACAAACGTACGGAAACAAAAAAAGACGTGGGAGTAATGTCTCTCTCCGCGCCTATCCCAACTACCAGGCCTTA
>JAFUST010000076.1 GCA_017467535.1 Prevotella sp. | reverse complement strand
CTTCACACGCTCCTGCTCCATGGTGTCGCGGAAGCGCAGGGTGACGCAGCCATCCACGAGCGAGTCGATCTCTATCTTCTGGATGTAGTCGGCAAACTTGACATTGGCCGTTTTTCCGTTCTGCATAGTCATAGGTCTTTTGCTTTGATGTCGCAAAGATAGGAAAAAAGTCTGAAAGAAAAAAGTTTTTAGGCAACAATCTGTGAAAGAAATACCAAAGTATTGATATAAGGCCCCCCCCCAGAAGTTTTCCGTCAAACTTCTGGGGGGGAGGTTGAGTCAGCGCTCACCCAATAGTTGGCGCAGTGTGTCCGAAAGGTCGCCACCCCTCAGGTTCCTGGCAACGATCTTTCCGGTGTTATCCACCAGCACATTAGCGGGAATGGTGCGGATGCCATACTTACGAACTGCGTCGCTGTTCCAGAACTTCAGTTCGGAGACGTGGTGCCACCTCAGCCCGTCCTGCTCAATGGCCTTGAGCCAAGGCTCACGGCTACGGTCGAGCGATACGCCCAGGATATCGAAGCCCTTGTCGTGGAACTCCTCGTAGGTCTTCACCACATGTGGATTTTCGCGGCGGCATGGGCCGCACCAGGAAGCCCAGAAATCAATGAGCAGGTAGCCCTTGCCCAGTAACTGGCTCAGGCTGACGGGCTGTCCGTCGGCATCGGGGATGGTAAAGTCGGGAGCCTGCTGCCCCACGGAGACCACTTCACGCACATCGACCAGTTTTCTGAGGATTTCCGCATAACTCTTCTGCTGGAGGCTTGTCTCGAACAATTCGAGGTAAGCCAGCACATCGGTCGAAGAGAGACGAGGAGCCTGTTCACGATACAGGATGTAGAGGGCAGCCAGATCGGCGGGGTGTTGGCGAATAAAATCGACGATGTTGGCTTCGCGTTGGCGGTGAAACTCCTCATAGAGTTGGTGTTGCCTGGAACCCTCTATGCGAGAGCCGCGATAGCCTTTCTGCTCCGTGTTGAGCGCCACGCTGACATTTCCCTCGTCCAGTATCACCAGCAGCGGTGTGTCGTCAGCCGAGTGGCTGGTGCTCAGCCCGTAGATCTCCGGCAGTTCCACGTCGTTGGTGAAGTTGAACGTCCCGTCGGCAGCAATGGCAGCCGAGTCAATGAGTTCGTAATAACGATCTATGTACTTCTGCAGGTACACCCATCCGTCATGAGGTCCGCTGACAGAGCCTTTCAGTTGCAGGGCAGCGTGGCCGGCCAATACCCAAGCCATGGCCGTCAGTGCCATAAAAAGTCGTTGTTTCATAAGTCTATGTTGAATCTGTTTTTGTATTGTTCACTTACGTACTGGTCTACCCAGCGGTAGAATGCCGTGGTCTCCTTGCCCGCCTTTCCGTTCTTGCGGAGCGTCTCTATGGTGTCTTGGGCACGGCGGAATATCTCGTCCTCCACAGGCAGCAACTGCTGCAGGATACCTGTGCCCTGACGGTTGATGAGCCGCGCCACGTTGATGTAGTCGCTGCCGTTGCCCCGCTCCAAGGGGAAGAGTTGCTTCTTCAGTGCAAAGCCTGCATCTACCAACGTGGAGCGGCCCTTGTCGTTGCGGGTCACGATGGCGGGCAGTTCTTCGTTCGGCGTTATCCAGAGGGGAATGGCCACGGTGGTGAGTGTGCTTCCGGCAATGGTCCATGCCACGGTGGTCAGCGGATCCTCGCCTGGCTTCACGCCTTGGATAAGTTGCGCCGATGCTGTCTGGAAGCGGGGAATGTAGTCACGGAAGGGCATGAACACTGGCTGGTGGTCGTCCTCGGGCTCATAATCGTAGAGATTGATGTGGGTGAGTCCGTGCGTCAGGTGACGCGTCACGCTTCGGATGATGCGTTCGAACGCCATCCCGTTGTGCGAGAATCCTTCCCGGGTCATATATTCGCTGATTGCCAGATAGCGTTCTATGCCCTTGTCCATGGTGCGGTCGCCCGACATACCGTGGTTAGTGCGTATCAGGTAACCGTAGGGTGCCTGTGCCGGGTCGTTAGCGTCGTACTTCACGTAGCCTTTGTTGCCCGTCTCGTAGTAGGCCACATTGCCCTGTGCGTCGAGCGTGGCGAAGTTGGAGTTCGAGGCCAGCGGCCCTTTTTCCTTCAGGCTGTCCAACAGATGTTCGAAGTCGGCCAGTGTGGCACACGATGCCAGTGCCCTCGTCATCAGCGAGCCGTCTTTCTCGTCGCCTTGCGGACGCGTTCTGCCAGGCTTGGGTTTCCCGTTCAGGTTGTAGGCGGCAGTGTTGGCTATGGCAAAGCCCGCCTCGTTGTGGCCCGACCACACGTTACGCCCCAGAGTGTCATTGGCACTCACAATGGCAATGTAGCGATACTTGCTTCCCCGAACTGCCATGACCAAGTTGTCTGTGTTCTCTGTGTCGCGGTTCTTGAAGATGTAGGGTCGGCCGTCAGGCGTTACCTTTCCTGACACGATGACTGATGTGCAGGCCTCTGCTCCTTGCGTGCCCAAGAGAAGCATGGCCACGAACAGTGTTGCTATTCTTTTCATGCTTTACAATGTGTTTCAGTTATAGATACTCAGCCTAGGATGGTTCTCATAGAGGTGGCTGTTGGCCGACTCCTCTGTGTCGGGAATGCGATAGAGATAGTATTTGCTGTTGGCGGTGAAGTCGCTTCCGTCAGGGAACTTCAGTATGCGGTGTCCAGCAGTGGGGATGCTGCGCACCTGCTGCACGCCGTTGGCATCGGTGTAGGCAAAATCGAAATTGGTGCCGGGCCAGTCCTTGCGTACCACGCTCTTCTGCAAGCGGATGATGTCAACCAGGCTGAAGCCCTCGCCCCAGAGTTCCTTGCGGCGCTCCACGCAGATTTCCTCCAGCAGGTCGCCCTCGCTGAGCGAGGCGTCGGCCAGGTCGGCGCCACGGGCTGCGCGCAGGGTATTCAGGCGGTTGAGCGCATCAGCGGTTTGCCCCAGCCTTGCCTTGGCCTCAGCACTGATCAGGTAGACCTCGCCGATTCTCAGGAGCACGCCGTCGCCATACTTAGCACTGGTATCGGCATAGCGGAACTTCTCGTTGCGCATCCAGAGCAGCGTGGTCGTGGCAGGATCCTGCCCCGGCGTAGGCGACCAGTATATCTGATCCCTGCGGTAGTCGCCGTCGTTGTACAACTCGCGGAAGTAGGGATCCACCATGATGCTGAAATAGGTGGATGCCAGATCGGTGGTATTCAAGTAGTTCAGCAACTGGCTGTAGCCGTGCTGGTCGGCTGTCTGCGGATGTCCCCACACCCACTCGTTGTTGTTCACGCTGTTGAAGCCGCTCTTCCACTCGTCTTCACTCATCAGGTAGGCGTTCTGGCTGAGCAGTCGGTCGCTATAGTCGGCAGCCTTCTGCCATTGGCGGGCATAGAGCGTGGCGCGAGCGAGCAGTCCCAGCACCACCTGCTGGTTGATTTTGTATTTAGCCGGTCGGTTGTAGTTGGCGGGAATCAGGCTGAGTGCCTGTTCCAGATCGCTGATAGCCTGGGCGTAGACCTCGCTCACGCTGCTGGCAGCCTGCCCTTCGCTGGCCGTGGCAAAGTCGGTGGTCTTGGTATAGATAGGCGCATTCACGGCATCAGGATCCTTGTCGATGGCAAAACTGTAGTGGCTGGCCAGGATAAGATACATGTAGCCGCGCAGGGCCAGTGCCTGTCCCTTGATGCGATCGCGATTGGCCTGTGAGCCAGTGGCATCGTCAATGTTGTCGATCACGTTGTTGGCATTGTTCACACCGGCATAGAGCAGTTGCCAGACGAGCGAGCCTGCGCTGTTGGTACGACCGTAGATGTCGGTGAAGTCGTAGCGGGTATTATAGCCATAGCGGTTGGTCTCAACCACATCACTGCCCATGCAGTCGTCGGTGAGTTGGATGGTGGCAAACGAGGGGTTACGGTCGCCACTATTGGCATCCATCAGGTAGTTCCACACACCTTCGAGCACCATTTCGGAATCATCGGTGGAATGAAACACGGAGCCACTGTCTACCGATGTGGTAGGCGATGTGTCCAGGTCACAAGCGGCAAAAAACGGTAGTAGGGCGAAAAGGTATATCTTTGTTTTCATGTCTGTATGCTTTTAATATGTTTAGAATTTTACGTTCAAGCCCACGGAGACAGTCTTCATGGCCGGATAACGGAAGTTGCTTGTTCCGTCGTAGGCCTGTTCGGGGTCAAGTCCCTGTATGCCGCAGATGGTGAGCAGGTTTTCACCCTGCAGGAAAACGCTGGTGGCAGTAATGCCGGCGGGGCGGAGCAACTGTCGCGGCAGGGCGTATGAGAGGGTTATCGTCTTCAGACGGCCGTAGGAATTGCTCTGCAGGAAATGGGAGTCTACGGCGCTATAGGTCTTCTGCGGGCTGTAGGTCAGTTTGGCCACATCGGTCTGCGTATGCTCGGGCGTCCAGCGGTCCAGAATGTCCTCGCTCCAGGCATACCAGTGTCCACCCTGCTGCATGATGTGCGAGTAGTCGTTATTGATGATCTTTCCGCCCAGAGAGAAACTGAACAGTGCCGAGAGCGTGAGGCTGCGCCAGGTAAGTTCTGTGTTGATACCGCCGCTGACAGTGGGCAGCGAAGAGCCCACGTATACCTTGTTGCTATTAGAGTTGGCTGTAGCGTAACTCTCGGTCTTCACGCGTTCGCCCTGAGCGTTGGTGTACCACCACTGACCGTTGCCGTTCTCTGGGTTCACGCCTGCCCATTCCACCACATAGAGGTCGTAGAGCGAGCCGCCCTTCACCCACTTGCGGTCGCCACTCCACATCTCTTCGGCTGGCAGGTCGGTGATCTTGTTCTTGTAGGTGGTCAGGTTGGCACCGATACGCCATTTCCAATCCTTGGTGTTGACGGGGAAGGCTGTCAGTGTGAATTCCCAGCCTTCATTCTTGATGGCGCCGATGTTCTGGTTGCTGCTGCTGTAGCCCGACGATGGCACCAGGTCAATGCTGAAAAGGAGGTCCTTGCTGCGGCGCACGAAATACTCCACGCTACCCACCAGACGATTGTTGAACAGTCCGAAGTCCAGTCCCACGTTGAAGTGCAGGTTGGTCTCCCATGTCAGGTCAGGGGTGGCCAGGCGCGAGGCTCTCAGTCCGCTGTTGCCCAGGTTATTATTGACCGAGAACAGGCCTTGATAGGCATAGTAGCCTCCTACGTTGTCGTTGCCCTGTGCACCATAACTGGTGCGCAGCGTCAGGTCACTGAGCCACGACAGTTGGTTTTTCAGGAATTCCTCGCGAATGAGTTTCCATGAGGCGCTGACCGACCAGAAGGTACCCCAGCGATGGTCGGGGCTGAAGCGCGATGAACCATCGGTGCGTACGGAGGCCGAGGCGAAATATTTCTCGTCGTAGTTGTAGTCCACGTTACCGAAGTAACTGAGCAACTTATACTGGTTGCTGCTGCCCGAGAAGTCGGTAATGGTCGACATCATGTCGGGTTCATAGTATCCGTCGGTCAGGATATTGGTGCCCGAGCCGCTGATGTTGCCCGTATTGTATTCGTAGTACTCCTGTCCAGCCATGAGGTGCAGGTTGTGTAACTGTGCAAAGGTATGGCTGTAGTTGACCACGTTGTTGAGCGTGACGCCGGTGGTGCGTGTGTTGCTGCGGGTCATGGATCCACTGGAGGCTGCATACTTACCCACGCTGGGGTTGCGGTAGGTCAGGTAGTTTTGGTTGCGATAGTCTACGTTGATACTGAACTTATAGGTGAAGCCTTTGAACGGTTTCAGCAGTGCGAAACCGCGTACGGAGGCATTCTCTCGCTTGTAGTTCCATTTGTCGCGCTCGATGGTCGACACCAGGTTAAAGCCCTTGTAGTTGTTCAGTCGGTAGTTGCCGTAGTCATACTGCTTGTTGCCGTACTCGTCCAACAGGTATTCGCCGGTGGCCAGGTCGCGCTGGTAGATGGGCATCCAGCCCCGCATGTTGCGGGCAAAGAAGATGGGGCTGAGCAACTGAACGCTGGTCTGCGGCGGGTTGTCCTGATCGGTATAACTGCCTGAGAGGTTCAGACCGGCCTCCAGCCACTTGTTTACCTCCGTCTCTATATTGGCACGCACGCTGTAGCGGGAGAAGTTGGATCCTTTATAGGCCCCTTGGTCATCCAAATAGCCCACGGAGAAGAAGTATTTGGAGCGCTCGCCACCACCACTGATGCGCAGGTTCACATCGGCATAATGGGCATCCTGCTGCATGGCCTCGTCCCAGTCGTCATCCCAAAGCAGTGTGGCACCGTCTACAATCTTTCCGTCGGTGCCGATGGGCTCGGGATAGTTTGTGCCGAAGGGATTGATGCCCAGTCGCGAGACGAAGTTCTTCGTGGCCCATTGGGCGGCTTCCTCAGCCGAATAGCCCTGATCCTGGCGATAGTTGCGCAGTGACTCGTGGAACAGTTCCAGCCATGTCTGTGTGTCCACCTGCTTATAGTCCTCGCGGGCACGGCTCGACCATCCGTATTTGGCCGACAGTTCAATCTGCGCTTTCTGTCCTTTCTGTCCTTGGCGGGTGGTAATCATCACTACGCCGTTGGCGGCACGCGATCCGTACAGCGTGGCCGATGCGGCGTCCTTCAGCACTGTGATGCTCTCAATGTCGCTTGAGGCAATGCTGTTCAGACTACCGTCGTAGGGTATTCCGTCTACCACGAAGAGGGGTGTGCTGGAAGCGTTCACCGACCCGATACCGCGTATCAGGATAGTGGCCTCGCTGCCGGGCTGGCCCGTGGACGAGAACGACTGCAAGCCGGCTACGGTACCTTCGAGGGCCTTGGTGACATTGCTCACCTGCGCCTGCTCGATGGTCTTGCTGTCAATCAGCCCAGCCGAGCCTGTGAACGATGATTTCTTGGTCTGACCGTAAGGCACGGTAATGACCACGCCCTCCAGCAGGTTGAGATTCTCTGTGAGTTGGATGGGCACATCCTCCTCAAAGTCGTATATATCCACATCCTGAGCCCTGTAGCCTAAATATTCTACACGGAGTGTCAGCGGGGCCTCCTTCTTCGTCAGGATGCTGAAGCGGCCGTCAATGTCGGTCACTGCGCCATGCGTCTTCTCAGTCTTCACGATGACCGATGCTCCTATGAGCGGTTCGCCGGTCCTTACGTCGCTCACCGTGCCCCTGATGGTGTGTTGGGCCAGGGCCAGAGTGGGTGCCAGCACAATGGTTAGTGCTGTAAGATGTTTCCTGAAATTCCTCATAATTCTCTCTTTCTTTGCTAATTCGTTGATGGTTGGTTCTTCTATTTTCGTGCGGTAAGGAGGTGGTTCAGTTTAGTGTGTTCAGCCTCCGACAGACGTACGTCCAGATTCAGCAGCCCGTACTCATGGTTCCACAACTGAGCATGGTCGAGCACCCACTGCAGGAAGTGGTTCAGCGCCTCGTCCCGCGTGTCAAAACTGAGGCCTATCCTGCCCGTGGCCACCTCCTCGGGAACATCCTGTTCCAGGCGGTTCAGCACCTCGTCGAGCGTGGCATTGGCATCCAGTTCCCCGTCATCGAGGGCTATGAGCGAAAGTCCCTGGCGCAGGTGGCGGCTCTTCAGGTCGTAGATGTTGGGCAGGGCATTCACCGATATGCCCGTGGGGTCTTTCTGCAAGGCTGTATTCAAAAACAGGTCGTCGCCGGAGATGCGCCGTCCCCGGAAGTCGGCGCTCTCCAGCCCCAGATGGCGAGCAAACTGGCGAGCCACGGAGCCTTGGCTGCTGCCGCTGTAGACGGTGATGTGTTCATACTGCTTGTGAGCCTTGGGCTCGTCCAGTTCATCGTCTACGAAGTAGAGTTCCTTCAATCGCTGTACGCTCAGGTGCTTGCCGCTCAGCAGGCTGGCTGCTTCGGAGCCGCTGGCGGCAACGGGAAGCACGGCGTACTGTCCGAAGAACACGGCCGGGTTCTGATGACCGTCACCCTCCAGCACGATGTGCAGGCTGGCGGACTGCTGTCCCTGAGCCAACTCCAACCGCAGGCGGGGCTGACTCTTAGTATATTCGGCAATCCATCGCTCCACCAGCGGACGGGCGAAGCGCGGCGACTTGATAGTGAGCACGGGGAGTGCTGCTTCTTCGGCCTCTGCAGCGTAGATTGCAGGCAGGCCCAACAGGGCGGCCATGATAAAAGCAAAAATCTCTCTCTTCATATCTCAATCTTTG
The DNA here is from genome assembly GCA_017467535.1 of Prevotella sp. Classification (GTDB taxonomy): domain Bacteria; phylum Bacteroidota; class Bacteroidia; order Bacteroidales; family Bacteroidaceae; genus Prevotella. The sequence goes on along the minus strand of JAFUST010000076.1, from coordinate 1,126 downwards.
TTTATGTTGGTTTCGACGATGCAAAGGTACGATGCTTTCACGGTTCCCACAATCCCACGTAAGTGGTAATTGTTATACCTCAATCGTGGTACGCAATTTTCTGGGGCTCGGCGGCAAAGGTAAAAAAAAAACCGCTGTTGCGTCTTGCACAACAGCGGTTATTCATAAACTTACTCCTATCAGTCGACCCACCTCGTCTGGCGGGCACTCCATGCAGGCATGGCCTTACCCGCAGGACTGAAGTCGACCAGAGTAAGGTCGAAGACCAGCGTGCTGTAGGGCGGTATGCCCGCACTGGTCTTGTCCTGACTGCCATAGCCCAGGTTGGCGGGAATGTAGACGCGCCAGTAGTCGCCGCGGTGCATGTGCTGCAGGGCAGTGCTCATGCCAGCGATGAGGGTCGACAGTTTCATGCGACTGGTGGCAGAGGTCTGCAGCGAGTAGGTGCCATAGACGGTACCGTCGAAGACGTAGCCCTGGGGATAACTGGCGGTGGGAATGATGCGTCCCTGATAGCAGACGCGCACAGAGTCGGTGTAGACGGGCCGCTCGTCGCCTGTGCCGCTGGCGATGGTCTTCACGTAGATATAGTCTGTGGGCAGGCCTTCGCCCTGCGGGTCGAGCGAGAAGTTCTTGATGCGCTGCCACGAGGCGGGATTGGCACTCAGCGAGTCAGCCAGGGTGGCAAAGTAGGCCTCGTTGCGCTCCTGCCAGTTGGCATAGTCGTCTTCCTCGCCAGTGTCTTCGCTGCAAGAAGTGAAGAGTGAAGAGTGAAGAGTTAAGAATGCTGCACAAAGCAACATTCGCATCATGTTCCTCATCCTCGTTCTCAACACGTCTCCTACAGCGGTAGCCGTTCGACCTTTGGTCGCTTGCACGGCAAGAAATTCTTCACTCTTCATTCTTCACTCTTCACTTTTTATAGTTTCTTCAACAGACTGGCGATGCTCACCTTGTCTTCGATGATGGCAGCCAGGTCGCTGATCTTCACACGCTCCTGCTCCATGGTGTCGCGGAAGCGCAGGGTGACGCAGCCATCCACGAGCGAGTCGATCTCTATCTTCTGGATGTAGTCGGCAAACTTGACATTGGCCGTTTTTCCGTTCTGCATAGTCATAGGTCTTTT
>JAFUST010000075.1 GCA_017467535.1 Prevotella sp. | reverse complement strand
GCTCTGCTTCGAGAGGTTGATGCTCTTGCGGATGATGTAGTTGCGGCGATCCTCCAGACCCGTGATCCAATTGCCACCACCCTGACTGACCGCCACCTCTACCCTGTCGCCCACAGCCACAGGGTTGGTAGAGCGGATGCCCTTCAGGCGAAAGTTGCCCTTCACCTTACAATCAAGCAGTTGGCCATCGTCCGTTCGGACGGTGTACCAACTGCCGGTATTCTTAATGACGAGACCTTTCATTAAACGGTCATGATCTCCTTGTTCTTGGCCTCAATGAGTTCGTCGAGTCTCTTGATGTACTTGTCGTGAATCTTCTGCAACTCGAGTTCGGCGTCCTTCTCGTTGTCCTCGCTGAGTCCGTCCTTAATGGCCTTCTTCAGTTTGTCCTTGATGTCGCCACGCACGTTGCGCACCTCCACCTTGGCCTTCTCGGCTATCTTGTTGCACTGCTTCACCAGGTCGCGGCGACGCTCCTCGGTGGGCTGCGGGATAGCCAGGCGGATCACCTCGCCGTTGTTCTCGGGGGTGATGCCTACGTCGCTGTCCATGATGGCCTTCTCGATGTCGCGAATCTGTTTCTTGTCCCAGGGTTTGATAGCGATGGTGCGGGCATCGGGGCAATTGACGGTAGCCACCTGATTGAGGGGCACGCGACTGCCATAGGATTCCACACGAACGCCATCGAGGATGGCCACATTGGCACGACCGGCACGGATGCGGTTCAGTTCTTCTTCCAGGAACATCGCTGCCATCTCCATGCGCTCCTCAGCACTGCTTAATGTCTCTTTTACGTCTATCATAATAGGAAGTGTTTAAGTTTCTGCTGACAAATTTAGTCATTTTATTTGGATTGAGCAACAAAATGGAGACATTTTTGCGAAAAAAGCAGCCGAAAGGACACATTTACCAGAAATCATCGTCCTGATTTTTCACAAAAGGCAATCCTTTACCTTATTATAATAAAGGAGCGAGGCGGCATAAGGGATAACATTTTGAATAAATAGTGCATAAAAGTAGCACCGCAGCACCCGAAACGGCAGAAATACCACGATTGTGGTAGGCGGAATGCCCCTTTTGTGTGATTTCGGGGGTCGCTTTTTTGCCGTAACTTTGCACCCAGAAAACAAAATCATTAACGAACTAAAAAGAAAGGAAACAAGTTATGAGCAAGAAGAACTATCGCTTTGAGACACTGCAACTCCACGTAGGTCAGGAACAGGCCGACCCCGCAACCGACGCTCGCGCCGTGCCCATCTACCAGACCACATCATACGTATTCCGCAACTCGCAGCACGCTGCCGACCGCTTCGGTCTGCGCGATGCCGGCAACATCTACGGTCGACTGACCAACTCGACACAGGGTGTGTTTGAGGATCGCGTGGCTGCCCTTGAGGGTGGCGTGGCCGGACTGGCCGTGGCCAGTGGTGCCGCTGCCGTGACCTACGCCCTGCAAAACATCGCCCAGGCTGGCGACCACATCGTGGCAGCCGACAACCTGTATGGCGGTTCATTCAACCTCATCACCCACACGCTGTCTACACAGGGCATCACGAACACCATTGTCAACGTGAACGACCTGGAGGCCTTGGAGGCTGCCATCCAACCGAACACCAAGGTGGTGTACGCCGAGACCTTCGGCAACCCGAACAGCGACGTGACCAACCTGGAGGCCGTGGCCGAGATTGCCCACAAGCACAACATCCCTTTCATCGTGGACAACACTTTCGGCACGCCTTACCTCATCCGTCCGCTGGAGCACGGTGCTGACATCGTGGTGCACTCTGCCACCAAGTTCCTGGGCGGTCATGGCTCTTCGCTGGGCGGCGTCATCGTCGACGGCGGCAAGTTCGACTGGAAGGCCAACGCCGACAAGTATCCCACGCTGGCCAAGCCCGATCCCTCGTACCACGGTGCCGTGTTTGCTGACGTGGCCGGTGCTGCCGCCTTCGTCACCCGCATCCGTGCCGTCATCCTGCGTGACACCGGTGCCGCCATCTCGCCCTTTAACGCATGGATCCTGCTTCAGGGTCTGGAGACACTGAGCCTGCGCGTGGAGCGCCACGTGGAGAACGCCCTGAAGGTGGTGGACTTCCTGGCCAACCATCCGAAGGTGGCCAAGGTGAACCACCCCAGTCTGCCCACGCATCCCGACCACGCCCTCTATCAGAAGTACTTCCCCAACGGCGGCGGCTCTATCTTCACCTTCGAGATCAAGGGCGGCGAGAAAGAGGCCTGGAAGTTCATCGACTCGCTGGAGATCTTCTCGCTGCTGGCCAACGTGGCCGACGTGAAGAGCCTGGTGATTCACCCCTACACCACCACCCACTCGCAGATGACGCCCGAGGAACTGGAGCAGCAGCACATCACGCCTGCCACCATCCGACTGAGCATCGGCACGGAGCACATCGACGACATCATCGACGACCTGAAGCAGGCTTTCGACCAGATTTGATGCCAAAGGGCAGCAAACAGGGGACAAACGTATAACAATATTTTAAAGAAAGATAAGACTATGGCTAAAATCGCTAAGCAATTGACAGAACTGATCGGCAACACCCCGTTGCTGGAGTTAGGAAAATATTCTGAGGCCAAGGGCCTTGACACACCTATCATCGCCAAAGTGGAATACTTCAATCCCGGCGGCAGCGTGAAAGACCGCATCGCACTGGCCATGATCGAGGATGCCGAGAAAAAGGGCCTGCTGAAGCCCGGCGCCACCATCATCGAGCCCACCAGCGGCAATACCGGCGTGGGACTGGCACTGGTGTCGGCCGTGAAGGGCTACAAACTCATCCTGACCATGCCCGAGACCATGAGCGTGGAGCGTCGCAACCTGGTGAAAGCCTATGGCGCCGAGGTGCGCCTGACCAGCGGCAAAGACGGTATGCCCGGAGCCATCCGTGCAGCCGAGGAACTGCGCGCCGCCATCCCTGGCAGCATCATCCTGCAGCAGTTTGAGAATGCCGCCAACCCCGAGAAGCACTACCTGACCACGGGTGAGGAGATCTGGGAGCAGACCGACGGACAGGTGGATATCTTCGTGGCCGGCGTAGGCACCGGCGGCACCATCTCCGGCGTGGCCAAGCGTTTGAAGGAGAAGAACCCCAACGTGAAGGTCGTGGCCGTAGAGCCCCTGTCATCGCCCGTGCTGAACGGCGGCCAGAGCGGCCCCCACAAGATTCAGGGCATCGGCGCCGGCTTCGTGCCCAAGACCTACAACGGCACGCTGGTGGACGAGGTGTTCGACGTGGAGAACGACGACGCCATCCGCACGGGTCGCCAACTGGCCCAGCAGGAAGGTCTGCTGGTAGGCATCTCTGCCGGTGCAGCCGCATTTGCCGCCGCCGAGGTGGCCAAGCGTCAGGAGAACAAGGGCAAGAAGATCGTGGTGCTGCTGCCCGATACCGGCGAGCGCTATCTCTCCACCGTGCTCTACGCCTTCGAGGAGTATCCGCTCTAAGCAGGAGTTTGGACGAACCAAACCTGGAGTTTCCTCCGGGTAAACTAAGAGTTTAAATACGGCAAACTGGGAGTTTCCACGGAGGAAACTCCCAGTTTTTTTCACTACTAATTGACGAATTACGCTCTTATGCGAAGAATTAATTGCGTTTTCGTTGTCAAGATTAAATATTTTTCGTATCTTTGCACCATGATTATAGTAGTACTAGCCATTATCAACATAGCATTGATAGCCACCTCGACCTATCTGGCCATGGGTTATCTGAAACGAAGACGGATAGCCAAGATGCTGGAGGAGAAGCGCGTCAACGACTTCCGGCAGCAGGAGAAAGATATGCTGCTGCGCTATAAGACTATCTTCAACACGGCACTGACGGACATGATGTACTACGATGCGGAAGGCGTGCTGACCAATCTGAACCAGAAGGCGTGCGACACCTTCCAGAAGTCCAGGGACGAGTTGACCAACGGCGACTACACCATCAACGACGTGCTGGGCGGCGAAAACTGGGAAGACTTCGAGTACCTCTACTCCACCCGCCTGCCCAACACCCCCGACGGGATATACTACGAACAGCAGGTGGTGCCCATCCGCAACAAGGAGCACCAGTTGATCGGCTTCTTCCGCACAGGCCGTGACGTGTCGGAGGTGGTGCACTTTGCCCATCAACTCAAGGCCAGCAGCAGTGAACTGGCCAAGGCCAACGACAACATCCGCGCCTATATCAACAACATCAACTATGTGCTGCACGAGGGCGGCGTCAGACTGGCTACCTATTCGCCGCAGCATCACACCCTGTCCATCTACAAGGAGAGTGACACCGTGATGCTCACGCTCACCCAGTCACGCTGCATGACCCTGATAGACGATCCCTCGAAACGCAAGGCCATGCGAGCCCTGAACAACATGGACAATCTGTCGAGAAGACCCGTCGACGTGCACCTGCGCACCTTGCTGCGGCAGAAGGGCGGGCAGGACTTGTATGTCCATCTGCAGTTTCACCCCCTGTTCAACGAGAACGGACAGGTGGAGAGTTACTTCGGCCTGTGCCGCGACGAGAGCGAGATTGTGTCGAAGGAGCAGCAACTGGCCAAGGAGAGCAAGAAGGCGCAGGACGTGGAGCACGTGAAGAATGTGTTCCTGCGCAACATGAGTTACGAGATCCGCACGCCGCTCACCTCCGTGGTGGGCTTCTCGGAACTGCTGGAGCACAGCGAGGATCCTGAGGAGGACAACCTGTTTATCGACCAGATCAAGCAAAACTCCACTCACCTGCTCCACCTGATCAACGACATACTGTTCCTGTCGCGCCTCGATGCCGACATGATAGAATTCAAGATGCAAGCCTCCGACATTGCCGGCCTCTTCGGCAGTTTCTGCGAGAACGGATGGCTGCAGCACAAGAAAGAGGGTGTGGAATATACGGTGGAGAACAACTACCACCACATGGTCGTCGTGTTAGACGCCACCCACCTGGGCCAGATTGTAGGCCAGATAACGGCCAACGCCGCCCAGTACACGAAGGAAGGCAGCGTGGTAGCCCGCTATGACTACGTGAACAACAAACTGGTGGTGACGGTAGAAGACACGGGATCGGGCATCAGTGAAGAGGATCAGAAGCACCTGTTCGAGCGGTTCACGTCGGGCAGCGAGGGCGGCACTGGTCTCGGACTTCCCATCTCCAAGGCCCTGACGGAGAAGATGGGCGGTACCATCAACATCAACTCGAAGCCCGGCCGCGGCACCACCGTCTGGATTACCATCCCCTGTAAGTCAATAGAAATAGACAGAAAGAAGGCCCTATGACAATCACCATATCGCTCATAACCACCATCGCCATCATCGTCACGCTCGTCCTGCTCGCCGTGATGGGCACGCTGATGTGGCTTAACCGCCGGCAGCAGAAGGCCATCGATGCCAAGGAGAGACCGACGAACCTGGACATGGAGACGGAGGAACTGGAGGACAACCGCCAGCGCTACCAACAGATATTCAACACGTCACTCGTGGCCATGTCGTTCTATGACACCAACGGCATGCTGATAGACCTGAACCAGAAGATGCGCGAACTGTGCGGATTCGACGAGCAGGGAGAGAAGTTCTTCCGAAACACCTGCTTCTTCCACCTGCCGGGCTTCGACACCGACTTCGACCCCGTGAACAACGACGTGTTCTACGTCTGCCAGAAGATGGCCTATGCCGAGGCCGGACTGGACAAATACATCGAATACAAGATCAGGAGCATCAGGGACGAGAACGGCCAACTGGCCTACTATGCCTTCTCGGCCCGCGACATCACTCAGGAGCGCGAGATGTATCTGCACCAGCGGCGCCACGACAAGGAGATAGCCAAGACCAACAAGCAGATATACCGATATGAGGAGGAACTGCACTACCTGCTCACCAACTGCAAGATGTACGTGTGGACCAGCAACCTGGAGAACCGAACCATCAGTTACTCCACCAAACTGAGCGACACCGAGTTCACCATCTCCTTCGACACCTATATCGACTCCCTCTGGGAGGACGAGCAGGAGGCCGCCCGCCAGTTTATGGAGCACTACGAGGAGCACTACCACAACGTGTACATTGTGCGCCGCTTCAGCCACACGTCCATCAGCAAGCAACCCGGCTGGTACATGATCAGCGGCATGCCTATCCACGACGAGCAGGGCCACTTCACCGGCCACTTTGGCGTGCTGCGCGACATCACCCACCTGATGGAGGTGCAGGAACGGCTCAAGCAGGAGACCCAGACCGCCGAAGACTCCGGCAAGAAGAAGAGCACCTTCCTAGCCAACATGACCCACGAGATACGCACGCCGCTGAACGCCATCGTGGGATTCAGCGACCTGATACAGACCGTCGATGCCCCGGAAGACCGCAAGGAGTTTATCCGCATCATACGCAACAACTGCGATATGCTGCTCCGACTGATCAACGACATTCTGGAGGCCTCGAACATCAACCAATCGCCGCAGGGCATCTCGCCGGAGGAGGTAGACTTTGCCCAGGCTTTCCGAGACACCTGCGAGACGCTGGCCCAGCGCGTGGAAGACCCCAACGTGGAGTTCATAGCCGAGCATCCCTACGACACGTTCCGGACCATCATCGACAAGGGGCGCATGCAGCAGGTCATCACCAACTTCGTGACCAACGCCGTCAAATATACCCGCAAAGGCCACATCAAGATTGGCTACCGCTACCAAAAAGATCCCAACACAAAGCAGCGCAACGGCATCTATATGTACTGCGAGGACACGGGAGCCGGCATCCCGAAAGACAAGCAGGCGAGCGTCTTCGAGCGCTTCGTCAAACTGAACGACTTCGTGCAGGGCACGGGCCTCGGCCTCAGCATCTGCCAGAGCATCGCCGAACGCTGCAACGGCCAGATAGGCGTCATCAGCCAAGGCATCGGCCACGGCTCCACATTCTGGATATGGGTGCCCTGCAAACGACTAAGCGACTAAACTACGACAGACCTAATGAAGCGCATCATCCATCTGCTGAACACCGCCCTGCTGCTCTGCCTCTGGCTGCCCGCCCAGGCACAAGGCGAGCATCAGAAGACATACACCCTGGAGCATCCGCTCATCTACGAGGGGGCCCAGGATCTATGGCCCTACTCCTTCCTCAATGAGAAAGGAGAGCCCGACGGCTTCAACATCGACCTCATCAGGCTCATTCTGGGGAAACTCGACATACCCTATGAAATCAGAATGAAGCCCAGGCTGGAAGCCTTCAAGGACCTGAAGCAAGGCAACTCCGACCTGATGATTGGCCTCACCGCCGGCTTCCACGAGGAATACGGTCACCACAGCAATAACTCCGTCACGCTCTTCACCCAGAGCATACTCTCGCCGAAGAGCAAGCCCACAACGATACACAACTTCAGAGACCTGGCCAACCACAAGGTCTACGTCAACGACAGTAGCCTGTGCCACCACCTGATGGTCGACTACGGATGGGGGCAGAACGCCATCCCCATCACCAACATGGCTGAGACCATCCTACAGATGAGCACCGACAACGAGGGCGAGATGGTGTGGAACACGCTTTCGCTGAAGTGGCTGCTGAGGAAGTTTCAGATAGACAATCTGGAGATCACACCGGTGAATATGCCCCATGGCGAATATCGCTTCATGGCTAACGACGAGCACCTGATCCAGCAGTTGGACAGCGTTTTCACGCTCCTCAACTCGTCAGACCGGCTCACGCCCCTGCAGAACAAGTGGTTCTACCCGGAGCGCGAGGAGGAAGAAGAGACGCCGATGTGGATATGGTATGCCTGCGGTGCCATCGGCCTGCTGCTGCTTATCCTCGTCATCTACACCATCACCTATCAGTTGCAGGCCTGCAGGATCACGCAGGAAAACGCCAAGCGCAACCGCCGTGTGGCCCTGATCATGGAGACCTGCGGCGTGCGTGTGTGGACCTACGACATCGAGGCGCAGGCCTTCACCTGGCGCAACGAGTTTGGCCAGCCTTCCTACGTCTACACCCGCGACGAGTTCGCCCAGCGCTATTCGGCTGAAGACTTCGAACGCATTGACCGGACGATGGACAAACTGGCCCATCAGATACGAAAACCCGGCAGCGGGGAGGAGGAGGAAATCACGCTGAACATCAGAGCCAAGGATGCCCGCGAAGACGGCGACACCGAGATGCGCGACTTCATCATTGCCCTCTCCGTGCTGCGCCGCGACAAGCACGGCAAGCCCACCATACTGATTGGCACGAAGAAAGACGTCACCGAGAAGCACCGCAAGGAGCAGATGGACGAAGAGCGGGCCATGCGCTACTGGGAGTTGTTCAACATCCCCATGGTGGGCATCATGTTCTTCGACAAGGACGGTGTGCTGGTGAACATCAACCCCAAGGCCTGCGCAATGTACTGCTGCGACCGCAGCGAGATACTGGAACGCCGAATGTCGTTCCACGACCTGCTGGGCATAGACCGTCTCGACATCCGCGATGCCGACGGCTTCCATGCATCGTTCATCATGGATCCAGCCCAGATGCCGGCAGAGAAGAGGTCCAACTGCGCCTGCCACGTGCAGGAGCGGCTCTACAACGAGTTCCGCCTGGTGACGGTCTACGACGAGAGCAACGAACTGCTGGGTATGTTTGCCATCTGCCAGGACGTCACCCAGAAGAACAAGATGCAGGAGGCCCTGACGGCTGCCAAGCAGCAACTGGCCGAACTGAAGGTCAAGGAGCAGGAGTACACCAGAACTATCAACGACTTTATCCGCGACGCCAACATCCGACTGGCCAGTTACTCGCCGACCACGCACGCCCTGACCATACTGAACAGCAACGACCATATACAGCACCAACTCACCCAGACCCGCATCATGACGCTGGTCGATACCACGATACGCCGCAAGGTGATGCACCTCATCGGCAAGATGGACGACCAGGAGAACATCACCATCGATGCCGATATCAAGACATCGCTACACGTCAGGGGCATGTGGCTCCACTTACATATACACCTGATTCCGCAGGCAGACAAGCAGGGCAAGGCGACGGAGTACATCGGCATTGTGCGCGACATCTCAGAACTGAAGACCGTCGAACAGCAACTGGCACAGGCCGAGGCCAAGACACAGGAGGTGGAGGAGACGAAGAACAAGTTCGTGAACAACATGATGGAGGAGATACAAATGCCCATGGAGAGCGTCATCCGCCAGGCCAACTCCCTGTCGCCCGACAAGCAGCCTGCTCCCGATGACAAGCGTACCTGCTCCATCGTCAGCAATGCCGACCTGCTGACACACATCATCGACAATATCCTCAAACTGTCGAGGCTCGAGGCCAACATGGTGGAAATCACCAAGCGCCCCACCGACTTCGCCATGCTCTTTGCCACCTTCTGCCAGAAAGGCTGGGAAAAGCATCAGACGCCCAGCGTGAACTACATCATAGAGAACCCCTACGACCAACTGGAGGTAGACATCGATGCCGACCATCTGCAGAACGCCATCGCTCAGGTGACGCTCAACGCCGCCCAGCACACCCAGCAGGGCACCATCAGGGCACGCTACGACTACATAGGCCGCCGACTGATGATATCCATCGAGGACACGGGCGAAGGCATGGCGCCCGAGAAACTGGCCGAACTGACCCGACAACTGGAGAGTGGTCGCCACACCAGCAGCGGACTGGGACTGCCCATCTGCAAAGAACTGCTACGCCAGATGGGTGGCAACCTGGAAATCAACTCCGAAGAGGGCGTAGGCACCACAGTCTGGATCACCCTGCCCTGCGTGGCCACGGCCATCAAGCGCAAGAAGAACATCTAACGAAGCCCCGCAGCAGCATGAAAAAAATAGCCATCATCATATATTCGGTCGTAGCGATGCTGAGCCTGCAAGCCCAGCCTCTCAGCCAGAAGTACGACAAGGCCCATCCGCTCATCATCGTCGGCGACTGGGACAAACCACCCTATGAGTTCCTGAACGACCAAGGCAAGCCGGCTGGCACTAACATAGACCTGATGAATGCGCTCTGTCAGGAACTGGGCATTTCATGCAAGTTTGTACTGAAGGAATGGAGCGGCGCCCTGAAGACCTTCGAGCGGCAGGATGCAGACATCATCCTGGCCAATGTCAGGCGCTACCAGCATGAGCCATACGTCTGCACGGAGAACATCATCAACTTCAACCGCATCTGCGCGGCATCCGTCGGCGACTCCGCCGGCATCATCTCCACGAACACGCTGACCGAGGAAGGAGTCGTGCTGAAACCAGGTGACTACACGACGCTCTTCTTCAAGAATCTGGACTCACTCAGCAGGGCCAAGGTGGAGTATCAGTCACCTAAGGTCGCCCTACAGGGCCTCTTGGCTGGCGACTACAAGTATTTCGTCTGGGGCGAGGAACCGCTGAAATGGAAGATCAAGGAGTTGAACCTCAACGGCATCACGCTCAACGACGTGAGCATCCCCGTCAGCGAGATACACATCATCGGACGCGACAAGGAACTCATCTACCGCTTGGACGATGTCTTTTCACGCATGAAGCAGCGAGGCGAAGTACAGAGCATCAACGACAAGTGGATGCACCCGGAGCGCATTCAAGACTCGTCGACAAACTGGATGCTCTATGCCATTCTGGGAGCGCTGGTGCTGTTTGCCATCCTCTACGCCCTCAGCCGCATAGCCAAGGCTCACGTCAGGAATGCCACCCACAACTCCAGTGACCTGAACAACATGATGTATAAAGCCCTCCATATGGGCAACTTCCACGTGATGGTCTACGACATCCGCCGCGACCTGATGACCAACGGCTACGGCCAGCCCATCTTGCCAGAGAACGGTATCACGCTGAAAGAGTTTACCGAGCACATCCACCCCAACGAGGTGGAGGAGTTCACCCGCAAGATGAACAATCTGCTCAGCGGCCGCAAGCGCAAGTTTGAACTCAACAAGCGGTGGCGTGCCTTTGGTGACGACCCACACTGGCTGAACCTAGAGGGCCATGCCATGGTGGAACTGGACAGCGAGGGTCAGCCTGCCTATGTCATTAATGCCGTGAGCGACGTGACACAGAACATAGAAGAAGACCATGCCGCCCGCGACCTGGTGTGCAAATACGAGAAACTGTCCAACATGCCATTCGTCGCCATGTCGTTCTACGACAAGGACGGCTGGCTCATCGATCTCAACGATGCCATGCGCAAGGTCTGCGGCATCACACCGGAGAATCCCGAGTCGGAGCGTTTCTGGCTGACCGTCTGTATGTTCGACATCCCGATGTTCCGCAGTGCCTACTCGCCCAACGACAAGGATCCCCTGCAGGCCTGTATGCACATGGAGTATCCCGACATGGGCTTAAACCGCTATGTGGAATATCATGTCCGGCCGCTCATCAACGACCAGGGTGAGATAGCCAACTACTTCGTATCGACCGTCGACATCACCGATGACCACGATTTCGACCACGAACTGCACCTGTATGAGCAGGACATCAGGTCGACGCAGCAGCGCATCGACCGCTACGACCAGTGGCTGAACTTCCTGACCAAGCAGGGACTGACCTATCTGTGGTACAGCGACATCAGCCAGCAGACGGCCTACTACTACCGCTCGATGATGGGCAAGGAGCCAGAGGACTTCATCGTCATGCCCTTCGAGCGACACTGCAGCCACATGCTGGAGGAGGAGCGCCAGACGGCCATGGACAACTATAACAGCCATCAGGCCTTCGACAGCGTTCTGCACTTCGTCAACACCGTGCTTGATTCTGGCGAGTCGTGGTTCCACATCACCGGCACGCCAATCACCGATGCAGAGGGCCACGTGACTGGCCACCGCGGCCTGTCCATCGACATCACCCGCGAGATGAGCACGAAGAAGCGATTGGAGAAAGAGGCCCGCATCGCCCAGGACATCGGCAGGCTGAAGAGCGGATTCATGGCCTCGATGACCCATGAACTGCGCACTCCCCTAAATGCCATCATCGGCTTCACCGAGGTGCTCCCATTCACCGATGCCGCCGAGGAGCGCGACGAGTATATCCGCATCATCCGCAAGAACTGCGATATGTTACAGCGACTCATCAACGACATTCTCACGGCATCGTCTCTTAACGAAGGCCCCACCTCCATCCGTGCCGAAGAAGTGGAGTTCTCCAGTGCCTTTGATGACATCTGCTTGACCCTCCAGCAGCGCATGCAGGACGGTGTGCAGTTTATCAAGCACAACCCCTACGACACCTTCTACACGACCATCGACCTGGAGCGTATCACCCAGGTGATCACCAACTTCGTGACCAATGCCGTGAAGTTCACCCACCAAGGCTACATCAAGTTGGGCTATCACTACGAACGCCACGGACTGCGCATCTTCTGCGAGGACAGCGGAACCGGCATCCCGCAGGACAAGCAGGACATCGTCTTCGACCGTTTCGTCAAACTCGATGAGTTCGTGCAGGGCACCGGCATGGGCCTCAACATCTGCAAGAGCATCGCCGAGCGCATGGGTGGCGAAATAGGCGTGTCGAGCGAAGGCGAAGGCAAGGGTTCCATCTTCTGGTTCTGGATTCCCTGCGAGCGAAAACTCCAAACTGTAAACAGTAAACCGTAAACTATGCAAACGTGTAAATATATGCTTGCCAGCGAACGCGATGCGCTATGGGGACTCACCGTGACCACCATCGGCTACGAGGAGATAGGCCCCAACGACCCCTACCCCACCCGCGGACATGCCGACGGTTATTACTTCGATCTGGAGAAAGGTCGCGTGCTGCCAGAGTACCAGTTGCTCTACATCATCGAGGGCGAAGGCATCTTCCACAGCCGCACCGTGCCAGAGGCCACGCTGCGCGAAGGCGACTTCTTTCTGCTCTTTCCTGGCGAATGGCATAGTTACCACCCCACTGGGCCGCGCGGCTGGAAGAAATACTGGATAGGCTTCAAGGGCGTAAATATGGACGACCGCGTGAGGGCTAATTTCCTATCGCCTACCAAGCCCATCTATCACGTGGGCTATTCGGCCGACATCGTTAGTCTCTATCGTCAGGCCTTTACCGCTGCACAGGAAGAGGCTGCCTACTCACAGCAGATGATGGCAGGAATTGTCAACCACCTCATTGGCATGATGTACTCGTTGGAACGCAACATCGAACTGAAGAGCCGCAACCAGACTCATGTAGACATGATCAACCGGGCCCGTCTCCGCATTCGCGAATCACTGGAGAGTGCCCTCACCATACAGCAGGTGGCCGAGGAACTGGGTGTCAGTTACAGCAACTTCCGCAAACTCTTCAAGGAGCACACAGGCCTATCCCCCGCCATCTATCAGCAGGCCCTGAAACTCCAGCGAGCCAAGGAGATGCTCACCACCACAGATATGAGCATCAAGGAGATAGCCTACCGCCTCAACTTCGACTCCCCCGACTACTTCTCGGCTAAGTTCAAGGCGAAGACAGGCCGAAAGCCCAGCGACCTGCGCAACCAGTAGACACAAAACAGGCGACACCGTTCCAATGTCGCCTATTTTGTGAGAATAGAACAAGGTTTAGAAGAACAATTTCTCCACATAGTAACAGCCGATGCCAGCCAGATAGCCCACGAAGGCCACCCACGTGATCTTCTTCATATACCAGCCGAAGGTGATTTTCTCCAGACCCATGACTACCACACCAGCGGCAGAGCCGATGATGAGCATCGAACCACCCACACCGGCACAGTAGGCCAGCAACTGCCAGAAGATGCCGTCGACGCTGAAGTCTGCCAGTTCGGGGTTGGCAGCCACCATGTCGGCCGTAGGCACCTCGTACATGCCCATACAGCCGGCCACCAGAGGCACGTTGTCGACAATCGACGAGAGCACGCCGATGACACCCGTCACCAGATAGTGGTTGCCGCCCGACCACTCATTCAGGCCCTGGCCCAACTGGGTCAGCACACCGATGGTCTCCAGACAGCCCACGGCCATCAGGATGCCGAGGAAGAAGAGGATGGTATCCATGTCGATACGCGACAGCATCTTCGACACGCGCTTCTGGGTGTTGGTGTTGTTAGCCGTGTCCTCATGCTCCTGGTGGATGCGAATATAGAAGATCTCCGTCACTGTCCACAGCACGCCGAGCACCAACAGGATGCCCACGAACGGCGGCAGATGGGTAATGGTCTTGAAGATGGGCACGAAGATCAGACCGCCCACACCGAGGAAGAAGATGGCCTTGCGTTGGGCTGCCGTGAGGCTGTCACTCTCTTCAAGGGAGGTCGACTCAGTGACCGGCACCAGTTCGCCTTTCAATGAGAGCGAAAGGATGTAGGCCGGGATGAGCATCGACACCAGCGAGGGGATGAATATCTCGGTGATGACACCGGCCGCTGTGATGACGCCTTTGTTCCAAAGCATGATGGTAGTCACGTCGCCAATAGGCGAGAAGGCGCCGCCGCTGTTGGCAGCAATGATTACCAGCGAGGCATAGATGAGACGGTCCTTCCTGTCGGCCACCAGTTTGCGCAGGATCATGATCATCACGATCGAAGTGGTCAGGTTGTCGAGGATGGCACTCAGCACGAACGTCATGAAGGCGATACGCCAGAGCAGCGACCGCTTCGACTTGGTCTGCATCACATCCTTCACGAAGTTGAAGCCACCGTTCTGGTCCACCAGTTCCACGATGGTCATGGCGCCCATCAGGAAGAACAGCGTGGTGGCCGTAGAGCCCAGATGATGCTCAATGGCGGTGCTCACCACTGAGGCCTTCAGGTCGCCGATGGCCTCCGGCAGATACAGTTCGGGCGAAATCATGAACAGCGTCCATGTGGCCACAAACATCAGCAAGGCAATGGCTGCCTTGTTCACTTTTGTCACACTCTCAATGGCGATAAAGAAATAGCCAAGCACAAAGACTGCGACAATCCATACGGTTAATGTCATATTGCTTTTTGTTTTTAAGTTAGATTGTTAACGCTTTTGCCGTGCAAAGTTACACATTTTATTTCACACAGACGAAAGGAAATACCATATTTTTTATGGTAATTACCTAAATTCCACTATTTCTGCAACCTTTCCTTCCATAGGAAGGGTGGCATCAATCCAGTGGATGGTGATGCCACGACGCTCCATGCCACGGAACCACGTCATCTGACGCTTGGCAAACTGATGAATGGCTATCTCGAGTCGACGGAACATCTCGTCGTAGGAGAGCCGACCGATGACATATTCCGTCAGGTATTTATACTCCAGGCCATAGTAGATCAGGTCTTCGGCTGGAATACCCTCGGCCAGCAGACCCCGCACCTCGTCGACCATTCCCTCGTTGAGTCGGGCCTGGAGGCGGCGGGTGATTTTCTCTCTGCGCAGGTCGCGGTCGATGTTGACACCGATGACCAGCGAATCCACGGGAGGGAGTTCGCGCTTGGGCATCGGATGTGCTGCATTATAGGTCTCAATCTCAATAGCACGGATGGCCCTTTGACAAGAGTCCACATCAGTGGTGTTATGCATCGCCGAGCCGTTCTTCGCTTTCAATTCCACCAGCATCTTCGCCAGTTCTGCCAGGCTCTTGCCTTCCAGACAGGCTCGCAACTCGGGGTCCTGGGGAACGGGGGACAACTGGTAGCCTTTTAGCACGGCCTCAATGTATAGGCCCGTGCCACCACAGAGAATAGGAGTCTTGCCTCTGCCAATGATATCCTGATAGGCATCAAAGAAATCCCGCTGATACTGAAAGAGGCTGTACTTCGTGCCAGGCTCACAGATGTCGATCAGATGATAAGGAATAGTTAGTGGTTCACGGTTATAGGTTATTGTATAATCCGCCAAATCCTTGCCCGTGCCAATATCCATGCGACGGTAGACCTGTCGGGAATCAGCCGAGATAATCTCGCCGCCAATGCGAGCGGCAACGGCTACGGCCAGCGGGGTTTTGCCGCTGGCTGTAGGGCCAAGTATCGTGATCATCTTCTGCATAACAGGGGCAAAGGTACACAAAAAAAGCCGTCCGACAAAATCGGACGGCCTTTATTTTTACCTTAACGGAGATTATTTCAACTCAGCGAGGTACTTGATGGTGCGAACCATCTGAGAGGTGTAAGAGTTCTCGTTGTCGTACCAAGCAACAACCTGAACCAGAGAGTTGCCGTCACCGATCTTGCTGACCATGGTCTGGTTAGCATCGAACAGCGAACCGAACTTCATGCCGATGATGTCACTCGAAACGAGTTTCTCCTCGGTGTAGCCGAACGACTCGTTGG
>JAFUST010000074.1 GCA_017467535.1 Prevotella sp. | reverse complement strand
GACGTTATCGCTGATTGGATCATAGGTTATCAGCCTCTGACTCGTGCCGTTGTAGGTAAGATCCGAGGCGTAGGTGGGTTCTCTTTTCCACTTCGCCGTCTGCGTGGTGAAGTGCTGATGAATATAAATATAGTCAGAACCAGTATTCTCATTCGTGTCTAAGTAGCCACTGTACGAGCTGTTGCGCCAAGAGACGGTGAGAGAGGAGTTGTCACCGTCATCGGGATTTTTTTTTGTGCTCCTTGTTGTCGACAAGCGGGTCATTACGCGCTTGCTACCGCCGTAGTCACTAAGGTTCTTGCGGTCGCGGGTGAAATAAAGATATATGTCGGGGAACACTCCAGAACCTTTGTTGAGGTCGCCGTTGAAATCGCTGTTGGTCGGCACCCTGTAGTAGGTGCGCCCATCAGAGGTAAAGGAATCCATTTTTTGATCCGATGCGCAGATGTCGGTAATGTAGTCCGAATAGGGATTGGCAGTGCTACTGGTCTTGTAGGCTATATAAATCCACCAGCCACCGGTACCAGCGTTGAGGTCTTGCTCGAGGACGGTCCAGCCCTTGTTGGTGTACTCGTTCCTCAGGTTTTTCGCATCAAGTGCGCTGTCATAATTACCGAGGACTATCACGTCGGTAATGTACGATTGCGCCTGTATGTTCGTGATTCCTCCAACGAGCATCACGAGCATGAGCAATAGCACTTGCAGCCCGAAGCCTCCGTGCCTGTTCTTAGTCTTTTTTCTCATATTTATTGTCGTTTAGTTTGTTATTGTTATTATTATCATTATCAGCAGTAGTTGAATATTCGGTACAAAGATACAAAAATTATTCTATTTATGCTCCAATTCGGAAGAAAATCTTCTTAAAAGGACGCATTTTGAGGTACTTATGCCTCATCAGTCTGTCATAATGCCCCCTATCTACACGTTTATGAAAGTTCTTGCCGTGCAAGCGACCTAAGATCGAGCGAAATACGTTAAATCTGCCCTCACAAGCCAAGGTAGAAAACACACAGGACCACTTTTCTTCCGTTTAACTGGCAAATTGCTGACAATCAGCACTTAAAGCATTCTCTTTTTGTGATGAACTTCAAAAAGTAATCGTCAAAGATATTGCTGCGTGGTGCAATATAAAGTTTGACGATAACCCTCTGTATTACGCTCATCACTTATATAGCGATGAAAACACGGAAATTAAGGACTTAGTGATTCCTAACAGCGTGACGAGTATCGGGAGTTATGCGTTCCGCTACTGTAGCGGGCTGAGTTCTGTAACCATTCCCAACAGCGTGACGAGCATCGGTGATGCAGCGTTCTATTACAGCGGCCTGACCTCGGTGACCATTCCTAACAGCGTGACGACCATCGGGCGTTCTGCGTTCAAATGCGACAATCTTGCTACGGTTGTGTCGTTGATAGAGAATCCGTTTGGGATAAATGGAAAAACATCTTACCACAGCACATTTAGTCAGAATACTTTCATGAACGGCACGCTATATGTGCCTGTAGGTACGAAAGAGAAATATAAAGCAACGGAGGGATGGAAGGATTTCGTGTTCATAGAGGATGGAACGGGTGGCAGCGACCCTGTGACACCTGAGACCAAGAAGTGCGAGAAGCCTACTATCAGTTATAAAAACGGGAAACTGACATTCAACTGTGAGACTGAGGGGGCCACTTGCGTGTCGAGCATCACAGATGCGGACATGGGGACCTATACTGTGAATGAGGTGCAACTCGGTGTGACCTACAGCATCAGCGTCTATGCTGCAAAGGCAGAATATGAGAACTCTGAGACGGTCTACGCAACGCTGTGCTGGGTGGACGTAGAGCCTAAGACTGAGGGCATAGCCAACGGCGTGGCCAGCATTTCGGCCCGTGCCATTCTGGTACAGAGCGAGGGTGGCGTGCTGAAGGTGCAAGGCATAGATGACGGCACACGGGTCAGCGTCTATGGCATCAATGGTCTGCAGGAGGGCTCGGCTGTCAGCCAAAACGGAACGGCAACGGTCAGGACTTCGCTGCAGGCAGGCTCCGTTGCCATCGTGAAGGTCGGAAGCAAGAGCATCAAGGTCGTGGTGAAGTAATTTCGCCTGAAATGTAAGCATTGACGCTCTGATTGCAATAAATAAAAGGCTGCACTCCCTGTTGCGGGGTGCAGCCTTTACGTATGAGTTTAGAGGGTAGGGGAGAGTTTTTTACTCGCCCTTCTCCATCTGAGCCTTCAGGTTGGCCAGAACATCGAGGTCGCCCAGCGTGGTGCTGGCAGCCACGTTCTCGATCTTCGGAGCCTCTTCCTTCTTCTGACGGGGAGCAGCAGCCTTGCGGGCAGCACGCTTCTCATCACGCTGTGCATCCTCGAAGGTGCGGCTGTGAGAGAGGATGATGCGCTTCGAATCCTTGTTGAACTCGATCACCTTGAACTCCAGTTCCTCACCCAGTTGTGCCTGAGTGCCGTCTTCCTTCTGCAGGTGCTTAGGAGTAGCGAAGCCTTCCACGTTCTCCTCCAGGGCAACCACGGCGCCCTTCTCGAGCATCTCGGTGATCTTGCCGGTGTGGACGGAACCAACGGTGTACTTGCCCTCGAAGACATCCCAGGGGTTGTCCTCCAACTGCTTGTGACCGAGGGAGAGACGGCGGTTCTCCTTATCGATGTCGAGCACAACAACGTCGATGGGCTCGCCCACCTTGGTGAACTCTGAGGGGTGCTTCACCTTCTTGGTCCAACTGAGGTCGCTGATGTGGATCAGACCGTCGACACCTTCCTCCAGTTCGACGAATACGCCGAAGTTGGTGAAGTTGCGCACCTTGGCGGTGTGCTTCGAGCCAACGGGATACTTCACCTCGATGGCCTCCCAGGGATCTTCCTTCAACTGCTTGATGCCCAGAGACATTTTGCGCTCCTCGCGGTCAAGGGTCAGGATGACGGCCTCCACCTCGTCGCCCACCTTCAGGAACTCCTGAGCGCTGCGCAGGTGCTGGCTCCACGACATCTCGCTGACGTGGATCAGGCCCTCTACGCCGGGCTGAACCTCCACGAATGCGCCGTAGTCGGCGATGACAACCACCTTGCCCTTGATGTGGTCACCCACCTTGAGGTTGGCATCCAGAGCATCCCAGGGGTGCGGGGTGAGTTGCTTCAGACCGAGGGCGATGCGCTTCTTCTCCTCATCGAAGTCGAGGATGACGACATTGATCTTCTGGTCAAGTTCAACCACCTTCTTGGGATCGTCAACACGGCCCCAAGACAGGTCGGTGATGTGGATCAGACCGTCTACGCCGCCCAGGTCGACGAATACGCCGTAGGAGGTGATGTTCTTGACGGTACCCTCCAGAATCTGACCCTTCTCCAGACGAGAGATGATCTCCTGCTTCTGGGCCTCCAGTTCCTGCTCGATGAGAGCCTTGTGGCTGACGACGACATTGCGGAACTCCTGGTTGATCTTGACCACCTTGAACTCCATCGTCTTGCCCACGAACTGGTCATAGTCGCGTATGGGATGAACGTCGATCTGGCTGCCGGGCAGGAAGGCCTCGATGCCGAATACGTCGACAATCATACCACCCTTGGTGCGGCACTTGATGAAGCCCTGGATGATCTGCTGCTCGTCAAGAGCCTGGTTCACGCGATCCCAAGCCTGAGAGAGGCGGGCCTTCTTGTGAGAGAGGATGAGTTTGCCACTCTTGTCCTCCACGCTCTCCACGTAGACTTCAACCACATCACCGCTCTTCAGGTCGGGATTGTAGCGGAACTCGGTAGCGGGGATGATACCATCGCTCTTGTAGCCGATGTTCACAACGACTTCCTTCTTGTCAACAGAGACGACCTTGCCCTCTACCACCTGGTGGTCAGCCACCTTGTTGAGGGTCTCATCGTAGGCTTTGTCAAGTTCCTCACGGCTGACATTGGCCACGGTGCCATTCTCAAACTCGTCCCAGTTGAAGTCCTGCAACGGCTGTACGTTCTTTGTTAATTCTGACATAATTGTTCTCTTGTCCCCTTCAAGGGGTTTTG
Source organism: Prevotella sp. (assembly GCA_017467535.1). GTDB lineage: Bacteria > Bacteroidota > Bacteroidia > Bacteroidales > Bacteroidaceae > Prevotella. Next base: position 52,896 of record JAFUST010000074.1, on the reverse strand, counting down.
GCCTGAACAGGCGTTCATCAGACCATGCTTAAATGGTTAATATTACGGGGAGCCGGCGCCTGTTCTGACTCCCCTGCACCCGGACAGGTGCACAAAGCGGGCGCAAAGGTACTCAAAATAATTGAGAATGAGCCCTTTGCGCCCGACTTTTGTGGCGTTATTTAAGATTCTTTAAGTCTTCAGACCGTGAAGGTCAGTTCTTCCTTTTCCGGATGCTTGTCAATGTGGATGACGGTGCCGGTTGTGATGTCATCGTCCAGGATACGCTCGCAGATGCCGTCCTCGATGTAGTTCTGGATGGCACGCTTCAGCGGACGGGCACCAAACTGGACATCGTAGCCCTTGGTGGCCACAAACTCCTTGGCGGCATCGGTCAGTTCGATGGTGTAGCCCAAATCCTCGATGCGCTTCACGAGCGGCTTCAGTTCTACGTTGATGATGCGCTTGATGGCCTCCAGGTCCAGTTGGTCGAAGGTGATGATCTCGTCCAGACGGTTGAGGAACTCGGGCGAGAACTGCTTCGACAGGGCTTTCTGCACGATGCTGCGGGCATGCTCGCGGTCTTTCTCGTTCATAGCCAGCCCCACGCTGCCGGCGGTGAAGCCAACGCCGCGTCCGAAGTCCTTCAGTTGACGCGTGCCGGCATTAGAGGTCATGATGATGACGGTATTACGGAAGTCAACAAAGCGGCCGTTGCCATCAGTCAGGCGGCCTTCGTCAAGCACCTGCAGCAGGAGGTTGAACACGTTGCCGTGGGCCTTCTCTATCTCGTCGAGCAGGACGATGGAGTAAGGCTTGCGGCGCACGCGCTCCGTGAGTTGGCCACCTTCTTCATAACCCACATAGCCCGGAGGCGCACCGATGAGTCGCGACACGTTGAACGACTCGGTGTATTCGCTCATGTCGATGCGGATGAGGGCATCAGCCGAACCGAACATCTGCTCGGCCAGTTTCTTGGCCAGATAGGTTTTTCCAACGCCCGTGGGGCCCAGGAACATGAAGGCACCGATGGGGTGGTTGGGGTCTTTCAGTCCCACGCGGTTGCGCTGGATGGCCTTCACCATCTTGTCGATGGCGGTATCCTGGGCAATGACGCTGCTCTTCAGGGCAGCCCCCATGCCTTTCAGCCGCACGCCCTCGCTCTCAGCCATGCGCTGCACGGGCACGCCAGTCATCATGCTCACCACGTCGCTCACTTCGGCATCGGTCACGGTCAGGCGCTCGTCAGTATTGCCCGACAGCCACTGTGCCTGAACCTCAGCCAACTGCTTCTCCAGTTTGGTCTGACTGTCGCGATAACTGGCTGCCAACTCATAGTTCTGATTGGTCACGGCCCGCGTCTTCTTCTCCTTGATGACCTCGAGTTGCTTCTCCAGTTCGTCTATTTCCGGCGGGATATGAGCAGCACGCAGATGCACACGGGCACCTGTCTCGTCAAGAGCGTCAATGGCCTTGTCGGGCTGGGCACGATCGGTGACATAGCGTTCTGTCAATTTGACACAAGCCAGCAGAGCCTCGTCGGTGTATTCCACGTGGTGATGCTCCTCGTAGCGGTCTTTGATGTTGTGCAGGATCTGCAGCGTCTGATCGGCTGTGGTAGGCTCGACTATCACCTTCTGGAAGCGACGCTCCAGGGCGCCGTCTTTCTCAATGGAGTTGCGGTACTCGTCCAGCGTGGTGGCACCGATGCACTGCATGGTGCCGCGAGCCAGCGCAGGCTTCATGATGTTGGCTGCATCCATCGACCCCGGAGTTGAACCGGCACCTATCATGGTGTGGATCTCGTCGATGAAGACAATGATATCGGGGTTCTGCTCAATCTCTTTCAGGAGGGCCTTTATGCGTTCTTCAAACTGACCGCGATATTTCGTGCCGGCAACGATGCCGGTCATGTCGAGGCTGACGATGCGCTTATTGAAGAACATCGGCGAACACTTGCGGGCGGTGATCATCTGAGCCAAACCTTCCACGATGGCACTCTTGCCCACGCCGGGCTCGCCAATCAGTATGGGGTTGTTCTTCTTGCGGCGGCCCAGTATCTCGATGACACGCTGAATCTCGTTCTCGCGGCCCACGCAGGGGTCGAGTTTGCCCTCTTTGGCCGCACGCGTCAGGTCGGTGGAGAAGTTGTCCAGCACGGGCGTCTTTGACTTGTTCTTGGTCTGTCCGTCCTTCTCCTGTTGGGTGTTGGTGGTAGCCTGTCCGCCCTCTTCCTCCTCGTCTTCCTCTGGCAACTGGATGGCATCCTGCGGCGAATTGCCAGCCTTCAGCAGGCTGAGCACGTCGTCGTAGTTCATCTGACAGTCCTCCAGCACGCCTTTGGCTCTGTTTTCGCCTTGGTCGTGCAGGATGGCCAGCAGCAGATGCTCCTCGTTGACCTTCTGCATACGCTGCATACGGGCTTCGAGCACCGCCAGTTTTAAGATGTTGGAAGCCTTCTCGTTGAGCACAAGTTCCTGAGAGTTGAGCGGAGTATAGAAGTTCATGGGCTCACGCACGAGTTGCTCCAGTTGTTGCTTGATTTGCGCAGTGTTAAGTTGCAGGCGGTTGAACACGTTCCAAACGGGACCGTCGTTCGTGCGGAGCAAGCCCAGCAACAGATGCTCGGGACCTACCGACGATGAAGACAACCGCTGGGCTTCTTCGCGCGAATAGGCGAGTATTTCAGACACTTTGGGTGAAAATTGACTTGTCATTCGTTTCCTTTCTTGTTGTAATAGTTCAAAAAGGCCACAAGCAAAAGGCGTGCCAAACTGCGGGAGATACCTTCGATTAGTGGAAGGTGCGCAGGGCACCGATGAGTTCGTTGTTCTCGTTTCGGGTGCCGATGGTGATGCGCAGGCAGTTGTGGCAGAGCATGATGCGCGTGCGATTGCGCACGATGATGCCTTTCTCCACCAGATAGTCATAGATGCGCTGAGCATCGGTGACGCGGGCAAGGAAGAAGTTGGCATCAGATGGGAATACCTCCTCACAGATGTCCAGTTGTCGGAAAGCCTCGATGGTGCGTGACCGTTCCTGCAGAATCATCTGGATCCAGCGGTCCACCTCGAATGGGTCGCTCAACACCTTGATGGCCTGCTGCTGTGAGAGCAGGTTGACATTGTAGGGATACTTCACCTTGTTCATGATGTCGATGATGGCAGGCGAAGCGAAAGCCATACCCAAGCGGATAGCAGCCGAGGCCCATGCCTTGCTCAGCGTGTTGAGCACAACCATGTTGGGATGGCGGGGCAGTTCGAAGCGCAGGGGACGCTGACGGGAGAAGTCGCTATAGGCTTCGTCGACGATGACGATGCCCTGAAAGTTGTCAATCACCTTGACAACCTCCTCGCGCTGGATGTCGTTGCCCGTAGGGTTGTTAGGGCTGCAAATCCAGATGAGTTTGGTGTGCTCGTCGCAGGCTGCCAGCAGTGTCTCGGCGGTTATCTGATAGTGCTCGTCAAGCAGCACGGGGCGATACTCCACGTCGTTGATGTCAGCGCAGACCTTATACATGCCGTAGGTGGGCTCGATGGCTACCACGTTGTCAATCTTTGGTTCGCAGAAGCAGCGATACATCAGGTCAATGGCCTCGTCGCTGCCGTTGCCTACGAAGGTGTAGTCAGCCGGAATGCCCTTCACCTGCTCGATTTTCTTCTTGAGTTCCGTCTGCAGCGGGTCGGGGTAGCGGTTGAAGGTGCCACCGTAGGGATTCTCGTTGGCATCGAGAAAGACAGTGGCCGTGGTGCCTGTGAACTCGTTGCGTGCGCAAGAGTAGGGTGCCAGGTTCCAGATGTTCTGGCGGGTCAGTTCTTCGAGGGACTTCATAGCGAGTTGATTCTGATTGTCATTGCGTTCTTGTGGGCGTCCAGTTGCTCGGCCTCGGCCATCAGTTCCACAGCAGGCCCAATCTGGCGGATGCCTTCGGGAGTGAGGTGCTGGAAAGTGATCTTACGGCAGTAACTGTCCAGATTGACACCGCTGTAGGCTGTAGCATAGCCGTGGGTGGGCAGTGTGTGGTTGGTGCCGCTGGCATAGTCGCCAGCACTCTCGCAGGCATAGGGGCCCAGGAATACGCTACCGGCATTGACCACGCGCTCGGCCAATTGTTCGTAATCGCGCGTCTGAATTATAAGATGTTCGGGCGCGTACGCATTAGAAAGATGTATCATTTCGTCAACCGAGGCGACCAGCACCATGCGGCTGTTATCCAGAGCCTTCTCGGCAATCTCCTTGCGGGGCAGGAGTGCCAGTTGGCGGTCCACCTCCTGTTGCACCTGTGCGAGCACCTGCTCAGAGGTGGTGACAAGCAGCACCTGCGAGTCGATGCCATGCTCGGCTTGCGAGAGCAGATCAGCAGCCACGAAGGCCGTGTTGGCAGTCTCGTCGGCCAGCACACAGACCTCGCTGGGACCTGCAGGCATGTCGATGGCTACATCGCCTAGCGACACCTGTTGTTTGGCGGCCATCACATACTGATTGCCGGGGCCGAAAATCTTGAAGACCTTGGGTACCGATTGCGTGCCGTAGGCCATCGCGCCGATAGCCTGAACGCCACCGGCCTTGAACACCTTGCTGACTCCGGCCACGCGGGCAGCCACGAGGATGGCGGGATTGACACGGCCTTCACGGTTAGGAGGCGTGCAGAGCACTATTTCGCTGCATCCGGCAATCTTGGCAGGTGTAGCCAGCATGAGCACCGTAGAGAACAACGGGGCCGTGCCGCCGGGGATGTAGAGCCCCACGCGCTCAATGGCCACGCTCTTCTGCCAGCATACCACGCCTGGACGCGTCTCCACCTTCTGTCCCTCGAACTTCTGCGAAGCGTGGAACTTCAATATGTTTTCGTGAGCCAGCACGATGGCTTCACGCAATGCGGGCGAGACAAGGGCTTCGGCCTCGTCCATCTCCTGCGGCGTGACGGACAGCGAGGTGAGCGAGCAGTGGTCAAAGCGCTGTTCATAGTCGATGACAGCCTGGTCGCCGCGGGCCTTCACATCGCTCAGCACGCTGCTGACGGTCTGCTGCAGTTGGGTGATGTCCAGGTGCGGACGCTGGCAGATTTCTGCCCATTCATCTTGTTTAGGATATTGGATAATCTTCATGGTTGCGGTAGCAAACTATTCACTATCAACTATTCACTTTTAACTCTTAGAGAATCATTTTCTCAATCGGTGTCACCAGGATGCCCTGTGCACCCAATTCCTTCAGTTGGCCGATGATTTCCCAGAAGCGTTTCTGGTCGAGCACGGTGTGCACCGAGCACCATTCATCGTCAGCCAAGGGGATGATGGTAGGGCTCTTCAGGCCGGGCAGCACGTTGATGATCTCCTGCAGGCGGGCCTTCGGAGCATTCATGCGCACGTACTTCTTATCCTCTGCCTCGCGCACGGCCTGGAAACGGAACAGCATCTGGTTGAGCACTTCGCGCTTCTCCTGGCTCATGCCGGGATGACCGATGAGCAGGGCCTCGCTCTGCATGACCACCTCCACCTCGCGCAGATTGTTGCTGACGAGGGTGGAACCGCTGCTGACGATGTCGAAGATGGCATCGGCCAGTCCGATGCCCGGGCTGATTTCTACGCTACCAGTGATGACGTGAATCTCTGCATGAATATGGTTGTCAGTCAGGAACTTCTTCAGAATGACGGGATAGGACGTGGCGATGGTCTTGCCGTTGAACCACTCAAGTCCCTGGTAGTCAATGTCTTTGGGAATAGCCAGCGACAGACGGCAGCGGCTGAAGCCCAAGCGCGACACGATCTCGGCCTCGGCACCGCGCTCCACATACTCGTTTTCACCCACAACGCCGATGTCGGCCACACCCGTGGCCACACTTTGGGGGATATCGTCATCGCGCAGATAGAGCACCTCCAGGGGGAAGTTCTTGGCCTCCACCAGCAGGGTACGCTTGCTGGCACTCACTTTGATGTCTGCCTCATTGAGCAGTTGCATGGTATCGTCGAACAGACGACCTTTTGATTGTACTGCGATTCTAAGCATAAAACTTGTCTAATTATCTTGAAAATCGTGGCAAAATTACCAAATTTTTTCCGAATATGCAATTAATTGCGTAATTTTGCACCGAAAAAGTGATGAATTTGAAACTTCTCGGCATATTTATACTCACTTTCGCCCTGCTTTCGGCTTGCGGCCCCCAGAAAGAGGCACCTGCGCCCCCCTGGGGCGAAGGGCAGGCCGACACGACTGACGGCTTCGACCTGGACGAGATTCAGCAGGCAGGCGAACTGATAGCCGTGACGCTTTCCGGCCCCGATACCTACTACGACTTCGGCGGACGGCACCTGGGCGTGCAGTATCTGATGGCAGAGCGCTTTGCGGCCTCCATCGGCGTGAAACTGCGCGTAGAGGTGTGCCGCGACATCAGTGCCATCCTCGAGCGGCTGGCAGCCGACGATGCCGACGTGGCCATTCTCCGGCTTGAGGCCGACACCACCGTGAGCGGCTGGAGGGTAGGCGAGGGTAAGCCCGAACTGGAGCGGGCCCTGAGCGACTGGTATGACCCCGCGCTGCTGGCTGAAACCCGTGAGGAGGAGCAGGACTGGCTGACCCATCGTCGCGTGGTGCGACAGGTGTTTGCCCCGATGCTCTCTCACGGCGTTATTTCGCGCTATGATGACCTTTTCAAGCGCTACGGGCGGCAGTATGGCTGGGACTGGCGGCTGCTGGCGGCTCTGTGCTATCAGGAGTCCACCTTCGACCCGCGGGCACGCTCGTTTGCCGGGGCGCAGGGCCTGATGCAGATCATGCCCGGCACGGCCGACCACCTGGGACTGCCCCGACAGATGCTTTACGACCCCGAGCGCAACATCGAGGCGGGAGCACGATATCTGAAGGAACTGGAAGGCGAACTGGCCTCGGTGCGCGACCACACCGAACGGCAGAATCTGGCGATGGCGGCCTACAACGGCGGCCTGCACCACCTGCGCGATGCCCAGCGGCTCTGCCAGCGCGACGGCCGCAATCCTAACCGATGGGGCGACGTGCGTACCTATATATTAAGACTCAGCGAGCCCCGCTACTATCAGGACTCGCTGGTCAGAAATGGATATATGCGCGGTCAGGAGACGGCAGCCTACGTGGACAACATCCGCACGCGCTACCAGAAATACCGTCGCAACGCCAAGTGAGGCGCCGCCTTAGTCGAGATGGAACACCTCGGGCAGGGGAATCGTTACGGGCGAATTGTCGGGGTTGGCCTCCATGATGTCAGCCATCATGTCCCACCAGCGCTGCGTAATCGGGTCTACGTTCTCCGTATCCTGCGAGTTACCCTCCTTGGTGCACTCCTGATAAGCGAAGAGGATGTTGGTGTCGCGGTCCCAATAGATGCTGTAGTTCTTTACTCCCTGCTCCTTGATCATCTTGACTAGCTCGGGCCAGATTGCAGCATGGCGTTTCTGATACTCTTCCTCGAATCCGGGCTTGAGGAACATCTTGAATGCAAATCTCTTAATCATTTGATAGATTGGTTTTTAAGGGTTAGATAATAGCCTAATTTGTAGAGTTTGAATATGGTCAGGCTGGGGCACTCGCCGCACAAGTTGCGCCGCTCCAGCGAGCCGAACAAACGGTGCCACAGACGCACGAGCGGGAGTAGCATGCGAGGGTGCAGACCCTCGATGACGGTGAGCATCTGCGAATAGCCTCGCAGTTCGTCGCGGAAGGTGTAGAGCGTGCGCAGGCTCTCTTCGGTCTTGTCGATGAAACGGGCGTTTTCTTCAAAGTCGAGGAAGCCGAGAGGGTTGTCGGGATGGTCGATGGTGATGCCCGCCTGGCGCAGTTGCTTGCCGAAGAATACGTCCTCGTAGCCATAGCCGCGGAAGCGCTCGTCGAAGGGGTGCTGCAGCATCAAGTCGCGCCGGATCAAGAAGTTGCTGGTGTGGAAGTGCTGGTAGGGACGCTTGCGGCGCTCGGTAGCACTGTGCATGGGGGCGCACTGACGCTCGTACTTCATTCGCAGGCACCACTCCTTGCCCGGGCCTACCACGTAGCCGCCGTAGGCCACTTGCTGTGTATCGGAGTGCAGGTACGACGAGAGAAACTTGTCCTCGGTGACGCTCATGTCACCGTCGACGAAGAGCAACCACTCGTACTGTGCCTCCTGGGCCAGGAAGTTGCGGATGGCAGCACGCCCCACGTTCTTCTTCCGCTCGATGTAGCGCACGCCCGGCAGGTCGGCCACTACGCGGCTCTTGTTGACGGTCTGCGGGGTGGGCGAACCGTCGTCGGCCACGATGATCTCATACTTCAGGTCATTGATGTGGATGGCCTGAAGGCACAAGTCGGTCACCAGACGGTGGCAGTCAGTGCAGTAAACTGGTATGAGTATCGACAGCGATTGTTTCATTTCGAATACAAAATTACAAAAAAATATTTAAACGCGTGCAAGAAATCGACGAAAAGTTTGCGTATTTCACGAAAAAACAGTAATTTTGCGCCCGCTTTCACGAGATGAGGGCATGAAATTCAACTTTTAACAACAAAACAACAAAAAACATGGCAACAAAAATCAGACTGCAGCGCGGTGGACGTAAGAGTTATGCTTTCTACAGCATCGTCATCGCCGACGCTCGTGCACCACGTGATGGTCGTTTCACTGAGAAGATTGGTTCTTACAACCCCAACACCAATCCCGCCACGGTAGACTTGAATTTCGACCGTGCACTGTACTGGGTAGAAGTAGACGCACAGCCCACTGACACCGTGCGTAACATCTTGAGCCGCGAAGGCGTGTACCTGATGAAGCACCTGCGTGGTGGTGTGAAGAAGGGCGCGTTCGACGAGGAGACCGCTCAGAAGAAGTTCGATGCATGGAAGGCCGACAAGCAGAAGGGCCTGGAGAAGGTGGCTGCCGAGGTGGCAAAAGCCAAGAAGGACGCTGAAGCCAAGGCTCTGGCCGAGGAGAAGAAGGTGAACGAGGCTATTGCTAAGAAGGTGGCTGAGAAGAAGGCCGCTGCAGCAGCAGAAGCCGCTGCAGCAGAGGCTCCCGTCGAGGAGGCTGCTGCCGCCGAAGAGGCTCCCGCAGAGGCTTAAGTCGAAACGTAATCACTATTACACTGGCAAGGCATTTCCAATCAACGGAGGTGCCTTGTCGTCGTTTTCGAAGGTGTAGAGACAATGGGCGAACGAACAGTTGAACAGTTATTTTGTGCGAGTGCAAGAAGAGCTTATATTATATATATTTTAATATATGTAATATAATATTAAAAGCGTATTCAGTTAACAAAAACTATTCAACTGTTCGTTCGTTCGCCTGTTCGCGGAAGAGGGGAGAGGCAGCCTGTCAGTAAAGTAGAGATAACAAAAGTCAAGTAATGCAAAAAAGCGGGCAAAATCGGGGTGCGTTTTTTGGATGTGTCGTTTTTTTTTTGTAACTTTGCACACGTATAATAAAGAGTACGTATTCGATATGGGATTGTTTGACATTTTCAGCAAGAAGAAAAAGGAAGAGACGCTGGACAAGGGTCTGGAGAAGACCAAGACTTCGGTGTTTGACAAACTGGCTCGCGCCATCGCCGGCAAGTCGAAGGTGGACGACGATGTTCTGGACAACCTGGAAGAGGTGCTGATCACCAGCGACGTGGGGGTGGACACGACACTGAAAATCATCGAGCGCATAGAGCAGCGCGTGGCACGCGACAAGTACGTGTCGACCAGTGAACTGAACGGTATACTGCGCGAGGAGATAGCCGCACTGCTGGCCGAGAACAATACGGAGGACAACGCGCAGTGGGATCTGCCTACGGACCACAGGCCCTATGTCATTCTGGTCGTAGGTGTCAACGGCGTGGGCAAGACGACAACCATCGGCAAACTGGCCTGGCAGTTCCGGCAGGCAGGCAAGAAGGTATACCTGGGCGCTGCCGATACCTTCCGCGCCGCAGCCGTAGAGCAACTGTGCATCTGGGGTGAGCGTGTGGGCGTGCCCGTGGTGAAGCAGCAGATGGGCAGCGACCCGGCCAGTGTGGCCTTCGATACATTGCAGAGCGCCAAGGCCAACGGTGCCGACGTGGTGCTGATCGACACAGCAGGCCGACTGCACAACAAGGTGGGACTGATGAACGAACTGAAGAAGATAAAGGATGTGATGAAGAAGGTGTTGCCCGAGGCTCCCGACGAGGTGATGCTCGTGCTGGACGGCTCTACCGGTCAGAACGCTTTCGAGCAGGCCAAGCAGTTCGCTGCCGTCACGCAGATTACCAGCCTGGCCATCACCAAACTGGACGGAACGGCCAAGGGCGGCGTGGTCATCGGCATCAGCGACCAACTGAAAGTGCCCGTAAAATACATCGGACTGGGCGAGGGAATGGAAGACCTGCAACTCTTTGACCGCAAGGACTTCGTAGACTCGCTGTTTAAGAATTGACAATTGTGAAAACGGTTGACTTCATATCACTGGGCTGCTCGAAGAATCTGGTCGATTCGGAGACACTGATGGGACTTTTCGAGGCCCACGGCTACCGCGTGACCCACGACAGCGAGGAGCCCGAGGGCGAAATCGCGGTGATCAATACCTGCGGCTTCATCGCCGATGCCAAGGAGGAGAGCATCAACACCATCCTGGAGTTTGTGGAGCGTAAGCAGCAGGGACTGTTGGAGCGCGTCTATGTGATGGGCTGTCTCTCGGAACGCTATCTGGCTGACCTCGAGACCGAAATACCCGAAGTGGACGGCTGGTATGGCAAGTTCAACTATCGGCAGTTACTGGAGGATCTGGATGGTCTAGCCCATCTAGAGACCCCACGCCACCTGACCACCCCCAGCCACTACGCCTACTTGAAAATCAGCGAAGGCTGCGACCGCCACTGCGCCTACTGCGCCATCCCGCTTATCACCGGCCACCACCAGAGCCGTCCGATGGAGGATATCCTCAGCGAGGTGCGTGCGCTGGTCAAGCGGGGCGTGAAGGAGTTTCAGGTCATTGCCCAGGAACTGACCTACTACGGTGTAGACCTCTACGGAGAGCAGCGTATAGCCGAACTCATCAGCCGGATGGCCGACATCGAAGGCGTGGAGTGGATTCGCCTGCACTACGCCTATCCCACGCATTTCCCCTGGGAACTGTTGCAGGTGATGCGTGAGAAACCCAATGTGTGCCGCTACCTCGACATAGCCCTGCAACACATCAGCGACCACATGCTCAACCGCATGCGCCGCAACACCAGTAAGCAGGAAACTATCGAACTTATCGAGCGCCTGCGTCGCGAGGTGCCCGGCATCCATCTGCGCACGACGCTGATGGTGGGCTTCCCGGGCGAGACCGACAAGGACTTCGAGGAACTCGTAGACTTTGTGAAATGGGCACGCTTTGAGCGCATGGGCGCTTTTGCCTACAGCGAGGAGGATGGCACCTACTCGGCCGAACACTACGAGGATGACGTGCCGGAGGAGGTGAAGCAACGGCGACTGGACCGACTGATGCGCGTGCAGCAGAACATCAGCGCCGAGATTGAGGCCGCTAAAATCGGACAGCCCCTGAGGATCATCATCGACCGCACCGAAGGTGACTACTACATTGGTCGCACCGAGTTCTGCTCGCCCGAGGTAGACCCCGAGGTGCTCGTTCCGCTGAGCCAGGGACCACTCAATACTGGCCAGTTCTACGACGTGCGTATCATCGACGCTGAAGAGTTTGACTTATACGGAGAAATCATATAAAATAAGGAATAAAGAATGAACAACAAGGAGTTTATCAGCGCACTGGCTCAACGAACCGGGCTGAAGACCACCCGGGTGCAGAAGATGACCACCGAGATGATTGGCGCCATAAGCGAATGCTTCATTGAGGGCAGCGACATCCAGATGACCAACTTTGGCACCTTTGAACTGAGAAAGAAGATGGAGCGCATCATGGTCAACCCCGGCACTGGGCAGCGTATGCTCGTTCCGCCTAAACTGACTCTCACCTTCAAGCCGCATCCCGCCTGGAAAGACTCAATTAAAAACAAAGGTAACGAGTGATGGAGAAGTCAGAAAAAATATACATGGACGCCTTGGCCAACATGCTGGCTGGCAAGTGGGACATCACGAAGAAAGAGGCCCAGCAGTTTCTGATGGACTTCGTTCAAGTGATCAAGGAGGGCATCGACGCCGATGGCCTGGTGAAAATCAAAGGTCTGGGCACCTTCAAGGTTATAGATGTGGAGTCGCGCGAGAGTGTCAATGTGAACACGGGCGAGCGTGTGCTCATCGAAGGTCATCAGAAACTGACCTTCACCCCCGACTCGCTGATGAAAGACCAGGTGAATAAACCCTTCAACCAGTTCGAAACCGTTCTGCTGAACGAAGGCGTGGTCTTCCCCGATGATCAGAACGCACCTGTCGAGCCTGAAGAACCGGAAGAGCAGCCCGAAGAACCAGAGCCTCAGATAGAGCCAGAGCCCGAAGTGAAGCCCGAGCCCGCGGTAGAGCCAGACTCCGAGATAGAGCCCGAACTTGAAATGGAGCCCGAGTCGGATATAGCCCCTGATCCGGAGCCCGCACAACTTGAGCCGGAGCCCGAACAACCAGAGCCGGGGGAACCCGCGTCGGAGCCGATCTCGGTTCCGATATCCGAACCCGTCGCTCCTGCAAGGACCGCGCCCTGGTGGCCTTGGCTGTTGGCAGCCCTGGTGGCTTGCGGCCTTTCTTTTGGTGCCGGATATTGGCTTGGAGCCCAAAAGACCCCGTTGGAGGTCCCTGTACGGCCGCAAGAGGCCTCCGTCGACACGGTCGCCGTCGCTCCCGCCGACACGCTGCCCCGAGATGCCACTGGGACGCCCGAGCCCGCTGTCGCTGATCAGCCCGCACCCGCTTCACCGCAGCCCACAGCCAAGCAGCCTGCCGCCGCTCCCCAGCAGCCTGCCTCACAGCCCGCTGACTGGCAGAAATACGACGCCATGGACAAACGCATCCGCTTGGGCTTCTACGGCATCGTAGGCCTTGACCGCGAAGAGCCAGCCCGGGAAGGTGAGACACTCGGCCATCTGAGCCGTCGTGTCCTCGGCCCTGACATGGAGTGCTACGTGGAGGTCTACAACGGCATGAAAGCCACCGATGTGCTCACCGCCGGTCAGAAGATTAAGATTCCCAAATTGATGAGCAAGAAGAAACTGAAGGAAAAATATAACTAAACCAACATAACTCATTATGGCAGAAAATATTGATATCCGCGAACTAAACATACGGATTGAACAGCAAAGTGCCTTCGTCACCAATCTGGTGACTGGCATGGACCGCGTTATCGTCGGTCAGAAACATCTGGTGGATTCGTTGCTTATCGGCTTGCTCAGCGATGGCAACATTCTTCTTGAGGGCGTGCCCGGCCTGGCTAAGACGCTGGCCATCAAGACCCTCTCGCAACTGATTGATGCCCAGTACAGCCGCATCCAGTTCACTCCCGACCTGCTGCCTGCCGACGTGACAGGTACGATGATCTATTCGCAGAAAGACGAGCGTTTCCTGACGAAGAAAGGCCCCGTGTTTGCCAACTTCGTGCTGGCCGACGAAATCAACCGTGCTCCGGCAAAGGTGCAGAGTGCCCTGCTGGAGGCCATGCAGGAGAAGCAGGTGACCATCGGCAGCGAAACTTTTGACCTGCCCAGTCCTTTCCTCGTGATGGCCACCCAGAACCCCATTGAGCAGGAAGGCACCTATCCGCTTCCGGAAGCCCAGGTGGACCGCTTCATGCTGAAGGTCATCATCGACTATCCCTCGCTGGAAGAGGAGAAGAAAATCATCCGTGAGAACATTGGCGGTGGCCTGCCCAAGGTAACGCCTGTGACGACTGCCGAGGAGATACTGAAGGCTCGCGAAGTAGTGCGCGAGGTGTATATCGACGAGAAGATTGAGCAGTACATTGCCGACATCGTCTTTGCCACGCGCTATCCCGACCGCTACGGCCTGAAGGAGATGAAGGACCTGATTTCGTTCGGCGGTTCGCCCCGTGCCTCTATCAACCTGGCCAAGGCTGCCCGTGCCTATGCGTTCATCAAGCGTCGCGGCTACGTGGTGCCCGAGGATGTGCGTGCCGTGGCTCACGACGTGCTGCGTCACCGCATCGGCCTGACCTACGAGGCCGAGGCCTCCAACATCAGCAGCGAGGAGATTGTTTCGAAGATTATCAATAAGGTCGAAGTGCCCTGATGGAAACATCGGAAATCATCAAGAAAGTCAGGAAGATTGAGATTAAGACGCGCGGTCTTAGTTCCAATATCTTTGCAGGTCAGTATCACTCGGCCTTCAAGGGTAGGGGTATGGCCTTCAGCGAGGTGCGCGAGTATCAGTACGGTGATGACGTGCGCGACATTGACTGGAACGTGACTGCCCGCTTCAACAAGCCCTATGTGAAAGTGTTTGAAGAGGAGCGCGAACTGACGGTGATGCTGCTCGTCGACGTCAGTGGTTCACTCGACTTCGGCACGCGCAAGCAGATGAAGCGTGACATGGTGACCGAGATTGCTGCCACGCTGGCGTTCTCGGCCATTCAGAACAACGACAAGATAGGTGTCATCTTCTTCTCTGACAAGATTGAGAAATACATTCCTCCGAAGAAAGGCCGCAAGCATATCCTCTACATCATACGCGAGATGCTCGACTTCCATGCCGACAGTCGCCGGACGGATGTGGGACAGGCTGTTGAGTTCCTGACCGGCGTCAGCAAGCGTCGTTGTACGGCCTTTCTGCTCAGCGATTTCTACGCGCGACAGAACTTCCTGCAGCAACTCACCATCGCCAACCGCAAGCACGACGTGGTGGCCATTCAGGTTTACGACAAGCGTGCCTGCGACCTGCCTGACGTGGGGCTGATGAAAGTGGTAGACGCTGAAACGGGCTTCGAGCAGTATGTGGACACCAGTAGCCGACGGTTGCGCGAGTCGTATCGCCGCTACTGGATGAAGCGTCAGGCCGACCTGAAGGAAACCTTCGCCAAGAGCAACGTAGACAGCATCAGCGTGGCCACCGACGAAGATTACGTGAAAGCCCTCATGGGATTGTTTAAACAACGTGGTTAAATGAAGAAGTATCTCATCATTATATCATTGACTGTCTGTTCGTTACAGACGTTGGCACAGGTAAAGGTTGAATCATGGCTCAGTGCCGTAGAGATGCTCGTGGGCCAGCAGGTGCAGATCACCGTGACGGCCACTGCCGACAAAGATGCCAACGTGGAGTTTCCGCGCGAGGCTCTCTTTCCGGCTGGCGTAGAGTTCATGGGAGCCATTGAATTGCCTGACGAATCAGCCGACAATGGGCAGGTGCGTCATCAGCGTGGCTATGTCATCACCTCTTTCGAAGACACGCTCTACTATCTGCCGCCGATGACAGTCAAGGTGAACGACCAGGACTATCAGACCAACCAACTGGCGCTGAAGGTGCTGACCGTGGAGGTAGACACCACCAACTACGAGAACTACTACGGCCCGAAGGATGTACAGGACAACCCTTTCCTTTGGGAGGAGTGGAGCCTGCCGTTCTGGATGAGTGTGGTGATGATCGTGCTGCTGGCTGTGGCCTACTATCTCTACCTGCGGCTGCGCGACAACAAGCCTGTCATCGCCCGCATCCGCATCGTGAAGCGTCTGCTGCCTCACCAGAAGGCCATGAAGGCCATCGAGGAAATCAAGGCCGAGAAGATGGTGACGGCTGAAGACCCGAAGGAGTATTATACGCGCTTAACCGACACGCTGCGCAAGTACATTGAGGAGCGTTATGGCTTCAGTGCGATGGAGATGACCAGCAGCGAGATCATTGACCGCCTGATGAAGGCCGGCGACCAACAGTCGCTGGCAGAACTCAGCCAGTTGTTCCAGACAGCCGACCTGGTGAAGTTTGCCAAGTACTCCACGCTGATCAACGAGAATGATGCCAATCTGGTGAGTGCCGTCGACTTCATCAACAAGACGAAGATAGAGACGCCCGTCACTGAACAGCAGGTGAAGCCCACGCTGACCAAGGAAGAAGAACGCTCGCAGAAGAGCCGCCGGGCCCTGAAGGCGTCTATCGCCGTGCTGCTCGTGGCCAGTATGGTGCTCCTCGTCTACGTTGTCTATAGTGTCTACGATTTACTGTAAAAAGAGATTATGGAATTTGCCAACCGAGAATATCTGTTTCTACTGCTGCTCATCATACCTTATATAATATGGTACGTGATGTTCCGCAAGAAGAGCGAGCCTACGATCCGCATGGCCGATACCAATGCTTTCCGCCATGCGCCACGCAGTTGGAGGGTGATGCTCATGCCGCTGCAACTGTTGCTGCGCCTGCTGGCGTTCACCCTGCTGGTCATCGCACTGGCTCGTCCACAGACGCACAACTCGTGGAAGAACGAGACCGTAGAGGGCATCGACATCATGCTGGCCATGGACGTGTCTACCTCTATGCTGGCTGAAGACCTGGAGCCTAACCGCATCGAGGCAGCCAAGAAGGTGGCGGCAGAGTTCATCGCCGACCGCCCGAACGACAACATCGGACTGACCATCTTTGCCGGCGAGGCCTTCACTCAGTGCCCCATGACCATTGACCACGCCTCGCTGCTCTCGCTGCTGAACAACGTGCGCACCGACATTGCCGCCCGCGGACTCATCGAGGACGGTACGGCCATCGGCATGGGACTGGCCAGCGCGGTGAGCCGTCTGAAGGACTCGCAGGCCAAGAGTCGCGTCATCATCCTTCTGACCGACGGCAGCAACAACCGTGGCGACATCTCGCCCTCTACGGCTGCCGAAATCGCACAGAGCCTGGGCATCCGCGTCTATACCATCGGCGTAGGCACCAATGGCAATGCCCGCTATCCGCTGATGGTGGGCAATCGGGTGCAGTATGTGCAGATACCCGTAGAGATCGACACCGAAACGCTGAAAGAGATTGCCCAGACGACCAACGGCAACTTCTACCGCGCGAAAGACGAGCGTGAACTGCGCCAGATCTACCACGCCATCGACCAACTGGAGAAATCGAAAATCGACGTGCAGCGCTACAGTCGCCGCTACGAGGCCTATCAGCAGTTTGCGCTGGCGGCCTTGATAGCCCTTGCGCTGGAGTTGCTGCTCAGAATAACCATCTTTAGGAGGATACCATAATATGATCAGATTCGAAAGTCCCCAATACTTGTGGCTGCTGGCCATCGTCGTTGTACTGGCCCTGATCCGCTATGCCACATGGTTCTGGCAGAAACGCAAACTGAAGAAGTTCGGCGATCCCGACCTGCTCCGCGAACTGATGCCCGACGTGTCACGCTGGCGTCCGGGTGTCAAGTTCTGGCTGCTCAAGGCCGCTCTGGCGCTGCTGGTAGTGATGGTAGCCCGTCCGCAGATGGGCAACCGCATCAGCGAGGACAAGCGCGAGGGCATCGAGACCATCATCTGCATCGACATCAGCAATTCGATGCGTGCCAAGGATGTGTCGCCGAGCCGACTTGACCGCGCGAAGATGATGGTGGAGAACCTGGTGGACAACTTCACGGACGACAAGATCGGCCTGATTGTCTTTGCCGGCGATGCCTTCGTCCAACTGCCCATCACCAGCGACTATGTATCGGCCAAAATGTTCCTCAACAACATCGACCCCTCGATGATGATCAACCAGGGCACCAACATCAAGGCGGCCGTCGAGATGGCCTCCTACAGTTTCACCCAACAGGAGAACGTGGGCAAGGCCATCATCGTCATCACCGACGGCGAGGATCATGAGGGCGGTGCCGTGGAGGCTGCCAAGGAGGCCAAGGACAGGGGCATGAACGTCTATGTGCTGGGCTTCGGCGACACGAAAGGCTCGCCCGTACCCGACCCCGAGACTGGCAACTACATGATAGACAACCGCGGCGAGACCGTCATGTCGCGCCTGAATGAAGATATGTGCCGCGAACTGGCCCAGGCCGGTGGCGGTGCCTACATCCACGTGGACAACACTTCGGGAGCCCAGCGTCTGCTGGACAACGAACTGGACCGCCTGCAGAAGCAGGAGACTACCATCTACAGCGACTTCGACGAGCAGTTTCAGGCCGTGGGCATCATCGCCCTGCTGCTACTGATTGTTGAGGTGTGCCTGTTGGAGAGGAAGAACTCGCTGTTTAAGAACATCAAATTATTCAACAAGAAATGAAAACGCTCAGACTCACGATAGTACTGCTGTGCGGCGTGCTGCTGACGGCTGCCACGCCCGCTGAAGCCCAGAACCTGAAGGCCCGCAAGATGGTGCGCCAAGGCAACCGAAAGTTCCATAGCAACAAGCGGAATCTTGCGCTCGTTGACTACTACAAGGGACTGAATGCCGACAGCACCGATGCCCGCGTGAACTACAACCTGGCCACGGCCATGTTTCCAGAAAACTGGAAGGCCACCCAGGAGGCCCAGCGCGACTCGATGATACAGTACTACAACAACGCCGCTGAACTGGAGACCAACCCGCTGCGCAAAGCCAAGGCCCATCACAACAAGGGCGTGCTCTACCAGAGTGCACGCGACTTCCAGAACGCCATCGAGGCCTACAAGGATGCCCTGCGCAACAACCCCAACGACGATGAATCGCGATACAATCTTGTGGTCTGTCAGCACCAGTTGGACAACAACGGCAACGGCGGCGGTGGCAGCCAGAACCAGCAGGATCAACAAGATCAGCAAGACCAACAGCAACAGCAGCAGCAAGACGAACAGCAGAACCAGCAGCAACAACAGCAGCAGGACCAGCAACAGCAGCAGGAGCCGCCAATGAGCAAAGAGAATGCCGAGCAACTGCTGAATGCCGCCATGCAGCGTGAGAAGGAGACGCAGAAGCGCGTGAACGAGCACCAGCAGCCCCAGCGCCGCCGCATCGAGAAGAACTGGTAGGTTGAAGTGATAAGTGAAAAGTGATAAGTGAAATGATAGGAAAAATGAAGACAAATAAGATGGAAGTGTATCTGAAGGGATGGGTGATGGTACTGCTTGTACTCGTCACTTATCACTTCTCGCTGATCACTTCCTCAGCACAGACCCTGACGGCCAATGCCCCGCAGCAGGTGGCCGTGGGACAGCAGTTCAGGCTCACCTATACGGTCAACTCACAGGACGTGAAGGACTTCCGTGTGGGCCAGATTCCCGATGCCTTCGACGTGCTGATGGGGCCGAGCACCTCCACGCAGTCGAGTTTCAGCATCATCAACGGCCACACCTCGCAGACCTCATCGGTCACCTACACCTATATCCTCAGTGCCACCAAGAACGGCACCTTCACCATTCCTGCGGCCAGCATCAGCGTAGACGGCAAGCAAGTATCGTCGAACGCCCTGAACATCAAGGTGGAGGGCACGGCCCAGGGCAATGGCGGCAATGGCGGTGGAGGCCGTTCTGCCCAGACCGAGACGCGCCAGGCCGGTTCGGCCATCTCCGGCTCCGACCTGTTCATCAAGGTCAGTGCCTCTAAGCGCAAGGTGGTCGAACAGGAGCCCATCCTGCTCACCTACAAGGTCTACACGCTGGTGAGCCTGACTGAACTGGAAGGCAAGATGCCCGACCTGAAGGGCTTCCACACGCAGGAGATACCCCTGCCCAGCGAGAAGAGTTTCACGGTGGAGCAGTTCAACGGCCGCAACTACAAGACCGTCACCTGGAGCCAGTACGTGATGTTCCCGCAGATGACCGGCAAGTTGCAGATTCCGCCCATCACGTTCAACGGCACGGTGATGCAGGTGAACCGCAACATCGACCCCTTCGAGGCTTTCTTCAACGGCGGTTCCGGCTACGTGGAGGTGAAGAAGCAGATTCAGGCCCCTGGCGTAGACATCGAAGTGGAGCCCCTGCCTGAGCGTCCCGAGGGCTTCTCGGGCGGCGTGGGCCGACTGAGCATGAAGGCCGAGGTGGACAAGACCGAACTGAAGTCGAACGACCCCCTGACCGTGAAGGTCACCATCAGCGGCATCGGCAACCTGCAACTGCTGAAGGAGCCTGTAGTCAAGTTCCCGCTCGACTTCGACACCTACGATGCCAAGCGCACCGACAATACCCGCCTGACGGCCAACGGCCTGGAGGGCAGCGTGACGTTTGAGTATCTGGCCGTGCCGCGCCATGCCGGCCAGTTCGACATCCCGCCCGTGGAGTTCATCTACTATGACACGCAGGCCAAGACCTACAAGACCCTCACATCAGAGGGCTTCCATCTGGATGTGGCCAAGGGCGAGGGCGGCGACAATGCCATGCAGCACTTTGGCCAGGAGGATGTGGAGACGCTGGCCAAGGACATACACTACATCAAACTGGGCGACGCCCGCCAGCACCGCCACGACGACCTCTTCTTCGGCAGTCCGGCCTACTGGACGGCCTTTGCCGCGCTGCTCATCGTCTTCGTCTCGCTGTTCCTCGTCTTCCGGCGCCGTGCCATCGAGAATGCCGACGTGGTGAAGTCGCGCGGCAAGAAAGCCAACAAGGTGGCCACCAAGCGACTCCGTCAGGCTGCCCGACTGATGAAGGAGAACAAGCCCGGCCAGTTCTACGACGAGGCCCTGCGCGCCCTGTGGGGCTACGTGGGCGACAAACTGAACATCCCCGTGGAGCAACTCTCGCGCGAAAACATCTCCGAGCGGCTGCAGGAGCGGGGTGTGGAAGCAGCCACCATCGGCGAATTTATCGGAGCCATCGACGAGTGCGAGTTTGAGCGCTACGCGCCGGGCGACCCCAAGGGAAATATGAGCAAGGTATATGAGAAGGCGATGACCGCCATCGAGGAGATTGAGGGCGACATGAAGCGCAAGCCCCGCAAGCAGGCCTCTGCCGCCGTGAGCGTGCTGATACTGCTGCTGATGCTACCGCTGACGGCTGCTGCCGGACAGGCTGTGACCAAGGCCGATGCCGACAGCGCCTACGTGAACGAGGACTACCGCCGCGCCATTGCGGCCTACGAGACGCTGCTGCAGCAGGGAGCCAGTGCCGAACTGTACTACAACCTGGGCAACGCCTACTACCGCGTGGATGACATCACCCATGCCGTTCTGAACTACGAGCGGGCCCTGCTGCTGGCTCCCGGCGATGCCGACATCCGCTTCAACCTGCAGATGGCCCAGAGCCGCACGGTGGACAAGATTGTGCCCGAGTCGGAGATGTTCTTCGTCACGTGGTACCGCTCGCTGGTCAACATGGCCGACGTGGACGGCTGGGCCTATCTGGCCCTGGGCTCGCTGGCACTGGCCATCGTCCTGGCGCTGCTCTACCTGTTTGCCGGTCGTGTGTGGCTGCGCAAGGTGGGTTTCTTCGGCGGCATTGTGGCCGTGGCGGGCTTCCTGCTGTTCAATGTCTTCGCCTGGCAGCAGCAGGGTGCCCTGCGCAGCCATAGCGGTGCCATCATCATCCAGTCGGCCGTGCCCGTGAAGAGCACGCCCGCACAGGGCGGCACCGACCTGTTCATACTGCACGAGGGCACGAAGGTCAGCATCACTGACAACTCGATGGACACGTGGAAGGAGATTCGCGTGGCCGACGGCAAGGAGGGCTGGGTGATGGCCAGTCAGATAGAGGTGATCTGACTGATGGATAATTGAAAAACGGACAATCGACGATGGACTGGGACGCACTGATACATCTGGACAAGCAACTGCTGCTGATGCTGAACGGCAGCGACTCGCTCTTCCTGGACGGGCTGGCCAAGACGCTGACCGCTGCACCGACGTGGATTCCGCTCTACCTGGCCCTGCTGTATCTGGTGCTGAAGAACAACGACGCCATCGTGAAGGTGCTGCTGGTGCTGGCCGGGGCAGGCCTCTGCGTGCTGCTGGCCGGCACGGTGGACGACGCGATCGTGAAGCCCTGGATGGCCCGATGGCGACCCACTCACGACGGCGAGATAGGCATGCTGGTAGACGTGGTGAACGGCTACCGCGGCGGACGCTTCGGCTTCTTCTCGGCTCATGCGTCCAACACGTTCAGCATAGCCATCTTCTTCTCGCTGCTCATCCGCAGCCGCGTGCTCTCGGTGTCGCTCGTGGCGTGGTCGCTGGTCAACTGCTGGACGCGCCTCTACCTGGGCGTCCACTATCCCGGCGACGTGTTCTGCGGCCTGCTCTGGGGAGCACTGGTGGGCACAGGCGTCTGGTTCCTGCACCGCTACGTCTACGGGCGGCTCTTCGAGACGAAGGTGTTCATCTCCAAGCAGTACACCACGACGGGCTACGAGCACCGCGACGTGGACGTGGTGATAGCCGTACTGGTCTTCACGCTCGTCTATGCCATCCTGAGGGCCTGTTTTTATCTTTATGTATGAAACTGAAATGGAAACCAAGCACATCCGCATAAGCGACTATAACTACCCCCTGCCTGACGAGCGCATCGCCAAGTTTCCGCTGGCGCAGCGCGACCACTCGAAACTGCTCGTCTACGAGCACGGCAGGGTGGGGGAAGACGTCTTTCTGAACCTGCCGCAGCACCTGCCGCAGGGAGCCCTGATGGTGTTCAACAACACGAAGGTGATACAGGCGCGCCTGCACTTCCACAAGCAGACGGGTGCCCTGATCGAGGTGTTTCTGCTGGAGCCTGCCCGGCCTGCCGACTACGAACTGATGTTTCAGACGCGCGGCCGCTGCTCGTGGCTCTGCATGGTGGGCAACCTGAAGAAATGGAAGGAGGGCACGCTGTCGAGACAGTTGACGATTGGCGATGTGACACTGACCATGACCGCCACGCGCCGCCAGATGGTGGGCACGAGCCACTGGGTGGACTTCGAGTGGGACAACCCGAGCGTGTCGTTTGCCGAGATTCTCGAGTCGGTGGGCGAACTGCCCATTCCGCCCTACCTGAACCGCGCCACGCAGGAGAGCGACAAGACCACCTATCAGACGGTCTACTCGAAGATAAAGGGCAGCGTGGCCGCCCCGACGGCTGGACTCCACTTCACGCCGCAGGTGCTGCAGGCCCTGGACGAGCGCGGCATAGACCGCGAGGAGGTGACGCTGCACGTGGGTGCAGGCACGTTCAAGCCCGTGAAGAGCGAGGAGATAGCCGACCACGAGATGCACACGGAGTACATCTGCGTGCACCGCCAGACGCTGGAGAAACTGCTGCGCCACCAGTGCCGCGCCATCGCCGTGGGCACCACCAGCGTACGCACGCTGGAGAGCCTCTACTACATGGGGCTGAAAGTGCTGCGCAATCCTGCTGTCAGCGAGCAGGAGTTGCACGTCAGTCAGTGGGAACCGTATTTAAGTGAAGAGTTAAGAGTTGAAAGTGAAGAGTTAAGAGTTGAAAGTGAAGAGTTAAGAGTGAAGAGTGAAGAATTTGCTACCGCTACTCCTTCTGCTACTCCTTCTGCGGAGGAGGCCATTAGGGCGCTGCTTAACTGGCTGGATAGTAATGGGTTGAGTGCGCTGCATTCAAGTACTCAAATCATCATTGCACCGGGGTATGAATACAAGATCGTAAGGATGCTGGTCACCAATTTCCACCAGCCGCAATCCACGCTGCTGCTGCTGGTGAGTGCCTTCGTCAAGGGCGACTGGCGCACCATCTACGACTACGCCCTGAGCCACGACTTCCGCTTCCTGAGTTACGGCGACTCGTCGCTGCTCATCCCCTGAATCGCGAATCCGATTTCAAAAAACTGTCATCTGTCATCTGTCATTCCGACGCCCTCTCGCGTAGCGCCAGACAGGCCCAGTCGCCGTCGTGGCTTTCGGCTGTCGGGGTGAGGCCCAGCGTGGCGGCACGCTCCGCGAGCATCGGGATGTCCGAACGGTAGAAGCCGCTCAGCAGCAGCGTGGCTCCGGGCTTCATGCGGCGGCGGAAGGCAGGCATATCGGCCAGCAGGATGTTGCGGTTGATATTGGCCACCACCACGTCGAACTCGCCCTCCACCTCTTTATATAATAAGGAAGCATCGCCCAGCAGCACCGTCAGACGGCTGTCCACGCGGTTGATCACGGCGTTGTGGCGGGCATTGTCGGCGCTCCATTCGTCGATATCGTAGGCCACGGCCTCCTTGGCCCCCATCTTCAGTGCCCCGATGGCCAGGATGCCCGTGCCCGTGCCGCAGTCGAGCACGCGAGCCCCCTGCAGCGGCAAGTCCAGCAGGGCCTGCAGCATCATGCGCGTGGTCTCGTGGGTGCCGGTGCCGAAGGCCAGGCGAGCGTCTATCTCTATCGAAATCGGGACATTGGGCACAGAAGCCGGGACATGCCGCCCGTCGTGCACGATGCAGCGGTCGCCCACGACGATGGGCTCAAAGCCCTCCTGCTCCCACTGCTCGTTCCAGTCGCGGTCTTCGGCCTCAGAAACCGAGAAGCCGATGCGCTGGTCGGGTAGGGGAAAGCCGTCGACAATCTGCTGCAGGGCCTCGCGGTCGAACAGTGACTGCTGCACATAGCCGGTCACGCCCTCGGGCGTATCCTCGAACGACTCGAAGCCCGCCTCGGCAGCCAGGGCCGAGAGGACGTCGCAGGCCTCCTGATGCAGTTCCTGGGGGCCCTGAATGGTGAATTTTACTTCGTAATACTTCATATCGTTTGTTAAATTTGGGGCAAAATTACAAAAAATAGGGAAAATCCTACCACGTTTTAGGGTTTTTCCGTATCTTTGCAGGAAAATATGCAGTATTTTTGCACCGTAGAACTATAATTAAAAGAAAGAACGATATGAAAAAGTGGATGATTCTATCAATGGTCTTTGCCGCCCTGCCCGCAGCCATGATGGCTCAGGACGACGACATGTACTTCGCTTCCAGCAAGCAGAAGAACCAGCAGTCCGCGCGCGACATACAGTCGGTGAACGTGCGCCGCGGCACTGATGTCTACTATTCCGGCAGCCAGCGCAGCGTGGACGAGTACAACCGCCGGCTGCAGAGCAACTACGAGGTGCTGCCTGCCGACACGGGCGACATCATCTCGTTTGCTCCCGTGGAGGGCGTCTATCCCGACTCGGTGGGCGACTTCCAGTTGACACGCCAGATGCAGCGCTGGGATGACTACGTGCCCACGACGGCCTACTGGGAGGGCTACGCACAAGGTCAGCGCGACTCCTACGGCTGGCACTCGCCCTGGTACTACTCGTCGTACTATCCCTGGTACGACTCCTGGTACTACTACGACCCGTGGTACTACTCGTCGTGGCACTACGGCTGGTACGGCGACCCCTGGTACTACGGCTGGGGCTATCCCTACTACCATCGCTACTACGGCGGCTGGTACGGCGGCTGGGGCTACTATCATCCGCGCCACTACTACTATGGCGGCGGCCGCGTCTATGCCCGCCAGAACGGCACCATTGACCGCTACGGACGCACCAGCGGAGGCAGTTTCAACGGCAATCGCAGCAGAGGCATCAACAGCCGTGGTGCATCGGTGCGCAGCGATGTGGGTCGAAATTTCGGCTCACATAACAACGAGCGCAACACCGTGCGCAGCACCAGCAGCGGCAGCGGTAACTTCACGGGCAGTCGCAGCACGTCTTCCTATGGCGGTTCGTCCAGCGGTAGCGGCTCCTTCGGCGGCAGTCGCAGCACGTCTTCGGGCGGAGGCTTCAGCGGCGGTGGCAGCCGTGGCGGAGGCGGTGGCGGCATGAGCGGCGGAGGTCGTTCGGGCGGCAGCAGAAGGTGATCTTTCATTGAACATTGAAGATTGAACATTGAACATTATTTTCATTGAACATTAATTGAGATAGAACTATGATGAAGAAGATTTTTTCGCTTGCAGCACTCGCGCTGGCTATGATGCCTGCGGCTGCACAAGATACCTACGAGAACGCCCGACTGCTGGGCAGCGACCTGAACGGCACGGCACGCTACGTGGGCATGGGCGGTGCGCTGGAGGCTCTCGGGGCCGACATCTCCACCATCTCCACCAACCCCGCCGGCATCGGACTCTTCCGCCGCTCGAGCGCCAGCCTGTCGTTCGGACTGGTGAGCCAGCAGGACTGCCAGGACTTCGACAACCTGGGCAAGACCAACATGAGTTTCGACCAGGCTGGCTTCGTCTACAGCAGCCGCACGGGCGAGAACTCCTACCTGAACTTCGCGTTCAACTACCACAAGAGCCGCAACTTCGACCAGATCCTCTCGGCTGCCAACAACCAGATGCGCGGCGCCTCGATGAGCAAACTGGCCTTTGCCAAAGGCACCAAGGACAGCGACCAGAACGGCGGCTACTACTGGGACACCAACACGCAGGGCGAGATCATGGGATGGCGAAACCAGACCAGCAACGAGCGCGCATGGCAGTACACGCAGTGGGACTATCTGTACTTCAACACCATCGGCTACGACCAGGATGCGCAGCAGGCTGTCTTTGTAGAGGCTGAGCCCTACGGCGGCGGCAACGCCTATCTCTTCGACCGCGCTCACCGGGGCTGGATCAGCGACTACGACTTCAACCTGAGCGGCAACATCAACAACCGCGTCTTCCTGGGACTGACCATCGGGCTGCACAGCGTCAACTACAAGGGATTCTCCAACTACACCGAGCGCATCGTGTCCTTCGACGGACAAGACCGCGGCACCCTGACGCTGGCCGACGAGCGCGAGATCAGCGGAGCCGGTGCCGACATCAAGGTAGGCGCCATCTTCCGTCCCATCGAGGACTCGCCCTTCCGCTTCGGCCTCTCCATCGCCACGCCCACGTGGTACGACCTGACGTCGGAGAACTGGACCACGCTGTACAACAACACCGACCGAAACTGGAACAACTGGGGCTACGACAAGGGCGACAGCGGCGAGTCGTACGACTTCAAGTACTACACGCCCTGGAAGTTCGGCCTCTCGCTGGGTCACACCATCGGCTCTGAGATTGCACTGGGCGCCAGTTACGAGTTCACCGACTACACCGCCAGCGACAGCCGCGTGAACGACGGCTACGACTACTACGGCGACCCCGACTCCTACAGCGACCACGAGATGAAGTCGAATGCTGAGTATTCGCTCAAGAGTGCCCACCTGCTGAAACTCGGTGCAGAATTCAAGCCCGACCCCGCGATGGCCGTCCGCCTGGGCTACAACTACGTGTCGCCCACCTACAACAAGAAGGGCTTCCGCGACAGCCAACTGAACAGCGAACTGAACATGTATGCCTCCACGGCCGACTACACCAACTGGGAAGACACCCATCGCATCACCTGCGGCCTGGGCTACAAGTATGAGCACCTCAGCGTCGACCTGGCCTACCAGTACTCCACCACCAAGGGCCAGTTCTATCCCTTCCAGCCCAACGTGGAGTTCATCGACCCCGACGGCGGTGCCCACGAGACCTGCATCTCGTCGCCCACGGAGGTCAGCCACAAGCGCCACCAGTTGCTGCTTTCGCTCACGTACACGTTCTGATTTCGCAAAAAAGTGTGTTTTCATGTAAGCAAGTCAAAGACGGAAGAAAACGGTTCAGCCGCTGCTGACGTCCCGTTAGTCTGCACTTTCCGGAATGCACTGCAAAGATAGTCATAAAGTCCGAAGCCACCAAATCCAGAGGGTCGGTTTCGGGCTTTTTTCGCCACAAACCGCCCGAATTGCCTTTTGAGACGGAGTGGCGGTAGCAAACTATTAACTATTCACTATAAACTATTAACTCAGAAAGAGCCTTCCCGCGCCAGGTGAGCCGTCATTTCCGCCTCCTGGAAATTACGTTTCCATGACAGATGACAGATGACAGTTTTCGGAAAGTGTAGGGAGTATAGAGGGTTATTATTATATATATTTATAAATATATATAATAATAATCTTACTTTGCACCCCGATTTTCAATAACTGTCATCTGTCATAACTGTCATCTGTCACGGTTTTCATCATGCTCATTTCAATGGGGCGCAAGGTTATGCTCAGCAGATATCACTGCTATTTCTCACTTTGTTTATTTATCATAATGCCGATTCTAATTTTAAAGAACATCAGGAAAATGACAGTTATGACAGATGACAGATGACAGTTTATGAAAACAGAAAATGCTGTTTTCGCACCCAACTGAGGCCGTAAGTCTTGACATAAAGCAAGAATTTAGGTTAAAGACTATCAAAACGAAACTTTTTTCGCAAAAAAGTTGATAATTTGTTTGCCGATTCGAATTTTTGATGTAATTTTGCAACCGCAATCGAGAAGTTGCACGAAGAACGAACAAAAATTTAGTTCAAAAATAAAATTAATTATTTAAAAAGGTAAAAGATTTATGAATGCAGCACAAGTTGTAGAAACTCTGAAGCAGAGATTTCCTAACGAGCCCGAGTACATCCAGGCCGTGAGTCAAGTACTTCCCACGATTGAGGAAGAGTACAACAAGCACCCCGAGTTTGAGAAGTCCAACCTCATCGAGCGTCTTTGCATCCCCGACCGCGTGATCGAGTTCCGCGTGACATGGGTGGACGACAAGGGCAACGTGCAGACGAACATGGGCTACCGCATTCAGCACAACAACGCCATCGGCCCGTACAAAGGCGGCATCCGCTATCACAAGAGCGTGAACCTGGGCATCCTGAAGTTCCTGGCCTTCGAGCAGACGTTCAAGAACTCGCTGACCACGCTGCCCATGGGCGGTGCCAAGGGTGGCTCCGACTTCTCGCCCCGCGGCAAGAGCGACGCTGAGGTGATGCGCTTCTGCCAGGCCTTCATGAACGAACTCTATCGCCACATCGGCCCCGACGAGGACGTGCCCGCTGGTGACATCGGCGTGGGTGGCCGCGAGGTTGGCTATCTGTTCGGCCAGTACAAGAAACTCACCCACCAGTTCCAGGGCGTGCTCACCGGCAAGGGCATCCAGTTCGGCGGTTCGCTCATCCGTCCTGAGGCTACGGGCTACGGCTGCGTCTACTTCCTAACCTCTATGCTGGCCACGCGCAACATCGAACTGGCTGGCAAGAAAGTCCTGATCTCTGGTGCCGGCAACGTGGCTCAGTATGCTGCTGAGAAGTGCCTGCAACTGGGTGCCACCGTGCTGACCATGTCAGACTCCGACGGTTACATCTTCGATCCCGACGGCATCGACCGCGCTAAACTGGACTACATCATGGAGTTGAAGAACGTGGAGCGCGGACGTATCAAGGAATATGTGGAGGAATATCCCACAGCCAAGTACTACGAGGGCAAGCGCCCCTGGTACGAGAAGGCCGACATCGCCCTACCCTGCGCTACGCAGAACGAGATCAACGGCGACGAGGCTCAGGCCCTGGTGAACAACGGCGTGATTGCCGTGGCCGAGGGTGCCAACATGCCTTCGCTGCCTGAGGCTATCAAGATCTTCCAGGACGCCAAGATCCTCTATGCTCCCGGTAAGGCTTCCAATGCTGGTGGCGTGTCGGTATCGGGCCTTGAGATGAGTCAGAACTCCGAGCGTCTGTCGTGGACTGCCAAGGAGGTGGACGACTATCTGAAGCGCATCATGAACGACATTCACGAGAACTGCGTGAAGTACGGCACACAGGCCGACGGCTACATCAACTACGTGAAGGGTGCCAACGTGGCCGGCTTCATGAAGGTGGCCAAGGCCATGATGGCTCAGGGCATTGTGTAAACTCGGCGAAGCCAAGGTTACACGAATGACATGAGTTTGCCTCAGGGCATTGTGTAAACATGAATTTAACCCATAACATCTTTTACATGTGAGATGTTATAATAAAATGACTATTTATTGGGGTTGTCGCCTGCGTGATGCAGTTGGCAACCCATTTTTATTGATAAAAAACCTTAAAACGTACGCTATGTGACGTTTTTTTTGTACCTTTGAAGCCCGTAAGAGAAAAAACATGACAATGGGTCGAACGATACATACTTTCATACTGGCAGCGGCACTGACGGCGGCTGGCCTGCTCCTGGGCACCGTAAGCGCCCTGGGACAGACGCTGCAGGCCTCGGTGAAGCACTACTCTACCGACGACGGACTGGGCAGCAACGCCATTTCGAAGATCAGGCAGGACGACTACGGATTCCTGTGGTTGGCCACGTGGAACGGACTGACGCGATTCGACGGCTACGAATTCTACAACTACGAGACCGGAGCCATCAGCGGCATACCCCACCTGCACAACCGCATCGTCACGCTGGCCATCGACAAGGCGCAGAACGTGTGGATGAACATGTACGACCAGCGCGTCTTCGTGATGAAACGCTGCGAAGACCGCATCATCAACCCCTTTGAGGGCATCACCGCCAACGAGACCTTTCGCATCAATCTGCCAGTCACCGTGGTCAGCAACGGCGACGTGCTGGCCGCCGTAGAGGGCATCGGCATCTACAAGTTGCGCCTCGAGGAAAGCGGCGGCGTGGAGGCACAACTCGTCACCACCGGCGACCTGAAGGTGACCGGCATGGCCGAGGGCTACCAGAACGACGTGTGGCTGGCCACCAACCAGGGCGTGCACCGCATGGATGCCGACAACCTGTCAGTGGAGCGCAAGGGCTACTTCCTCGACGAGGAAATCACGGCCATCTTCTCCAATGGCTTCAACGTCTATGCCGGCACCCAGTCGGGCAAGATTCTCTCCTTTGCCTACGGCCAGGAGCCACAGCAACTGAAGGCCTCCGGCGAACCCGTCAACGGCATCTTCGTGGACTCCCACGGGCTCATCTGGTACGCCGACTCGCGCTTCGGTGCGGGCTACCTGAATCCTGAGACCATGCAGGAGCGATTCTTCTCGCAGGAAGTGAAATTCCCCGACTACGACGGCTACGGCGGCGAGTTCGGCGAGACCGAGGGCACCGTCTGGGTGCGCATGAACCACGGCGGCTTCGGCTACTATGACCGCGAGACTGACCAGGTGCGCTACTTCTACAACTCGCCCGAGAACTCGTGGAACCTCTCCAACACCGTCAACGCCTTCCTCAGCCTGAATGACGGCGTCGTATGGGAGTCCACCAGCCGCCACGGACTGGAGAAACTGGAGATCATGAAGGACATCATCGAGCGCCGGCGCGTGGTGGACACCGAGACCTCCACGCTGGACAACGAGATACGCGCCATGTTCTACGACAAGAAGCACCGCACCCTGCTCATCGGCAACAAGAAAGGCGCGCTCTTCGCCTACGCCGACGACGGCACCCGCCGCGAGTTCACCAGCGACAGCCAGGGCAATCCCCTGGGCCGCGTCTACGGCATATCGGGCGACAGCCAGGGCAACGTGTGGCTCTCGTCGAAGGACTACGGCCTCTTCAAGATGTCATCGGCTGACGGGCACTACACCATCAAGAACTATCAGCACGACCCCGACAACCCGCACTCGCTGAGCAGCAACCGCGCCTACCTGTCGCAGGAAGACCAGCAGGGCAACATCTGGGTGGCCACCTACGGCGGCGGCGTCAACCTGATGCCCAAGGGAAGCGAGCGCTTCATCCATCCCGATGACATGATAGACTATCCGCACGGCGCCTACCGCAAGGTGCGCACCATCAGCATAGACCGCGAGGGCACCATCTGGGCCGGAACCACCGACGGCATCCTGCTGCTCAGATACGAGAAAGGCCAGGTGACGGCATCGAAACTGGAGCCCTCCTACGAGAAGCCCGACATGATACTGCGCTCCAACGACATCGTCTGCATGACGCGCGACTCCCTGGGCAGCATCTGGATGGGCACCAACAGCGGCGGACTGGCCCACGAGGTGGGCAAGGACAGCCAGGGACACTACCTCTTCGAGTGCTTCGGCATACAGGAAGGGCTGCCCTCCGACGAGGTGCGCAGCATCACCTTCGGCCCCAACGGCAACGTCTGGTTTGCCACCGACTACATCATCTGCTCCTACAACCCCGAGCGACACATCATCTCCACCTACTCCAGCCTGGAGGGCGTGGACGAGACGCTCTGCTCGGAGGCATCAGCCATCACGATGCCTGACGGCACCATCCTCTTCGGCACGCTGAACGGCTACTACCACATCGACCTGACCCGACTGATGGCCGCCACGGGCTCGATGCTCAAGGTGCACCTGACTGACTTCTGGGTGGACGGCGTGCTGCAGAGCCCCCGCTTCACCACCGACTTCGACTACTACGTGCCCAATGCCCGCCGCGTGGAACTGAAGAGCCGTCCGACGGAAATCAGTTTCCGCTTCGCCTCGCTCGACTACCACCTGCAGCATCGCGTGCACTATCAGTACAGACTGGAGGGCTACGAAGACGAGTGGCACAATGCCGACAGGCGCCGCATAGCCACCTACCGCAACCTGCCCGGCGGCACCTACCGGCTGGTGGTGCAGGCCTTCCTGCAGGAATCGCCCGACAAGAAAGACCAACTGGCGCTGGAGGTGGTCATCCCCGCGTCGTTCTTCAACTCGTCGTTCGCCATCTGGGTCTACATCCTCCTCGCCATGATCCTGTGCATCTTCCTGCTCTTCAGGGCTCAGGACAGAATCAAGCACCGCATAGCCAAGAACGGCGATTCGCTCCATCAGGGCGCCGAAGACGGGCACAATGAGTTCGACGTAGACGAGATGCTCAAGCACCGCAACAGCGAAGACCCCTTCATGCAGCAACTCAACACCTGGCTGGAGGCCCACTACAGCGACCCCGCAGCCAGCGAGGACGAGATGATGGAGTGCACGTGGATGAGCCGCGTGGGCTTCACCGACGAACTCAAGCGCGTCTCGGGCAAGTCGCCCCGCCAGTTCCTCACCGCCTTCCGCATATCCAAGGCCCGCCAGTTGCTGGAGGAAACCAGCAAGTCGCTGGACGACATCGCCTCAGAGACGGGCTTCGAGAACACGGATCAGTTCGACTTCGCCTTCCGCACGAAACTGAGAATGTCGCCCGAGGAATATCGGGAGAAGAAACAAGACCTAAGTACTGACGAATATGAAATTATCAGTTAGAGAGATATAGAATAAAGAAGAGAAAAGGGGCCGTCTCGGTTCGATCGGGATACTCATCAAATTTCGTTGAAAACCGGGCAGTCTTCTCTTGTCAATGGCGGGCCACTAACCAAGCGTTTACCTGAATGCCGGTGGATTACAAAGACAGAGAGCACCCACAACCTGTGATAAAGGAGTTTTCATCACATCACCCTGGCGGCCCCGATTTTTTCCCTAATTTAAGAATTAAAGAATTATGTTTTCTGGAATCATAGAAGAATTTGCCACCGTGGTCGACATTCGCCACGACAGAGATAACATCGACTTCACACTCACCTGCTCCTTCACCGCCGAACTCACCATCGACCAGAGCGTGGCTCATAACGGCGTCTGCCTCACCGTGGTCAGCATCGAGGGCGACAACTATGTGGTCACGGCCATGAAGGAAACCCTCGACCGCACCAACCTGGGGCTGCTCCGCGTAGGCGACAAGGTGAACGTGGAGCGCTCGATGCTGATGAACGGACGGCTGGACGGCCACATCGTGCAGGGCCACGTCGACCAGACCGCCACCTGCACCAAGATGGAAGACGCCAACGGCTCCACCTATTTCACCTTCGAATATCCGGAGAACAAGGAGATGATCCGCCACGGCTACTTCACGGTGGACAAGGGCTCCGTCACCGTCAACGGCGTTTCGCTGACCGTCTGCAACCCCACCGACCACACCTTCCAAGTGGCCATCATCCCCTACACGATGGAGCACACCAACTTCCAGGACATCCGGGTGGGTACGGTGGTCAACATCGAGTTCGACATCCTGGGCAAGTACATCGCCCGGATGCAGCAACTTTCATAGGAAACAACAAAAAAATTATCACATAACACATTATGCTTACACTTAAACTCATTACAGAGGAGACCGACCGCGTCATTCGCGGCTTGGAGAAGAAACACTTTAAGAACGCCAAAGAAGCCATCGACCAGGTGCTGGCCGTCGACAAACAGCGTCGTGAAGCCCAGCAGCAGTTGGACAAGAATCTGGCCGAAGCCAAGAAACTGGCTGCGCAGATTGGCGGTCTGATGAAGGAGGGCAAGAAAGCCGAGGCCGAGGCCGTGAAGGCGCAGGTGTCGGAGATGAAGGAGACCAACAAGCAGTTGGAGCAGACGATGAATCAGGCACAGGAGGACATGAACACCCTACTCTGCCAGATTCCCAACATACCCTACGACGAAGTGCCCGAAGGCGCTGCCGCTGAGGACAACCACGTGGTGAAGTCGAACCTGAAGGAGTGCACGCCCGACGATACCGTGGGCAACTGGAGCGTCAACCCGTCGCTCGGCATCGCCAATCCCCTGCCCCACTGGGAACTGGCCAAGAAGTACAACCTCATCGACTTCGACCTGGGTGTGAAGATCACGGGCGCCGGTTTCCCCGTCTATATCGGCAAGGGTGCTCGCCTGCAGCGCGCCCTCATCAACTTCTTCCTCGACGAGGCCCGCGCATCGGGCTATACGGAGATCATGCCGCCCACGGTGGTCAACGCCGCCTCGGGCTACGGCACCGGACAGTTGCCCGACAAGGAAGGCCAGATGTACCACTGCGAGGTAGACGACTTCTACCTCATCCCCACGGCTGAGGTGCCTGTCACCAATATCTACCGTGACGTGATTCTCGACGAGAAAGACCTGCCCATCAAGAACTGCGCCTACACGGAGTGCTTCCGTCGCGAGGCCGGCTCCTACGGCAAGGACGTGCGCGGCCTGAACCGCCTGCACGAGTTCTCGAAGATCGAGATTGTGCGCATCGACACCCCCGAGCACTCGAAGGAGAGCCACAAGGAGATGCTGGCACATGTGGAGGGCCTGCT
Source organism: Prevotella sp. (assembly GCA_017467535.1). Classification (GTDB taxonomy): domain Bacteria; phylum Bacteroidota; class Bacteroidia; order Bacteroidales; family Bacteroidaceae; genus Prevotella. The sequence goes on along the minus strand of JAFUST010000074.1, from coordinate 18,338 downwards.
GAAGAAACTCGAACTGCCCTATCGCATCCTGCTGCTCTGCGGCGGCGACCAGTCGTTCACCTCGTCCATCTGCTACGACTTCGAGGTCTACAGCGAGGCTCAGGGCCGCTGGCTCGAAGTGTCTTCCGTGTCTAACTTCGACACCTATCAGGCCAACCGCCTGAAGTGCCGCTACCGCCGCAGCGACACCAAGAAAACCGAACTCTGCCACACGCTGAACGGTTCAGCCCTGGCCCTGCCGCGCATCGTGGCTGCCCTGCTGGAGAACAACCAGACGGAGAAAGGCATCCGCATCCCCGCAGCCCTGGTGCCCTACACGGGATTCGAGTATATCGACTAACACTTGACAAGACAACTAAACAGATGAGTTATGAATAAGATCGTAAGGAAAGAACAATTCTCTGAGAAGGTGTTCCTCTTCGAGATAGAGGCTCCGCTCATTGCCCAGAGCCGCAAGGCCGGCAACTTCGTGATTGTCCGTGTGGACAAGAAAGGCGAGCGCATGCCGCTGACCATCGCCGGTGCCGACAAGGAGAGGGGCACCATCACGCTCGTGGTGCAGATGGTGGGCCTCTCGTCAAAGAAACTGTGCGCCCTCAACGTGGGCGAGTCGGTGGCCGATGTGGTTGGCCCCTTGGGCAATCCCACGAAGATTGAGAACTACGGCACGGTGGTCTGCGCCGGTGGCGGACTTGGCGTTGCGCCCATGCTCCCCATCATCCAGGCACTGAAGGCTGCCGGCAACCGCGTGCTCAGCGTGATGGCCGGCCGTTCGAAGGACCTGATCATATTAGAAGATAAGGTACGCGAGTCGTCTGACGAGGTCATCATCATGACCGACGACGGCTCCTACGGCGAGAAGGGCGTGGTGACTGTCGGCATCGAGAAGTTCATCGAGCAGGAGCATGTCGACAAGATCTTTGCCATCGGTCCTCCCATCATGATGAAGTTCTCCAACCTGACGGCACAGAAGCACGGCATCCCCTGCGAGGTGTCGCTGAACACCATCATGGTTGATGGCACCGGCATGTGCGGCGCCTGCCGTCTGACCATTGGCGGCAAGACCAAGTTCGTCTGCATCGATGGCCCCGAGTTCGACGGTGCACTGGTCGACTGGGACGAGATGTTCAAGCGCATGAACACTTTTAAGCGCGAGGAGCAGGAGGAACTGGCCCACTACGAGGAGCATTTGAACATTGAACATTCAACATTGAACATTGAACATTCGGCTGCGCCTTCAGAGGCTGCGGAGAATGCAGAACAATGTTCAATGTTCAATGTTCAATGTTCAATGGAAGAATTGACCGACCGCAATGCCCCCTGGCGCGAGGAACTCCGCAAGAGCATGAAGCCCAAGGAGCGCACAGCCATCGAGCGTGTGGTCATGCCCGAACTCGATCCCGTCTACCGCGCCACCACCCGCACCGAGGAGGTGAACATCGGTTTGACCAAGGAGATGGCCATGACCGAGGCCAAGCGCTGTCTCGACTGCGCCAAGCCTTCGTGCGTGGAGGGCTGTCCCGTCAACATCAATATCCCCTCGTTTGTCAAGAACATCGAGCGTGGTCAGTTCCTGGCCGCCGCCAAGGTGCTGAAGAACACCTCTGCCCTGCCCGCCGTCTGCGGTCGTGTCTGTCCGCAGGAGAAGCAGTGCGAGAGCAAGTGCATCCATCTGAAGATGAACGAGCCTGCCGTGGCCATCGGTTATCTGGAGCGTTTTGCCGCCGACTACGAGCGCGAGAGCGGCAACATCTCTCTGCCCGACATTGCACCGGCCAACGGCATCAAGATTGCCGTCGTCGGTTCCGGCCCTGCCGGCTTGTCGTTTGCCGGCGATATGGTCAAGAAGGGCTACGATGTCTATGTCTTCGAGGCCCTGCACGAGATTGGCGGTGTGCTGAAGTACGGCATCCCAGAGTTCCGTCTGCCCAACAAGATTGTCGACGTGGAAATTGAGAACCTTGCCAAGATGGGCGTCCACTTCCAGACAGATGTCATCGTTGGTAAAACGATTTCGGTCGAACAACTTGAGAAACAAGGCTTTAAGGGCATCTTTGTCGGTTCTGGTGCAGGCCTGCCCAACTTCATGAACATCCCTGGCGAGAATGCCATCAACATCATGTCGTCGAACGAGTATCTGACGCGTGTCAACCAGATGGATGCCGCCAATCCGACCACCGACACCCCCATCAACCTGGGCAAGAATGTGCTCGTGGTGGGTGGTGGCAACACCGCTATGGACTCCTGCCGCACGGCCAAGCGACTGGGTGGCAACGTCACGCTGGTATATCGCCGCAGCGAACAGGAGATGCCCGCCCGTCTGGAGGAGGTGAAGCACGCCAAGGAGGAAGGTATCAACTTCCTGACGCTCCACAACCCCATCGAGTACATCGCCGACGAGCAGGGAGCCGTCAAGCAGGCCGTCCTGCAGGTGATGGAACTGGGCGAGCCCGATGCCAGTGGCCGTCGCAGCCCTGTGCCCGTCGAAGGCAAGACCGTCACGCTCGATGTCGACCAGGTCATCGTGGCCGTCGGCGTGAGCCCCAACCCGCTGGTGCCCAAGAGCATCGAGGGCCTTGAGTTGGGTCGCAAGAACACCATCGTGGTCAACGAGGGCATGCAGTCGGCGCGCAACGAGATCTTTGCCGGTGGCGACATCGTGCGCGGTGGTGCCACGGTCATCCTCGCTATGGGCGACGGCCGTCGTGCTGCCCAGAACATGGACGAATATCTGAAGAACAAGTGAACGGTTTATACACTATCTTACTGCTCATACTAAGCAACGTCTTCATGACGCTGGCTTGGTATGGGCATTTGAAACTACAGGAGACGGGCACCAGCAGCAACTGGCCCCTCATCGGCGTCATCGCCTTCTCGTGGGCCATCGCCTTTTTCGAATACTGCTGTCAGGTGCCGGCCAACCGCCTGGGCTTCGAGGGCAACGGCGGCCCCTTCTCGCTGGTGCAGTTGAAGGTGGTGCAGGAGTGCATCTCGCTCATGGTCTTCGCCATCATCGCCAACATCATGTTTCAGGGCACCCATCTGCACTGGAATCATATCCTGGCCTTCCTGCTCATCATCTGCGCCGTCTATCTGGTCTTCATGAAATGACGCTGGACGAGAAACTCTGGAAGAACTTCAACCGGGCCTTGGGCCTGTATCAACTCATTGCTGACGGGGACAAAATCCTCGTCGGCTTGTCTGGTGGCAAGGACTCGTTGCTGCTGCTCGAGTTTCTTTCGCGTCGCTCCCGCATCCTGAAGCCAAGGTTCAGCGTGGAGGCCGTCCACGTGAGGATGGACAACATCTCCTACGAGACATCGACCGACTATCTGGAACGCTTCTGCCGAGAGCGCAACGTGCCGCTACACATCGTCACTACCAGTTTCGATGCTTCGACAGCCGGCAAGAAGCCCGCCTGCTTCCTCTGTTCGTGGTATCGGCGCAAAGAAATCTTCAATCTTGCCCAGCAACTCGGTTGTACAAAAATTGCACTGGGGCATCATCAGGATGACCTGCTCCACACTGCGCTGATGAACCTATTCTATCAGGGCCGTTTCGACACGATGCCCGCCCTGCTTCGCATGCGGAAGATGCCCCTCAGCATCATCCGCCCGCTGTGCATGCTTGAGGAGGCAGACATCAGGCAATATGCCGAGCAGCACGCCTACGAGAAGCAAGTCAAGCAGTGCCCCTACGAGCACGACAGCCATCGCACCGATATGGCCCGGCTCTTCCAGCAGATAGAGCAGCAGAACCCAGAGGCCCGCCGTTCGCTGTGGAAAGCCATCACGGAAAGCGGCAAACTGGTAGGAGAATCTTAATTTCCGTTAATAATACGCCCGTCCGCGTACAATTATCAATTATATTTCGTACTTTTGTTTGTTAATAAAACGACAAACGACAATGAGAAGACTCACAATACTCTTGCTGGCACTGCTCATGCTGGGCACAGCGGCCGAAGCACAACGCACCAGGCGCGTGGTAAGGAAACCCGTCAAGCCGGTGGTGGTGGAAGACCCGCGCATCGCACAGATGCTGGCGGCCACGCAGCAGATCATGTTCATAGACAGCATGGTGGTGGACAAGGCCGACTTTGTGTGCCACATACCGCTTTCCGCCGAGTGCGGCACGCTGGAGATGAAGGATTCGCTGTTGCAGTTCACCAACGAACTGGGCGACCATCGGCTGACCACCTATTTCGATATTGCGGATTCACTGAGCCACATCGCCATGAGCGACTACATCGGCAACTACTGGACGACGCCCGAGCGGGTGCAGGGCATCAGCGATGCAGCCGCCAACTTCCCCTTCCTCATGCCAGACGGCATCACGCTCTACATGGCTCAGAAAGGCGAGAAGAGCCTGGGCGGCTACGACCTCTTCGTCACTCGCTATGACGGCGACGAGGCTGCATTCCTGAGGGCCGAGAACCTGGGAATGCCGTTTGCCAGTGAGGCCAACGACTACCTCTACGCCATCGACGAGAAGCACCAACTGGGCTATTTCGTCACTGACCGTCGCCAACCGGAGGGGAAGGTGTGCATCTACGTCTTCGTGCCCAATGCCACCCGTAAGGTCTATCAGTCAGAAGCCTATGGAGAAGAGAAACTGCGTTCGCTGGCACGCATCGACCGCATAGCCGACACGTGGACCTCGGTGCCCGAACGCAACCAGGCCCTGCGCCGACTTGAGGCTGCTAAGGCCGAGGCTGCACGCGGCGAACAAGCGAAGAAAGCCCATCAGCAGCCAGCCACCGAACTGGACAACCTGCGCCATCAAGCCGAAGTGCTCGAAAAGGCCCTGCTCCTGGCTCGCAACTACTATGCAAAGGCTTCCGCCTCCGACCGCCAGACACTGCGCGGTGAGATCATCAAGAGCGAGCAGGAACTGGAGGCCCTGCAACTGAAGATACGCCAGATAGAGAAGCAGCAACGAAACGCTGCCACTCGTCAAAAAAATAACTAAAAATCTGTATGACTATGACAAAAAGAACATTCCCTGAGTCCGAACTCATCATCAACAGCGACGGCTCGTGCTTCCACCTGCACCTGAAGCCCGAACAACTGGCCGACAGAGTGATTCTCGTGGGCGACCCCGCACGTGTCAATACGGTGGCCGACCACTTCGACAGCCGCGAGTGTGAAGTCTCGAGTCGCGAGTTCCACACCATCACCGGCACGTATAATGGTAAGCGCATCACCTGTCAGAGTCACGGCATCGGCTGCGACAATATCGACATTGTGGTCAACGAACTGGACACGCTGGCCAATATTGACTATGCCACCCGAACGGAGAAGGACGAGCACCGCACGCTGACGATGGTGCGCATCGGCACCTGTGGCGGTTTGCAGCCGTTCACGCCCACCGGATGCTTCGTGGCAAGTGTCAAGAGCATCGGTTTCGACGGACTGCTCAACTACTACGCCGGCCGCAACGTGGTGTGCGACATCCCGATGGAAAAGGCTTTCACCGAGCACATGCAGTGGGATCCCATCAAGGGTGCGCCCTATGTGGCTGTGGCTGATCAGGAACTCATCGACCAGATTGCCCAGGACGATATGGTGCGTGGCTACACCGTTGCCTGCGGAGGTTTCTACGGGCCGCAAGGTCGCCAACTGCGTGCCGATATTGCCGACCCCGACCAGAACAAGAAGATTGAATCCTTTGAATATGAGGGCATGAAGATTTGTAACTTCGAGATGGAGTCTTCGGCCTTGGCTGGCTTGGCCTCGTTGCTCGGTCATCGGACAATGACGTGCTGTATGGTCATCGCCAACCGCTATGCCCAGAAGATGAACACGGAGTATAAGAACAGCATCGACACGCTGATAGAGAAGGTTTTGGATCGAATTTGATGAACGAAACGATATGTGCTTTGGCCACCGCCGCCGGTGGTGCTTTAGGAATCATCAGAATCTCAGGAGAGCAGTCTCTTGAGATTCTTTCTGCTGTGTTTGACAAAGACCTCCGCGAGGCTCGGCCAAACACCGTCCACTACGGACACATCGTGACGGGCACTGAGGTGATAGACGAGGTGCTGGTGTCTGTCTTCCGTGCTCCTCATAGTTACACTGGCGAGGACAGCGCGGAAATCTCCTGTCACGGTTCCCTATATATATTAAACAAGGTGATAGAGATCCTTATCCAGCACGGCTGTCGTATGGCGCATCCCGGAGAGTTCACCCAGCGGGCATACCTGAACGGGAAGATGGATCTCTCGCAGGCGGAGGCAGTGGCCGACCTCATCGCCTCCACCAACAAGGCCACCCACCATCTGGCCATGAGCCAACTGCGCGGCGGCATCAGCACCGAACTGTCACGACTGCGCGACCATCTGCTTCGTCTCACCTCGCTGCTTGAACTCGAACTTGACTTCTCCGACCACGAAGACCTTGAATTTGCCGACCGCACGGAGTTGTTGCAACTGGCAACGACCATCGAGGCGCATATCGGTCGGTTGACCAAGAGTTTCGAGACGGGCAACGCACTGAAGAACGGCATTCCTGTCGCCATCGTGGGAGCACCCAATGTGGGCAAGTCCACGCTCCTCAATGCACTGCTCGGCGAGGAGCGTGCCATCGTCAGCGACCAGCAAGGCACCACCCGCGATGCCATCGAGGACACCATCATTCTGGGAGGCATCACCTTCCGCTTCATCGATACCGCCGGCATCCGCCACACCACCGACCGCATCGAGCAGATGGGCATCGAGCGGTCGATGGCCGCAGCACAGCGAGCCCGTATCATCCTCATGATGACCGAGCCGGGCATCCCCTACCCCGATATGCCCATCTGTGATGACCAAACCGTGATTCATATTGAGAACAAGACCGATGCTTTCCAAGCCAAGTACGGCATTGGCCTCGACCATCTCCGGCAGCAACTCGTCGCCGCCGTCCCCACGTTCTCCGACTCAGACACGATCATCACCAATGCCCGCCACTACGATGCCCTCACCCGTGCTCTCGACAGCATCCATCGTGTCATAGAAGGCCTGAATGCCGAACTGACCGGCGACCTCCTCTCCGAGGATCTCCGCCAGACGCTCGACATCCTCGCCGAAATCACCGGCGGCCAGATCACTCCTCAAGAAACATTGAACACCATCTTTTCACACTTCTGCGTGGGAAAGTAGAATGCGATTAACGGTTATCATTCGATATAACACAAAACGCTTATTTCCAAGCAGTTCCATATTCGAAATATCATCAGCATTAATCGTTGATGATATTTGTTTCGCTCATTTTTGTACGTTATTTGTACGTTTGGGAAAATCCCGATGCCGGCACATGCTCGTTCATTGTCCTCGACTGGTACATGTTGGACACTATTGGATTGCTAACCGATGTCCTCACGTGGAACACTTTGGACACAACAAGATAAGCAACGAGGACTTTATGGCTTTCAAGTATGGTTACTTGACAAAAGAAGAAGTTGTAGCAAAATACCATAAGCCTCGCATTGAAGCCTATATCCACAAAGAGTCTCTGAGACCTAAGAAATCTTCCCTCATAGAAAGAACAATCTTCAGTTACATGAAACTCTACTCCTGTTCTGCTTATATCCCTTCATCTAATGGTGACAACAACAATCACAAACGGAGGAACTATAATGACATTGACGATATGAATGACGAGGAACAGAAAGGATTGTCTTATTGATGTACATCCTCTTTACAAGCAATTAATAGCCATTATATCTATACCTTATAGGTGGTGAACGTCTTTGACAAGAACACAAACAGGACTTACTGCCACAAAGGATGTAAGTCCTGTTTTCATTGATGCCCAATTTATAACTTCAAAGGATTATACCAACCATTTTTAACACATTTTGTCCCATCCATATCGTTAGTAACAGTTGCTTTAGACAGAATTGTTTCAGCAATAGCACAATAAAACTCACCATTTTTAAGTCCTTCACGCCTTTCTCTACGTGAACATCCTCCACAAAGAGGAAAAACTCCAATAATCTTTTTCATATAATTAATATTATTATTAGGATGAGCACTATGCATCATCCTGAATGACAAAGATAATATAAAAGCCGAAATCACGATAAGATTTCGGCTTAATATTTGTAAATTTATGCAAGATTTTTGAGAACGACTTAATAGGCCTTTTAGTAGTCTATTTAGGCTAATGAAATTGTAAGATTAGAAGAGTTTAGTCAATGTTCCAATAAGCACTTGGATCACCTTCAAAGATAGTATCAATATCATCATCGCTATAACCTGCATCATCCTGAGCATAAGAACCTGCATATTTGCCATATGTTGCACGCTCATATTCATAATCGTCATCTTCTTCAATTTTGGGAATAGGATTAAGAACCTTTTCCTTTCCATCAAGTGTACCTATTAATTCCCCATTCCTACTACTTACTATTTTGTCATATATGCAAGGTGCAATTGATACTCCCTCACCATTCAGTGCCCCTATTTTTCCATTTTTACTCACAAGATAGTGATATCGAGTCTTTGTTACGTTATCATATTCATCAGTGTGGATAACATTTCCGCTAATTGAAACATAACTTAATATTCCACCTTTTAAAAATTCAATATACATGTATTGATCTTCTGACATTACATATTTTATCTTCTCACATTTGTCTATAATACAATTGCAATTCTGCAGATTAAAAAGTGAAAAAGTGTTCTTCTCTCTGCATATTACGAAAATTACATCTACGTATTCACCTTTTACATTGGTATATGCGTTTCTATGAACTTCAACCCAATATTTTCCCTTATAAGGTATTATTTCGTCATACTTAGGCTCTGTAACGCATTCAAATTTCCAATTGAGCAAACCGTATTTTGAACCTTTCTTCGTGATATAATAGTGTGTAAATGCACTGGTTCCTCCTACTTTGAAACATAAATCGAACTCATTAGAAGGTATCTTACCGTATAGTTTCTCGCCAATAACCTTAATGCCACATAAAGTATTTTGGAAACATACATACAATTGATTCATTGAATCTCGATTATAGTTTGGTCTCCATTCGTATTCGGGTTGGGGCTTTAAAACCACCTCTCCGTCTTCATTAATCAGACCATACACCCCATCTTCCTTAAACACTAAACTCTCATAGTGACTTGCATATAATTCGTCATAGACCTCTGACAAGATTTTAGGTTCTTGGATAAAATGGAAATCGACATCTTTTGTAATTGTAAAAGATTCTATTTTAGACGAAAAAAGAAATTTTCCGGTTTCAGTAGACACGATAAATAACTTTTTTATCCTATCCACATAACTGATGTGATTATAACAAACATGAAGAATTGTTTTATTATTTTCATCTATCAGACCGAACCTTTCATTTTTCTCGCATAGATATAAATCATCATCAAGCTTTAAAACTCCATCATATTTTTTGCAGGAAAACTTATTGTAGAAGTATCCAAATTCATTAATGGGGATATGACGACTAAAGCGATTATAAAAAATCTCAAACAAAGTTTCGCCATTGGGACCTTTATCACTTAGTTCTTGAAATCCACCCCATTCACCTTTTAGTAATCCGTTAGCATCCACAAAATAGGAAAAGTGATTACCATATCGGCATTCTATCTTTATTCTTTCCCGGTTAACAGTTTCTTCATTTGATTTTTTCATATTACCTGAATGATTAAACGTCACTGACAACAAGTTATTACAAGTCATTTTTTCTGGAACCTCTAAATGTAGTGGATTCACATCTTTTGTGCAGAATGTAAAAACTTGTATAGGTTATTTCAACACCCCATACGGCATTCCAGTTTACTATCATCTCCAACTCGCCATTAGATACTGTCCAAGGCAGATTGATATTGAGGCTTGTAACTTTATTTCTCATATTAACATCACTTTGGTTAGATGAGGTAAATAATTATACATAGTATCTTGACATTTTCCAAAAGTCACCTCCCTCCCAACATTGATGAGCAAGGCTCCCGCTGGGATATAATCTTTTGGCTTTCAATACTTCGCTAAATTGAGACAAATCAGAACACAGTGGAATGCCCATAAACTTTAGTTGTTGAGCATAAGAACTTAAGGCACTCATGATAAAAAAGAAAAGAATAGAGTATAATCGAGATGTTTTCATAATACTTTTCCGTATTTACATAAAACTTAAACATTCTAACAAAATCTCCTGACCTTTCAGAACGTTTGAGACATATTGCTGGCTGCACCCCATCTGTTCAGCCAACTGCTTCTGGGTCATACCCAGTTCATCCATCTTCTCAAGCATCTTCACAGCGATACGCTGGGAGTGACGCAGCCACGACTTATTCTGATGCTTCCGCTCTGCTCGTTCCCTCCATTTTGAAGAAGTCGGTAACTGATGTTCTTTCAGTCGTACGATTACATTGTCCATATTTTCTGACAGGGATACACTACAGTTTAGAAACAGGCTGCTATCATCTCCTTACCCAGTTTATGGATATGGGCGAGAATCTCACTTTCCCTTTCGGCAGAAGGCTTCTTGAAGCCGTTGATATAGTTGCGCAATAGTGTGGCGTTCATCCCGATGGAACGGGCGAACTCTGCCACGTTGATTTCCTTGTGGGTCAGGAAGAAACGCTGAAGAGCTGATGGCTCAGAATCCTCATAGACAAAACTCTCAAAACTAATGTCTTCATCGAGCCCGCGCCAATGAATGCCATCATAGCCAAAGGTGTATTGGCTACGTTCTTCATCGGATGCAACCTTCAACTTGGGATACCATAGCAGAGACTGGCTATACTCTTTTCCCTCTTCGTCAATACCGAATATATGATCGGCAGAAAACCAAATCTTTGTTATCTTCATATACTGTCCACCCTTAACTATTAAAATGCTCCTTCCAACGCTTGATAATCAGATCGGCATTCTCATCAATGACCGCCTTAATTTTCTTCAGATCGTTAGCCTTTATCTTCTCCTTTACAAGCAAAGTGAACTCGCTTCCATTCCAAACGAACTTAGCCATACCACCGTTCCCTTCAACATGAATGTGGACAGGCTCATGCTCCTTACTGTAAAAGAAGAAGGAGAATCCATAGAATCTAAATACCTCTGGCATATCTCAATCTCATTATAGTGACAGTGCAAAGATAGGAATTATTTTCGATACCAACAACTTTTTTGCCAAAAATATGATATATCTCACGATTTTGTCTATCTTTGCACCGCATACGTGCAGAACAGATGATAATACTCTTCTGAATGAGAAGGGCGAGTTCAGTGGAAGACCTGACGATGAGCCAAAGGGATATGAATCGCGGATTCCTATTTCCCAAAGTGCATTTGTACGGTTTAACTCGTAAAGTGCAGCATATCAGCACGGTAAAGTTACTGCGTGGGCAAGTGATGCGCCACCTTGATGTGACGCATGACGATGCTGACAATGTGAGGTGTGCCCGAAAAAGTAATTATAGCGGGAGCACGCGGGTGAAGATGCCAGGAAATTCGGCCGACAGGTCGGGCTGTTTGCGGAAGATGCCAAACAGCGCACTGCCGCTGCCACTCATCGCTGCATAGACGGCTCCCAGTTGGTAGAGCCGTTCTTTCACGGCGCCAATCTCTGGATGCAGGGCAAAGACGCTCTGCTCGAAGTCGTTGGTCAGTTCGTCGCGCCAAGTCTCGATGGGTTGACTGACAATCACGCGGCAGTTTTTCTTCGGCCTCTGAGGTTTGATCAGCGAAAAAGCCTCCTTCGTGGGCACAGGGATATCGGGGCGAACGACAGCGAGGAAATAGCCGCTCAAATCCATCTCCATCGGCTGCAAGCGCTCGCCAATGCCCTCAGCATAGGCGGGACGGTTCAGAATGAAGATGGGGCAGTCGGCACCCAAGCGGGCAGCATAGCCGATGAGTTGCTGTTCGGTCAATCCGAGGGCGAACATCCGGTTCAGCAAGAGCAACATGGCCGCACAATCGCTCGAACCGCCACCCATACCGGCCTGTGTGGGAATGGCTTTATACAGATGGGCATGCACACGCGGCATCTGCGGAAAGTCCTGCTTCAGCAGATGATAGGCACGCACCACCAGGTTGCGCTGTTCATCGCCCTCGATGGCCAGGTTGGTCACCTTCAGGTCACAGTCGTAGGACGAAGGAAACGCCTCGTCCATCGGCACCACCTCCAGTGCATCCTTCAGTTGCACGGGGAAGAATACCGTCTCCAGATTATGGTAACCGTCGGGACGACGCTCCACGACGTTCAATCCCAAGTTGATCTTTGCTATCGGAAAAGTAATCATGAGTTCAAAAAGGATTATTCAACGGTTAATGTTCCAACCTCGAGCCCTCCAGCAGTTTCGGACAGATATTTTCTATGGCACACTTGTCGCAGTGCGGCGCGCGCGAAGTGCACACATAGCGGCCGTGCAGCAACAGCCAATGATGGGCGCGAGGCACGTCCTCCGTCGGGATGTGCTTCATCAGAGCCTGCTCCACCTTGTAGGGAGTATTGTCCTTTTTCGACACAAGGCCCAGGCGATGGCTGACACGATAGACATGCGTATCGACGGCCAAAGCCGACTGTCCGAAAGCCACCGACTGGATGACGTTGGCCGTCTTGCGACCCACGCCGGGCAGGTCAAGCAACTGATTCATGTCCGCAGGCACCTCGCCGCCGTGTCTCTCCACCAGCGCACGCGCCATTTCCACCAGATGCTTGGATTTAGAGTTGGGATAACTCACGCTCTTCACGTATTCATACACCTCGTCGGGCTCCACCTGTGCCATCGACTGCGCATCGGGGAAGCGACGGAAGAGTTCCGGCGTCACCTGATTGATGCGCTTGTCCGTGCACTGGGCACTCAGGATGACGGCCACGAGCAACTGGAACACATTGCCGAACTCCAACTCCGTATTCACCTCGGGCATCTCGCGGCGGAAGTGCTCCAGCACCAGCCGGTATCGTTCTTCTCGTTTCATAGGTGCAAAAGTAAGCAAAAAGTTTCATATTCTCGATTATTTTACTTAATTTTGCACAAAAATACCCGAAACAATGAATGCAAGACTGATTTTAGACTTCCTGCGCCAGGTGATGGCCAACAACAACCGCCCCTGGTTTCAGGCCCATCGTGCCGACTACGACGCCGCCCGCCACGAATGGGAACTGGCTGTGGAGCAGATTCGCGAGCGCATCATCGCCTTCGACCCCGACGTGGCTAACCAGCCGCTGAAGGACTGCACCTACCGCTTCTATCGCGACACGCGCTTCTCTGCCGACAAGTCGCCCTACAAGAACCACTTCGGAGCCTACATCAACGCTCACGGCAAGAAGGCCCTGCGAGGCGGCTACTACATCCATCTGGAGCCCGATCACTGTCTGCTGGCCGTGGGCAACTACTGGCTGCCTACGGACATACTGACCTCGTGCCGCAACGAGATCATGGCCAACGAGGAGGAGTGGCTGCGGTGCGTGGAGAACAAGACCTTCAAGAAATACTTCGACACGAAGACCGTGACCAACAACTGGGAGGAATCGTGGAACTCGCCTCAGGGCTTCGGGCTTACGAAACTGAAGACCTGCCCCAGCGGATTTCCGCGTGACTATGAGCACGTTAGGTATCTGCGGCTGAAGGACTACTGCGCTTGGCACCACGTGGATGAATCGTTCTTCGAGGGTGACCACTGGCTGGACGAGACGGAGCGCATCCTGCGTGCCGCCAAGCCCATGATGGACTTCGTGAACAACGTCATAGATGACTACGAATAAAGAGAAAAACTCTAAAAAAACATACCAATATGCTAAGAAACCTGTTACTTTCGGTCACGCTGCTGACCGCTATGACGGCACTGGCCGACACCACTCCCGCGTGGAAGAACCCAGCCGTCAACCAAGTGAACCGTGAGGCACGCCGCGCCGACTTCTTTGCCTTCGAAAACAGTCAGAAGGCACAGTCGGGCGACAAGTCGAAACCTGCACGCTACCTGTCGATGGAGGGCAAGTGGCGCTTCTGCTTCGTGAAAGACCACAACCAGGCGCCCAAGGACTTCTTCCTGCCGAAGTACGACGACTCCCAGTGGGTGGACTTCCCTGTGCCCGGCCTCTTCGAGATAGAGGGCTACGGCGACAAGATCTACAAGAACACGGGCTATTCGTGGGCAACGACCTTCGACAGCAATCCGCCCTATATCGACGAAACCAACAACTACACCGGCTCCTACCGCCGCACCTTCGATTTGCCAGCCGACTGGAACGGTCAGGAGGTCTATTTCCACGTTGGCTCTGCCACGAGCAACCTGAGCGTATGGGTCAACGGCAAGTTCGTTGGCTATAGCGAGGACTCGAAGGTGGCTGCCGAGTTCAACATCACCAAGTACCTGAAGAAGGGTCAGAACCTCATCGCCATGCAGGTGATGCGCTGGTGCGACGGCTCCTATCTGGAGGATCAGGACTTCTGGCGCTTCACGGGCATTGCCCGCGAGGTGTATCTCTACGCCCGTCCGAAGGCACACATCGAGGATCTGGTCATCACACAGGATTACATCGACGGCAAGGGCATTCTCAACGTGAACATCAAGGCTCCGAAGGGAACCACCCCCGAGGCCGTGCTCACGGATGCCAAAGGCCAGCAAGTAGCCACCCTTACGGCGGCAGCAAATTCTTACGTCCCTTCGGTAGTAAGCGACCTGAGGTCGAGCGCTTCACTCTTCACTCTTCACTCTTCACTTCTCGTGAAGCCTTGGTCGGCAGAAGTGCCTAATCTCTACAACGTGATGATCACCTTGAAGAAGGGTGACCAGGTGCTGGAGGTCATCCGCCAGCGTGTGGGCTTCCGCCACATCGAGATCAAGGGCGGACAACTGCTGATCAATGGTCAGCCGATCTTGATAAAGGGTGCCGACCGCCACGAACTCGATCCCGACGGCGGCTACATCGTCTCCGTCGAGCGCATGATTCAGGACATCAAGATCATGAAGGAACTCAACATCAACGCCGTGCGCACCTGCCACTATCCCGACGATCCGCGCTGGTACGACCTCTGCGATGAATACGGCATCTACCTGACGGCTGAGGCCAATCTGGAGAGTCACGGTATGGGTTACGGCGACCGCACGTTGGCCAAGCGTGCCGACTTCGAGCAGATGCACCTGGAGCGCAATCAGGGCAACGTGCTCTCCTTCCGCAACCACCCCTCCATCATCGTCTGGTCGCTGGGCAACGAGGCCGGCTATGGCCCCAACTTCGAGAAATGCTACGACTGGGTGAAGGCCACCGACGCGACGCGCCCCTGCCAGTATGAGCAGGCAGGCGAGAACCGCAAGACCGACATCTTCTGCCCCATGTATGCCGACTATCGTCGCTGCGAGCAGTATGCCCAGGGCGACAATCCCCGTCCGCTCATCCAGTGCGAGTACGCTCACGCTATGGGCAACTCGATGGGCGGCTTCCGGGAGTACTGGGACCTCATTCGTAAGTACCCCAAGTATCAGGGTGGCTACATCTGGGACTTCGTCGACCAGGGCCTGCGCGACAAGAGCCCCGTCACGGGTCGTGAGATCTTCACCTATGGCGGCGACTACGGCAAGTATCCCGCCAGCGACTACAACTTCAACTGCAACGGCATCATCGCCCCCGACCGCCGGCTGAACCCTCATGCACACGAGGTGCAGTACTACTATCAGAACATCTGGATAGCGGACAAGGGCGTGAAGGACGGACGCATCGAGGTGTACAACGAGAACTTCTTCCGCTCGCTCGACGATATGGTGCTCCACTGGCACATCGGCGGCTTCACCAGCGAACGCATCTACGCCTCTACCGGCAAAGACATGACGGTGAGCCTGCAGGGCATTGCCCCACAGCAGCGCAAGACCATCGTCATCGATGCCCTGCGCGATGAACTGGCCGACGTGCTGCAGCACCAGCCGGGCGACGAGGTATATGTCATCTTCTGGGTGACGCCCGCCGAAGACCAACCCCTGCTGAGCAAGAGCCAGTGGGTGGCTCGCGAGCAGATCTTCGTGCAGCCCTACCAGTATCCCGCCCTTTCGACTGAGACGGCTCAGGTGGAGAAAGAGGAAACCAACACCTACGTGCGCCTCTCGGCCGCAGGCACCGACCTCTACGTGGGCAAGCGCAGCGGACTCATCGACTATCTGACCGTCGGCGGGCGCGAGATGCTGTCCTTCCGCGAGAGCATCACGCCCGAGTTCTGGCGTGCACCGACCGACAACGACTACGGTGCAGGCCTGCAGCGCCGCTTTGCCACGTGGCGCGACCCGCAGATGAAGGTGAAGCAGTGCTCCGTCAGCGACAACACCATCGTGGCCGTGCTGGAGATGCCCGCCCAGAAGGCCACGCTCACCCTCACCTACACCCTCGCGACCGACGGCCAGGTGATCGTCCGCCAGCAACTGGGCACCGAGAAGGGAGCCGAGGTGAGCAACCTCTTCCGCTACGGCATGGCCCTGCAGATGCCGGCACCGTTCGACTTCATTCAGTATCGCGGCCGCGGCCCTGTGGAGAACTACTCCGACCGCAACAGCAGCGAACTGGTAGGCATCTACGAGTCGAAAGTCGACGATGAGTACTTCCCCTACGTGCGTCCGCAGGAGTCGGGCAACCACACCGACGTGCGCTGGTTCCGCGTGCTCGACAGCGAGGGCCGTGGCCTCGAGTTCTACAGCAACGCACCGATGGAAGCCAGTGCCCTGCCCTACTCGACCAGCCAACTGGACGACGGCCCCAACAAGGACAAGCAGTGGGGACACCATAGCGGCGACCTCGTGCCCACGGGCGACACCTATGTGCACATCCAGCAGCGCCAGATGGGCCTCGGCTGCGTCAACTCCTGGGGAGCATGGCCGCGCCGCGAGTACTGCCTGCCCTATCAGGACTACGACTTCACCTTCGCCATCAAGCCCGTACAAGTGACACTCATGAGCAACTACTGATGCAACCATATCAACGCCCGTCATCATCACTAACGCTTCTGATTCTCATGGCATTCACCCTCTTCGGTCAATCGGCCTCCGCCCAACAGCGTTTCCACAAGCAGATGCCCGCTGGCAACTACAGCGGCATCTGCCCGTTGGGCGACGATCTTTACGCACTCGTTGACGACAAGGCTCCCTCTGACGGTTTCCACCTGATGCGCATCCTCATCGATGCCGACAGCCAGCGCATCACCTCCATCGACTATCAGGGCTACCGCTCCAGCGGCCTGCCCAACCGCGACATGGAGGGCATCTGCTACCGCCCGTCCACCCGCACCATCTTCATCTCCGGCGAGGCCGACAACGAGGTGTTCGAATACACCCTCGACGGACAGCGCACAGGGCAGCGCCTGCAGATGCCTGCCGACCTCAACAGGGCGGAAGGCAACTACGGCCTCGAAGCACTGACGTACGACCCCGCGCGCCACCTCTTCTTCACAGCCACCGAGCACCCCCTGCGCGGCGAGACCTACACCCGCCTGCTCGCCTTCAATGACGACCTCACCCTGAGCCGACAGTACCGCTACCAGCCCGACGCGCCCATCAGCCCCAAGTACACCATCTACGGCATCTCCGCCCTCTGCGCCCTCGGCGATGGCCGTCTGCTCGTCATGGAGCGTCACGTGCGCATCCCGCGGCTCAAGTTGGGAGCCACCACCGTCACCCGCATCTATCAGGTGCGTCCAGCAGAAGAGGAGCAACTGCAGAAGTCGCTCCTCCTCGAGTTCAAGACCCGCCTGACGCTCACCGGCCGCAAGTTTGCCAACTTCGAGGGCCTCTGCCAGGTGTCCCCCTCGCTGCTGCTCCTCGTGGCCGACTCTCAGGAGCGCTACAAGGGCGTGCTGCGCGACTGGTTCCGCCTGGAGCAGTTGCCGGAGTGAGGTGTGTCACGCCCTCCTTTTCTTGTTGACGTTCAGCGGCGTGGCGTGCGGGAATGCGATGCTGTAGGCAGCGTCGACGGCACGTTGGTCGACCTTAGCAAAACTGATGCCCAGCCTCACGCTGACGATGGCGCGCAGCAGTTCGCGGTGCGTGCGCGGACGCAGCGTTGGCGGCGGCAGTTCGTCCCAGCCACAGATGGGGTCGTAGCCGTCATCCAGCGCGAGCGACGCCCTGTGCAGCACCTCCCAGATGAAGTTGTCGGTAGCCTCCTGTCCGAACCACACTTTCATCACCCTGCGTATGCAGTATCGCTTGCACTGCCCCTGCAGGAGTCTCCTCGTGCGCTCCAGCCGTAGCCAGAGCCGCACGAAGCATTCTTGTGAATTCTCTATCTCCATCATAATAATGTTCAATATTCAATGTTCAATATTCAATGTTCAATATTCAATGTTCAATATTCAATGTTCAATATTCAATGTTCAATATTCAATGTTCAATGTTCAATGTTCAATATTCAATGTT
>JAFUST010000073.1 GCA_017467535.1 Prevotella sp. | reverse complement strand
GACAAACGGGGTGCCGAAGTCTTTGATGCCGCGAAGCCATGCACTCTTCTTGTCATCAATGGAAACGGCTATCACCTCGAAGCCACGGTCGCGGAAACGCTTATAGTTCTGGATGACATTAGGCATTTCCATTCGGCAGGGACGGCACCAACTGGCCCAGAAGTCAATGAGCACGTATTTGCCCTGTCCGCACCATTCGCTGAGTTTGTGGCTCTGCCCGTCGGGGGCTTCCAATGCCAAATCGGTCAAAGGCTTGCCAACTTGTCGAAGTTGCAAGACCTGCAGCCGTTGCTTGGCCTCGTTCATCAAGGGGTGGTTGAAATAGTAGGTAGTGCTGTCGATGGCTGCCGACAACTCCTCGAAGTCCATATAACCGCTGGCCAATTGGAGGAAGTAGGCCGCTATCATGTTGTCGCGGTTTTCGCGGATAAAGCGCCGTGCCTGCTCAATCATTGCCTCGTTGTTGGCTGCTATCTGCTGTTCTATCTCGTTCTTTTCCGCCTCGCTTTCGGCTTTCTTTGAAGCCCTAAACAAGCGGTAGAAGTTGTCGGTGAATACTTTGTCTTCAGCCATATAGCCTTGGAACTTTTCGTTAAGCGTTGAGGCTCTAAGTGTATCATTGGCGAAATCCACCGTCATCGGTTCGCCGTCGACGAAAAACATGATGTTGTGCAGCCCCTTGTTTCCCAGGCTCACGAGGTCGTATGCAGGTCGGTTGCCTTTCATCGCAAATTTTCCATCGGCAACGGTAACACTGTCGAGGAACACACGGCTTCCCAATCCCTCAGTCTTGTAAAGATATACCTTCTCGATTCCATCAGGAACAAAGCCGCTGATGTTGTATTCTCTTTCTTCTTGCGCCTGCCCCGTCATCGTGGCAAGGGCGAGCAGTGCGGTGATGATAGTTTTCTTGTTCATATTCATTGCTTTTTATACGATTTTTGCCGCAAAGTTACAAAAAGTCGCACAAATAAACCCTCGGCGAACCCGAAAAGTGGGTGCTGAGGGTGAAATTCTCCGCTCGGCTTTGCCGCTTTGCCCTGCAAAGAACTTAGGTTGAGAGCTTTTTCGATTTTTGTGGCTATCGACCGTCGAATGTGATGTCGCGGCGTATCTTGCTGATGGTGTTGGGATGGACGTTCAGGAACGAGGCGATGTCCTGCAAGTCGAGCAGGTCGACGATGCCGGGGCAGCGCTGCATCAGCAAGTCGTAGCGCTCGCGGGCCGTGGTGCGGTGGAGGTCCTGATAGCGGGCTTCGTACTGGCTGAGGAGGTGCTCGCCGATGAGGGCACGCAGTTCCATCGTCTCGATGCTCTGGCTGAAGAACTGACGCAGTTGCTCGCCCGTGACCCTGAGCACGCGGCTGGGCATCATCGCCTCAATGGTGGTCTGCGCCGGACGGCCGTAAAGAAATGCAGGATAGTCGCCCACGTACTCGCCCTCGAACGAGAACCACGTGATGTGCGCCCTCTCGTCGCTGAGGCCGTAGGTGATGTACTTGAAGCATCCCTCGGTGACATAGGCAAACCAGCGCGTCGGGTCGCCCTCGCGCTCCATCTGGTCGCCCTTGCGGTAAGCCACCTCCTCGCCCTCCCGCTCGATGAACTCGCGCAGCGGCAGCAGGTCGATACTACTGTCTGATGTATTGAAGCGTTGTTCCATTTGATTATATCGCTTTTCGCATCTGATTTCTTATTTGACGGTGCAAAGGTACGAAAAATTAGGGTGAGAAACAAAATAGTAATATAGATTAACGTATTCTTATTTCTGCCCATAATAAAGAGCAATTCCTCCGCTTTCAATCCTATTAAAAATATAGTATGTCGAAACCATGAAATGTTACGTGGAATGGCGGGATAAAGAAGAAGAGTGGAAAGCAGTGCCGACATCCGGTCTCTGCTTTCCACTCTTTGTGTTACCTTGAAATCTTCAAAAAACGCAAGCCCACCCAAACTTGCGGACCAGTTCACGGAGCAGGTTACGATCACGCACAGGAATAGTGACGGCAACGGTCTCGCGCTGATTGTCCCGTTCTGCAATGTTGGCAGTGTCGAGGTCATATTGAGTCTGTAGATTCATCCAGATGTCGGCAGGGATGCCGAGGGATTTTTCCAATGCTACGGCCACGCTAAGCGACACGTTGCGTTTGCCATTGATAGTCTCGCTGAGCACCGACGGTTTGATTCCTGTCTCAGTGGCGAGTTGTTTCTGCGTCATGCCACGCTCACGAAGTTCGTCCTTTATCATTTCTCTGGGATGCGTGGCAACGAATGGGGTAAAATCTTTCTTATTCATAATGCTTGGATATTTCTGTAAGTAATGCGTTCACAATGATGCCGTTGTCGTCAGGCGAACTATGGAACAATAGGCGATACTGGTCGTTTATCCATACGGTATCAACGCCGTTGAGGTCGCCTTTCTTCTTCTCGTAGTGCAGCGACTTGATGAGAAAGAGGTCTTCCAACCGACGAGCCGCTTTCAGATAGTTGACAACCTTGATGTAGCGCTTCACGATGTCTTTCGACAATCGTTTGTACTGGCGGTCTTCCGTGGAGCCATCTGTGTATAGTTCCTCTAACGCAGAGTTCTATTAGTCTTAATCGGATTTTGACGCTGCAAAGATAAGAATTAATTCTTAATAATTAGCATTTTTGCGAATAATTTTGCTTCTTAGTGCATTTTTTTTCTGTGTTATATCTAACTCCTTCATCATTCCTCCCCAATTTGCGTTATTCCCGATTTTAGGTTTCCTCGTTTTTCCCCGTTTTCTTGCCTTGCAGCGTCTCCTATTGTTGCCGAGCGGCCTTTATTTCAGTGAGTTTTGCATGTTTTCTCCAAAATCTGTAAGCGGTTACAACTTTTTTCCGTAACTTTGGCTTTGCCGAAGTTACTGGCACTCGGAAATGAAAAGAAAATCAAGTTTTTCTTTTGCATTTCACTCGTTTTTTCGTAACTTTGCACCCCGAAAGTATAGAATACAGGTGAGATGAAAGCGTGGTTGTTATCGCTACTGCTCGTTTTGGGCTTGGCGGCTTGCTCTATGACAGGCGGCCGTCCTGCCGTGACTGACGAGGGCGAAGGCGTGGAAGAGGCTGAGCCTGCTGACACGCTGACGGCAGAGGAAGAGGCCGAGGAGGAGTTTGAGGAACTGGTCTCTGAGCAGCCGATGCCGGTGTCGGCCGAGGAACTTTTCGACGACTTTCTCTTCAACTTTGCCTCCAATCGGCGCCTGCAGTTGGAGCGTATCGCATTTCCTCTGCTGGTCAACTCTGGCCAGAAGGTGGACACCATCCGCAAGGCCGACTGGGAGATGGAGCATTTCTTCATGCACCAGGGCGAATACACATTGATCTTCGACAGCGAGGAGCAGATGGAACTGGTGAAGAGCACGGACGTCAGCGAGGCCATTGTGGAGAAGATATTCCTCAGCGATGCCTTCGTGCGTCAGTATCTGTTCAGTCGCCGGAACGGGCGCTGGATGCTGAACGAGATTCGCAATCAGACGCTTCCACGCAATCCCAACGCCTCGTTTCTGGAGTTCTATCAGCAGTTTGTGAGCGACTCGGTGTTTCAGCACGAGAGCCTGAGCGAGGAGATAGACTTCGTGGGCCCTGATCCTGACGACGACTTTGCACAGATGGAGGGCGTGATTACGCCCGACTTCTGGGATGCCTTTGCGCCGGAGTTGCCGTCGCGTATAATATATAATGTGGTCTATGGGCAGCAGGATGCCGATGCTCACATGAAGATCTTCGTGATACGCGGCATCTCGAATGGTCAGGAGATTGAGGTGACCTTTGTGAGAAGAAACGGACGCTGGAAACTGAAGAAACTGGTGGAGTGATGACCGAGCAGAGAGACTATAGCCTGCTGAGGCACAACACATTCGGCATTGAGGCCCGTTGCCGTAGGTTCATCGAATATGCTTCGGTGGAGGAGGCTCAGGAGGTGGCCCGCCGACTGAAAGACCTCTCGGAGCCTTTGCTTCTGATAGGCGGCGGCAGCAATCTGCTGCTGACGGCCGACTTCCAGGGCACGGTGGTCCATTCGGCCATCAAGGGCCACAAGGTGGAGACGCTGGCCGACGGCAGTGTGCTGCTGCGAGTGGGCAGCGGCGAGGTGTGGGACGATGTGGTGGCGCTCTGCGTGGCTCGTGGCTGGCATGGTGCCGAGAACCTGTCGCTCATTCCTGGCGAAGTGGGGGCATCGGCTGTGCAGAACATTGGAGCATACGGTGCCGAGGCTGCCTCTATTATATATAAGGTGGAGGCGGTGAGTCTGGAGGACGGGCGTGTCTGTGAGTTCACGGCTGCCGACTGCCAGTATGGCTATCGCCAGAGCCGCTTCAAGCACGAATGGAAGAACCGCTTCCTCATCACCCATGTCACCTACTGCCTGACAGAGACCTATCGGCCGCTGCTCGACTACGGTAACATACGCGCAGAGTTGGAGCGCCGCGGCATCAGTGAGCCTACGGCTGAACAGGTGCGCGAGGTGATTATCGGCATACGTCGTGAGAAGTTGCCTGACCCTGAGGTGGAGGGCAACGCGGGCAGTTTCTTCATGAACCCCGTGGTCGGCCGTGAGCAGTTCGAGCATCTGCTGGCCGACTATCCGCAGATGCCCCATTACTTTGTGGACGTAACGCATGAAAAAATTCCTGCCGGCTGGCTCATCGACCAATGTGGCTGGAAGGGGCGCACGCTGGGACGTGCCGGCGTGCACGACCGTCAGGCCCTGGTGCTGGTCAACAGGGGAGGAGCCAAGGGAGAGGACATCGTCCGTCTGAGCGATGCCATCCGACGGGATGTGAAGAAGCGGTTCGATATAGATATCTATCCAGAAGTCAACGTGATATGAAGATAACGCTATTGGGTACAGGAACATCGTGTGGCGTGCCGGTCATCGGTTGCACCTGTGAGGTCTGCCGGAGCACCGACCCCAGGGACAGGCGGCTGCGCTGCTCAGCGCTGGTGGAGACCGACAGCACACGCCTGCTGGTGGACTGCGGGCCCGACTTCCGCGAGCAGATCCTGCCGCAGCCCTTCCGCCGCATAGACGGCATACTGGTCACCCACTCCCACTACGACCACGTGGGCGGTATGGATGACATCCGTCCCTACTGTCAGTTTGGCCAGATCAACGTCTATGCTGATGCCATCGCCCGAAAGGGTATGCTCCAGATGCTGCCCTACTGCTTTGCGGAGAACCGCTATCCGGGGGTGCCCAAGATTGAACTCGACGAGATTCGAGCCGGGCAGGCCTTCAGGATAGGCGACATAGACATCCTGCCCGTAGAGGTGATGCATGGCCAGTTGCCCATCTTGGGCTATCGTTTCGGCCGCTTCGCCTATGTGACGGACATGAAGTCTATCGCCGATGACCAGGCAGCCCTGTTGCAAGGGGTGGACACGCTGGTGGTCAATGCCCTGCGCTTCGACAGGCCCCACCACTCGCATCAGTTGGTCGCCGATGCCATAGGCTTTGCCCAGAGGGTAGGGGCGCGACGCACGCTGCTGACGCACATGTGCCACGACATCGGCCTCTTCGATGCAGCCAGCGCCCGTCTGCCAGAAGGCGTAGAACTGGCCTACGACGGACAGGTGCTGGAAGTGTAAGAGGTGCTATTGTTTAGAGAGAAAAAATCTTCCTAACGGCGGAAGATATTGAGGATGCTGCCATAGTTGCGCTTCAACTTGCGAAGCGTCATCACACCATCGAAAGCCATGATGCCGTACTGGATGTACTTACCAATCTGCTGGCCGCGCGACAGTTCCTCTTCGTCGGCGGACAGTTGTCCCCAGAGCCGCTTGATCTCCTGATTCTCCAACTCGATCACCTCGTCCAGTTGCTCCTTGCGCATCTGGATCTCCTCCAGCGAGTGGTAGGGTCTTACTCTTCTTTTTTTTGCCATAGACAAAGGGGGATTAATTCAACAACAGCCTCGAAAGATACTTCACCAGCGGACGCTCTATCCATGACTTGCGGCTCAGGTAGACCACGAGCAGCACGAGCAGATAGAAACCAGCCACCGAAAGCAGCGCCAGCGCCAGTCCCGTGTAGGCCGACAGCCAGACGGCCACGGCAGCCGAGGCGAACAACAGGGCGGCAGCCACGATGACGATGATGACGAGGGTCAAGGTGGCGGCGCTGATAAGGCGCACCACCTTGTCCACGATGTCGAGTTTCGCATATTCCTTGCGCAACTCCACATTGTGCTTCACCATCTCGATGAGTTGCGAGATGGTCTCGATGTTCTTGTCACTCGACAGCATAAGTCTTACTCGGCGGCTTCCTCCAGATCCTCAATCAGGTCGCCCACGTCCTTGCGGTTCAGTTTGATGTTGTGCTTCTTGAGGAAATCGTTCACCGTGTCAGAAATCTTCTCACGGGTGTTGCTGCCCTTGTCGGGTGCTACCAGAATGCCAATGACTGCGCCTGCGGCTGCTCCGCCGAGGAATGCGCCCAGATAACCTAATCCTTTCATAGTTGTAAGTGTTTTATTTGTTGTGGTAATAATTCGTCTTGCTTTCAGTGAGCAAATTTACGCATTTATTCCGATAAAATGAAGAAAAGGGGTGCGATTTTTTGTTAAAATGATGATATTTGGGCCATTTAACAAAGTTTATGCCCTGTTTTTGCCTGTAATTCTCCGATATTTTGTAATTTCGCACCAAATTAGCGTAAACAGCAAATAATTATTTATACGAAATTATGAAAAAGTACATTGTGTTGTGCGCAGGCCTTTGCCTCGCCATGTCTTTCACAGGTTGCAAATCAAGTGAGAGTGCCTATAAGAAGGCCTACGAGAAGGCTCAGGCCCAGGCTGCTCAGCAGCAGACCCAGACGCCCGTTCAGCAGACCGAAGTGCCTGTGGTGACTCCCGTGCAGACTGTTCCTTCCACCCAGACTCAGGTGGTCGACAATCTCGACAATGTGTCGGTGCGCCAGGAGCGTGTGGCCGTGGTCAATGGTTCTGGCCTGAAGAACTACAGCGTGGTGGTTGGCTCGTTCTCAGTGATTGCCAATGCCGAGGGCCTGCAGCAGCGTCTGCGTAATGCCGGCTACGACGCTCAGATCGTGAAGAACGAGGAGCGTGGCATGTATCGTGTTGTCGCCGCCACATTCGACAGCAAGGCCGAGGCTGCTGCCAGCCGCAACAATATCAGCGGTGGTCAGTTCAACCCCAACGGCGATGCCTGGCTGCTCTATTACACTCGCTAAGCGATTCTGAGTGGGACGCATCTTGTCGATTGACTACGGACGGAAACGTACCGGACTGGCAGTCACCGATCCTCTTCAAATCATAGCAGGAGGATTGGCGACTGTCTCTACATCTGAACTCTTCGACTGGCTGAAGGCCTACATCACCCGCGAGTCTGTGGAGCGCATCGTAATAGGTGAGCCACGTCAGCCAAATGGTGAACCGAGCGAGAATCTGGCGCGAGTCCAGGCCTTTGTCAACCGTTGGCGGAAGGCTGTGCCCGATGTGCCTATCGAGTTCTACGACGAGCGTTTCACCTCTGTGCTGGCACATCAGGCGATGCTCGACGGCGGTCTGAAAAAGAAAGCCCGACAGAACAAGGCCTTGGTCGATGAGATCAGTGCCACCATCATTCTCGAGGACTATATGCGCTCCCGAAAACAATGAAAAATAGTTATTTATGATACTACCTATTTATATATATGGTCAGCCCGTATTGCGCAAGGTGTCGGAAGACATCACGGCCGACTATCCTGACCTGAAACAACTGATCAGCGACATGTGGGAGACACTGGCTGAATCGGAAGGAATAGGCTTGGCAGCCCCTCAGATTGGACGCGACATCCGTCTGGTGGTCATCGACTTGGACCCTCTGGCAGAAGATATGCCCGAGTATAAAGGTTTTCGTCAGGTCTACATCAATGCCCATATCGTAGAGTACGACGAGACGAATACCAGCACGTCGGAGGAAGGTTGTCTGTCGCTGCCTGCCATCCATGAGAAAGTGACACGCCCAACGCGTATCCGTGTGCAGTGGATGGATGAGGACTTTGTGGCTCACGACGAGTGGGTGGAAGGCTATCTGGCCCGTGTCATGCAGCACGAGTTCGATCATCTGGATGCCAAGATGTTCATCGATCGCATCTCGCCCCTGCGCCGTCAACTCATCAAGAGCAAACTGAAGGCGCTCACCCAAGGCCGCTATCGCTGCGGGTATAGGACAAAACCTGTGAAAAGGTAAAAATAAAAAGATGTGGGAGGGGGATTGTGTGCTTCAACCAAAGAGTAAGAGGCTTGGCTGCCTTTTACTTTTTTGCCTTTTTACTTTCTTACCTTCAATCGCTCAGTACAACACCGACCGCCTGCTGATGATTGGGCGATCGGCCCTCTACTATGAGGACTACGTGCTGTCCATCCAGTACTTCAACCAGGCCATATCGGCTAAGCCCTATCTCTATGAGCCCTGGTTCTTCAGGGGCGTGGCCAAATACTACCTTGACGATTATTCTGGGGCAGAAAGTGACTGCACTGAGGCCATCCAGCGTAATCCATACGTGGTCAATATCTACGAACTGCGAGGCTTGACGCGCATCCAGCAGAATAAGTTTGCCGAAGCCATCAGCGACTATACTCGTGCGCTGAAGTATGACCCTCAGAACCGAGGACTGTGGCATAACCGCGTGCTCTGCCACATTCAGAACAAGGAGTATGATGCCGCTCTGGCTGAACTCGATACGATGAACAGCCGCTGGAGCCAGTATGCCCGTGCCTATACCATGCGTGCTGATGTCTATATGCAGATGAAAGACACCACCCAGGCCATTGAGGCACTGCACAAGAGTCTCGACATCGACCCCTACGACGGGCAGACCTGGGCGGCGCGAAGCATCATCAGCCTGTCGCGTGAAGAGTGGGATAGCGCAGAGGTGCAACTCGACCATGCCATCCATCTGATGCCCAGGCATGCCGGCTGCTACATCAACCGTGCCTTGGCGCGTTTCAACCGCAACAACCTGCGTGGTGCAATGGCTGACTATGACATGGCACTCGACATGGAGCCCAACAACTTCCTGGGGCACTATAACCGCGGACTTCTCCGTGCACAGGTGGGCGATGACAACCGCGCCATCACCGACTTCGACTTTGTGCTGCGTCTGGAACCTGACAACATGATGGCCCTCTTCAACCGAGCCGTGCTGCTCGACAAGACGGGTGACCTGCAAGGAGCCATTCGCGACTATACCAAAGTCATCGACGAGTATCCCAACTTCTGGACAGGACTGGAGTTCCGTGCTGCCTGCTATCGTCGGCTGGGGATGACGGCCAAGGCAGAGAAAGACGAGTTCACAGTCTATCGGGCCCGCCTCTACAAGCACCTCTACGGCACTCAGCCGCGCCTCAATCCTAACCAGATACGCAAGCGCAGCGATGAGGATATGGACAAATACAACCAACTGGTCGTGGAGGACGAGCAGGAGCCTGACCGCGAGTATGCGAACGACTATCGTGGCCGTGTGCAGGACCATAAGGTGGAACTGGAGTTCCTGCCAATGTTTGCGTTGTCGTTTGAGGCACAGAAGGGTGAAGTCAGGTCTGACCAGCCTTTCGACCGTCTGGTAGATGACCTGAACGACCATCTGCACGCGCGACCCATTTATATTAACAGTGAGCATACCGTTCTCGACGATGCCCGCTCGAAGGCCTATTTCGATTATATCGACTCTCTGACCATTGCCATCGACCAGTCGAAAGTCACCCGCAAGGCTGCTGACCTGCTGATGCTTCGGGCGATAGCCCTCTCCACCATTCGAAACTTCGATGGTGCCATCGACGATCTGAGTACCTATCTGCAGATAGACTCTTCTTCGGTGGTGGCCCTCTGGCAGCGTGCTGCCTGTCAGGCCCGTATCAATCAGTTCCAGGCTTCTGAGGGTACCAATATTGAGTTGCAGATTGCCAATGTGCTGGGTGACCTGAACCATGCCTTGGCCTTCAGCCCGACCAACGCCTATCTGCTGTACAATCGTGGCAACATCAATGCCCAGCGCCTAGACTATCAGCATGCTGTCGACGACTATACCGCAGCCCTTCAGCAGGAGCCGTCAATGGCTGAGGCCTACTACAACCGAGGCATCTGTCGCATTAAACTGAATCAGCAGGCCGAAGGCATCGGCGATCTGTCGAAGGCTGGCGAGTTAGGACTATATACGGCATATAGTCTCATCAAGAAATATCGTCCCACGAAATAATAGTACTACCATCTTTTTCAGATGTGATAGATGAGAATAAAAGAGAGGCTCCATAGCAACTGCCAGGAGCCTCTGACTGACCCATGATGGGGTCAATATTGAAAGGAGGAATGTTACAGTATAGTCTTCACGGCCTCCAGCATACCCTTCTGCTGGATGAGGTCGAGATACTGCTTCAATAGAGCGTTCAGACCCTTAATCTTGTTCAGGTCTTCCTGCCAGATAAACTCAGCAGCCAGCACGCCGTCGGTCACCTTCTGCGTGTCGCCGGTAGCCCAGAGGTTCTGCAGCAGTTCGATGATCTTCGGATCGTCGTTGGGGGTAATCTCGGCACCGTCGAAGCGCTTGCCGCCCTTGTAGTAGGTGATGATGGCAGCCAGACCGAATACCAGGCCCTTGGGCAGTTCGCCCTTGCGCTCCAGGTAGGTCTTCACGCCGGGCAGGTCGCGAGCCTGGAACTTGGGGAATGAGTTCAGCATGATGCTGGTCACCTGATGATCGACGAACGGGTTGTCGAAGCGCTCCAGCACATCGCCGGCGAACTTCTCCAGTTCCTCCATCGGCAGGTCGAGCGTCTGCATGAGTTCCTCAAACTGTACCTTGTGGATATACTTGCCAATGACCTCGTGGTTACAAGCGTCGCGCACAATGTTCACGCCACTCAGGTAAGCCACGGGCGAGAGCACGGTGTGAGGACCATTCAGCAGGGTCACCTTACGCTTGTGGTAGGGCTCCTCTGAGGGAACGAACAGCACGTGCAGGCCAGCCTTGTCGGCAGGGAACTCCTGAGCCACTTCCTTCGGAGCCTCGATGACCCACAGATGGAAGTTCTCGGCCTGTACGACCAGATTGTCGCGATAGCCCAACTTCTCCTGGATTTCTGCAATCTCCTTGCGGGGGAAGCCGGGTACGATGCGGTCAACCAGTGTAGCATAGACGCCGCAAGACTCCTCGAACCACTTACGGAAGCCCTCGGGCAACTGCCACAGGTCAATGTACTTGCGGATGCAGTCCTTCAGCACGTGGCCATTCAGGAAGATCAATTCGCAGGGGAAGATGATAAGACCCTTGGTGGGGTCGCCATTGAAGGCCTGGTAGCGGCGATAGAGCAACTGTACCAACTTGCCAGGATACGACGAAGCGGGTTTGTCGTCCAGTTTGCAGGCAGGATCGAAGGCGATACCAGCCTCTGTGGTGTTGGAGATGACAAAACGAATCTCGGGCTGCTCGGCGAGAGCCAGATAGGCATCGTTCTGTGAATAGGGGTTGATGCAGCGGCTGATAACATCGATACGCTCCAGTGTGTTGACGGGCTTACCGTTCTCGCGGCCCTGCAGGTTGACATGATACAGGCAGTCCTGGCCGTTCAGCCAGTCAATCATACCACCGTTCAGCGGCTGCACCACGACAACAGAGCCATTGAAGTTGGTCTTCTGGTCCATGTTCCAGATGATCCAATCTACGAACGCGCGGAGGAAGTTGCCTTCGCCAAACTGAATGACCTTTTCAGGCATGACGCTCTTCGGAGCGAACTTTTTGTTTAGTGGTTTCAACATTGTTTGTTTTGTTTTAGAATTTAAGTGTTCGGTTATATTTGAGTGCAAAGATACAACAAATTCCCGAAACCTCCAAATTTTTATCTGTTTTTATCTATCTGGCAGCGACATATTTGTGAAGCGTTTGACGGACTGCGCCAGGAGCGGCAAAGAGTTCCTTCACCATGCCCTCAATCTGCTGACCGAGACCTGCTTCGTAGAGATCGAGGCCGAAGACATCCTTGCGGCTGTAGAGGGCTTTCAGCGGGCTCCAGTCCTGATCGGGCTTGCCCAACTCGAGCGGAGCAACGATGGCTTGCAGTTC
The DNA here is from genome assembly GCA_017467535.1 of Prevotella sp. GTDB lineage: Bacteria > Bacteroidota > Bacteroidia > Bacteroidales > Bacteroidaceae > Prevotella. The sequence continues at coordinate 26,996 of JAFUST010000073.1, read as the reverse complement.
TGCCAGCATGGGGTCGGGTGATGGCTCGAAGGGCTTGCCTTGGTCATCGAGGCCCTTCAGATAGCGGGCGTAGCCAGCCAGCACCAGCGGGATGAGCACCAGGTTCTGCATGTCGAGGCCTCGGGCGATGTACTTCTTGATGGTCTCGCCGAAGCGGATGGGCAGTTTCTGGCTGGTGTCCATAGCGATGCGCTGGGGAGCGTCGGGCATGAAGGGGTTCGGCAGACGCTTGTTCAGCACGGCGCCAATGAACTCGTAGGGATTCAGCACGCCAGGGTCGGTGACCACAGGCATAGCCTCGATGTAGCCGATCTTCTGGATGAACGAACGCAGGTCGTCATCGGCCATCTCGGCAGAGATGAGCGTATAGCCCAACATGCAACCATAGATAGACATGGCTGTGTGGAGTGGGTTCAGGCAGGTGGTCACCTTCATGGTCTCCACCTTGTCAACTGTCTCGCGGGTCGTGTAGAGCGCACCGCCCAGATCGAGTGGAGGACGGCCGTTGGTGTAGTTGTCCTCGATGACCAGATACTGCACTTCTTCGGCATTGACGAACGGAGCCGTAAAGGTGTGTTTCTCGGTTTCAATATAGTTGTTGTCATCGAAACCATCGGCTTCCAGCAGTTCCTTCACCTTCTGGTGGGGACGCGGAGTAATCTTGTCGATCATCGACCAGGGGAATGTGACTTTAGACTCGTCACGCAGATAATCGAGGAACCCCTGGGGCACCAGTCCGTCCTTTAGCCAGCGTTCGGCATAGGCAAAGACACCGGCCTTCACCTTGTCGCCATTGTGCGAGCAGTTGTCCATCGACTGGACGGTGAGGGGCAACAGGCCAGCCTTATAGCGTTCCAGAAGCAAGGCGCACACCTTGCCCATGGCGAAGACTGGCTGAAGACCGCGAGCCAGATCGGCCTCGTTGAAACCATAGCCCTTCTCGGTGATAGTGAACGAGATCATCTGGAGTGTGGGGTTCTTGAAAATCTCCGTAAGACGATTCCAGTCTTCAAACTGATAATCAGCCTTTAATGCCTCTGTGACGCTGGCAATAACCTTCTTCTCGATGTTGCCGTCCGACTGTAGTGAGACGAGCAGCGAGAGGTTGTTGTAGGGAGTGTATGCCTTGTCAACAACTTCGAAGTCGAAGGTCTCAGCCACGATGACGCCGCGGTCATATTTGCCTGTGTTCAGGGCGTCATTGAGGATGGCTGCTGGGAAGGCGCGGAAGATGTTGCCCCCGCCAAAGTGTACCCATGTGGGTTCCTTGGCGGTTTTCTCACGCACTGCCTTGATGTCAAACTTGGGGAGTTGGTAGCCTTTTTGCTCCCATTCTGCGGCATTGAACTGGCCGCTCAGTATATCGTTCAGTTTCATAGTCTTAATCGAAGAATCCAGGTTGCTTGTATTCAATTCCTAATTCGCGGTCGACGGTGGCCAAGATGCCCTGTACCTGTCCCAGGGCAAACATACGGCCCAGAAGCGTGTAGCCGGCATTGTGGCCATGGCTCGACTCATCCATGATGCCGCCGGGCTGGTCGGTGAAGGTCATGCCGTGATCCACACGCATGGGCAGGGCAGGGTTCTCCTTCTCGAAGATGCGGCAGAGTTCGATGAGGTCGGCACGTCCGCCCAGATGGCTGGCCTCGGTGAAGTCGCCGTTGGGGAAGATGTGGCAGGAGCGCAGGTGGACAAAGTGGGTGCGGTCAGCAAATTTCTTGGCCAGTTCCACCACATTGTTATAGGCACCGGCCGACAGTGAGCCAGCACAGAATGTGAGGCCGTTGTGCTTGTTGGGCACTGCATCGAGGAACCATTGGATATCCTCCTCGGTGCGGACGATGCGAGGCAGGCCGAGAATCTCGATGGGGGGATCGTCGGGGTGTACGCACATGTTCATATTGCACTCCTCGCAGGTAGGCATGATAGCCTCGAGGAAATATTTCATGTTCTCGCGCAACTGCTTCTTGTCAATCCCTTTATACAAGTCGAGGAATTCGCGGAACTTCTGTACGGGAGCCTCGTCGTTCTCGCTGAAGTTACCGCTGACGAATCCCTGTGTCTTGATGACAATATTCTCTACCAACTTGTGGTCTTTCTCGGGCGTCATGGTCTTGGCCAGTTCGTCGCACTCAGCCAGCACATTGCGACCTTCGCCCCAGCCTTTGGGGAACTGGAATTGAGCCCACTCCTCGCGAGCACCCTCACGCTTCAGTATGTAGATATCGAAGTAGGCAAACTCGGCATAGTTGAAGTAGAGGTTTGTAGCACCATTGGGATTGTTGTGGAACAGGTCGGTGCGGGCCCAGTCGAGCACGGGCATGAAGTTGTAGCAGATGCAGTGGATGCCCTCGGCCGAGAGATTGCGGAGACTTTCCTTGTAGACCTCAATCTGTTCGTCGCGGTCGGGACCGCCATACTTGATGGTCTCTACCACCGGCAGACTCTCAACGACGCTCCAGCGCATACCGTAACTCTCGATGTACTCTCTGAGATCGCGAATCTTTTCGCGTGTCCATACTTGGCCCAGGGGCACGTCGTGCAAGGCCGTGACGATGCCCTCTACTCCAATTTGTCTTAGCATGGCAAGTGTGATCTTGTCTTTTTTGCCAAACCATCTCCATGTTCTTTCCATAGTTGCTTCTTTGTTCTTGTGAGTAATATTAAATTCAGATTTTGCTGCAAAGATAATATATTTTTCCGATATGTTGCTTAGGAAATGATGCAAAAATATGTAAAATTGTTCATTATGTTTTTTTTACTTTCCTTTTGGGGCGTATTCGAAAAAAAATGCTTACCTTTGCACGCTAATAATAAAAATATAGGTAAAGAACAAAAAGATATGGCAAAAAGATTCGCCGAACATAGCGGCTTGAACCTGACGCAGGTGAACAACGAGATTCTGGAAAAGTGGATGAAAGAAGACATCTTTCATCGTTCTATAGACGAGCGTGAGGGCTGTCCTCAGTTCATTTTCTTCGAGGGTCCTCCCTCGGCTAATGGCCATCCCGGTATCCACCATGTGCTGGGCCGTTCGCTGAAGGATACCTTCAACCGTTACAAGACCATGCAGGGCTTTCAGGTGAAGCGCAAGGCCGGCTGGGACACCCACGGACTGCCCGTCGAACTGGGCGTGGAAAAGGAATTGGGCATCACCAAGGCTGACATCGACAACCGCGAGTCGGAGAAATATATCTCTACGGAGGATTACAACCAGAAGTGTCGCGAGAACGTGATGAAGTTCACGGCCGAATGGCGTGACTTGACCGAGCGCATGGGCTACTTTGTAGACTTGGACAACCCCTACATCACTTACGACAACAAGTACATTGAAACGCTCTGGTGGCTACTGAAGCAGTTCTACCAGAAAGGGCTGCTCTACAAGGGCTACACCATCCAGCCCTACAGTCCTGCTGCTGGTACTGGCCTGTCGAGCCACGAACTGAACCAGCCCGGCTGCTATCGTGACGTCAAGGATACCACGTGTACGGCTCTGTTCAAGATGAAGAATCCGAAGCCGGAGATGGCCGAGTGGGGGACACCCTACTTCATGGCCTGGACGACCACGCCTTGGACTCTTGCTGCCAACTCGGCCCTCTGCGTAGGTCCGAAGATTGACTATGTGGCCATTGAGACCTTCAATCCCTATACCGCCGAGCCCATCACGGTCGTTCTGGCCGAAGCCCGCGTCAGTGCCTACTTCAAGGAAGAAGGCAAGGACGGCGACTTCGGTGCCTACAAGGCTGGCGACAAGGTTATTCCCTGGAAAGTCGTTGCCAACTACAAAGGTACCGACCTCGTTGGTATGGAGTACGAGCAACTCCTGCCGATGATCAAGCCAATGGGTGATGCTTTCCGCGTCATTCCTGGCGACTATGTGACTACCGAGGATGGTGCCGGTATCGTGCATATCGCTCCTAACTTTGGTGCCGACGATGCCTTCGTGGCCAAGAAAGCCGGCATCTGTCCCATCGTGCTCATTGACAAGAAGGGTGCCGAGCGCCCTGTGGTCGACCTGCAGGGTAAGTACTTCTTAACGGAGGATCTTGACGAGAAGTTTGTCGAGCAGTATGTCGATGTGGAGAAGTGGAACCGCTACGCCGGCCGCTATGTGAAGAATGCTTACGACGAGAACCTCACTGACAAGGATGAGACGCTTGACATCTCTATCTGCATGGACCTGAAAGCCCAGGGAAAGGTGTTCAAGATTGAGAAGCACGTGCACAACTATCCTCACTGCTGGCGTACCGACAAGCCCGTGCTCTACTATCCTCTTGACTCGTGGTTCATCAAGAGTTCCGCCTGCAAGGAGCGCATGAGCGAACTGAACCGCACCATCGGCTGGCATCCCGAGTCGACAGGCAGTGGCCGCTTCGGCAACTGGCTGGACAACCTGAACGACTGGAATCTCTCGCGTTCGCGCTTCTGGGGCACTCCGCTGCCCATCTGGCGCTCGGAGGACGGTGAGGAGAAGTGCATCGGTTCGCTGGAGGAACTATACAACGAGATTGAGAAAGCCGTCAGCGCTGGCGTGATGCCGTCGAACCCGCTGAAGGAGAAAGGCTTTGTGCCTGGTGATATGTCGAAGGAGAACTACGACCGCATCGACATGCATCGTCCCTATGTCGACTATATTATATTGGTGAGCGAGAGCGGCAAACCCATGAAGCGCGAGAGCGACCTGGTGGATGTGTGGTTCGACTCCGGCTCAATGCCCTACGCCCAGGTGCACTATCCCTTCGAGAACCGCGAACTCGTGGATGAGAACAAGGCTTTCCCCGCCGACTTCATCAACGAGGGCGTCGATCAGACGCGCGGTTGGTTCTTCACGCTCCATGCCATCGCCACGATGATCTTCGACTCCGTGGCCTTCAAGAACGTCATCTCCACCGGCCTCGTGCTCGATGCCAAGGGCAACAAGATGTCGAAGCACGTAGGCAATGTGGTGAATCCTTTCGAGATGATTGAGAAGTATGGATCCGATGCCGTGCGTTTCTACATGATGACCAACTCAGAGCCCTGGGACAACCTGAAGTTCGACCCTGAGGGTGTGGCCGAGATCAGTCGCAAGTTCTTTGGCACCCTGTATAATACTTACTCGCTCTTTGCGATGTATGCCAACGTGGACGATTTTGATCCCACGGTGCCGCAGATTCCCGTCAGCGAGCGTCCTGAGTTCGACCGCTGGATCCTGTCGTGCCTGAACACGCTCATCAAGGATGTGCAGGCCGAGATGGACAACTTCGACCCCACGCGTGCCGGCCGTCTGATTGACAAATTTGTGGATGAAGACCTGAGCAACTGGTATGTGCGTCTGAACAAGAAGCGTTTCTGGGGCAAGGAGATGGATCAGGACAAACTGGCTGCCTATCAGACTCTTTACGAGTGCCTGATGAGTGTGTCGAAACTGCTGGCTCCGTTTGCGCCGTTCTTCTCCGACCGCATCTATTGCGACTTGGGGGGACAGATGGATTCCGTTCATCTGGAGCAGTTCCCGAAATTCAATGGTGAACTGGTAGACAAGGACTTGGAGGAGCGCATGAACGTGGCCCAGCGCATCACCACTATTGTGCTGGCCCTGCGCCGCAAGGAGGGCATAAAGGTGAAGCAGCCCCTGCAGACGCTGATGATTCCGCCGGTGGACAACGCTCAGCGCGAGGCCATTGAAAGCGTGAAGCAGATTTTCCTGCAGGAAGTCAACGTGAAGGATGTGAAATTCGTAGAGGGACAGGGTGTCCTGGTGAAGAAAGTGAAGTGCAACTTCAGAACGATGGGCAAGAAGTTCGGCAAACTGATGAAGGGCGTGGCCGCTGCAATGGACACGCTGACTCAGGAGCAGATTGCCCAGTTGGAGACCCAGGGTACCATAGGCATCACCGTGGAAGGTAAGTCTCTGACCGTGGAGGCTGAAGATGTGGACATCATCAGCGAGGACATTCCCGGCTGGCTCGTTGGCAACGAGGGTAACCTGACTGTTGCACTCGACATCACACTGACCGACGAACTGTGCAATGAAGGCATGGCCCGCGAACTGGTGAACCGCATACAGAACATCCGCAAGAAGAGCGGACTGGAGATCACTGACCGCATCCGTGTGCAGATAGAGCCCAACGAAACCGTCAGCAAAGCCATTGAGGCCTTTGGCGATTATGTGGCCCGTCAGGTGCTGGCCGATGGCATCGCCCTGGAGAGTAACGAGGGGCAGTCTGTAGAGTTCGACGACTTTAAACTAAACATCAATATTACTAAATCTTAAGACTTATGGCTGAAAAAACGCGTTACACTGACGAGGAACTCGAGGAGTTTCGTCAGATTATCAATGAGAAACTGGCACTTGCCAAGCGCGACTACGACCAGATGATGGCCTCGCTGACCAATCAGGACTCGAACGATGTAGACGATACATCGCCCACATACAAGGCTCTTGAGGAAGGCAGCGCCACGCAGTCGAAGGAAGACCTCATCCAGTTTGCAGCCCGCCAGCAGAAGTTCATACAGGGACTAAAGGCTGCCCTGGTTCGTATAGAGAACAAGACCTACGGCATCGACCGCATCACGGGCAAACTGATTCCTGCCGAGCGTCTGCGTGCCGTGCCCCACGCTACGCTGAGCGTGGAGTCAAAACAGATAGAGAAGAACAAGAAGTGACGCAGGGAAAGACCGTGATAACCAAAGGGCGGATGGCAGTGCTATTGATCATTGCCATCCTGCTTGTCGACCAGATTGTCAAGATTTGGGTGAAGACCCATCTGGCCGTCGGTGACGTGGCCTTTCAGGTCAGTGCATTCGATGTAGACTGGTTCACTATGACCTTCCTGGAGAACAATGGGGCAGCAGGTGGCTTGCAGTTGTTTGGCAGCAAGATATTCCTCTCGCTGTTCCGCCTGGTGGCCATCGTGTTTGTGGGCTACTACATCTGGCTGCTCACTACCAAGAAGGAGCCAGTGCGCTGGGGCTACTACATTTGCATGGCGATGATTTTTGCCGGTGCTGCTGGCAACCTCATCGACTGTATGTTCTACGGTCTCTGCTTCTCGGCTTCCGGAGGTGATGTGGTGGCTCAGTATGTGGGCTTTGCAGGCTGGGGACACTATGCAGGATTTCTGGAGGGTAGGGTGGTCGATATGTTCGAGATGCCCTTTACCTTTGTCTGGAACATAGCCGATGCCGCCATCACTATAGGCGTCATCGTGCTGCTGCTGTTCTACAGGAAAGAGATGGGGCAAATCTCCCTCAAACGTGAGTAGGTGTCGGACGATAGTAGGATTGCTGCTCGTGCTTGTCTTGGTCTCCTGCCAGCCAGGCACACCCAGTCAGTATATCCAGCCCGATGATATGGAGGACATCCTGGTGGACTACCACCTGGCTCGTGCCATGAGCGATCAGGAGATGAACCAGAACGGCGGGGGCAACTACGTCTGCGGGCTCTATCTGGAGTCTGTTCTGCGAAAGCACGGTGTCACGCAGGCCGAGTTCGACTCGTCGCTCATCTATTATTACACACGGGCAGACCGTTTCGACGACATCTACAAGCGGGTGGCTGAACGGCTGGAGGAGAAGGCACTCGTGATGGGTGCCTCAGAGGGCGACATCGGCAAGTATGCCTCTTTGGATGCTTCAGGCGATACGGCCAACATCTGGTCAGACCGGCCCCAGTTGATGCTGCTGACGATGCCACCCTACAATCGGCGCAACATAGAAGTGGCGGTGGACTCCACGTTTGCGCAGGGCGATAGTTTCCTCTTTCAGTTCATGAGTGAGTTCATGTTTCAGGATGGCATGAGGACTGCCATCGGCTATCTGGCCCTGCAGTATACCGACACTCTGATGACGCGCACCGTGCGTATCTCCACATCGGGCCTGAATCAACTGCGCATACCTGGCCACGATGCTGAATTGCAGAGTATCAGGGGGTATTTCTTCTGTGGTGAGGGCTCTGAGCGCACCACGACTACCCGACTGCTCTTCTTGAGCAATATCCAATTCATACGTTTCCACAAGAAGCAGGTGAACAATGAAAACGAACACAAAGAGACTCCGAAGGATAGCCTGTCATCAGATTCTGTTGCCGGACGGAACGCAGCAGACACTCTCAGTCCTGGAAATCCAGGACTCGGAGGTCGTCAGATGCTATCCCTTGACACAGGAGTTACCATTCACCGAATGGTTAACAGGCCATGTGCAGTTAGGGAGTGATGAGCAAGGCAAACTGAGAGCCTACTATCAAGGCAAAATGCTGGAATAAGATAAAAAGCGGAATAAGTAAAAACCTAAAGTTTAAGATTATGAATACGAAAGTGCGTTTAGCGGTGATGAACTTCCTGGAGTTCGCCGTGTGGGGAGCCTATTTGACCTGTATGGGAAACTATTTGGGACGGGCCGGCTTGGGTGAGAGCATCGCTTGGTTCTATGCCATTCAAGGCATCGTCTCCATCTTCATGCCTACGCTGATGGGTATTGTGGCCGACAAGTATATTCAGCCACAGCGTCTGCTGGGACTCTGCCACCTGCTGGCCGGAGGTTTCATGCTGGCTTGCTGGTGGATGGGCGTGCAGGCCGGATTCGGCAACGAGTTGACAGACAAGTCGCTCTTCATCACCTTCTACACCCTGAGCGTGGCCTTCTTCATGCCGACCATCGCCCTGGCGAACACGACGGCATTCGCCATACTGAAAGAGAACGGTATGGACACCGTGAAGGATTTCCCGCCCATCCGCGTTTTGGGCACTGTGGGCTTCATTGCCACCATGTGGTTTGTCAACTGCGCTGTGTGGGAAGACGGTTCATTCTCGTTCACGCTGGCTGAGAATTCGCACAAGTTCCAGTACACCTATATGCAGTTCTTCGTCTCGGGCATCCTGAGCATCGCCCTCTGTGCCTACTGCTTCACGCTGCCCGAGTGCAAACTTAAGAAGGGGGAGGCTAGGAAGGCTTCGCTCGTCGAATCGCTGGGGCTGAATGCATTCAAGTTGTTTAAGACCAAGAAGATGGCCCTCTTCTTCATCTTTTCGGCCCTGTTGGGCATGTGCCTGCAGGTGACTAACGGCTATGCCGGACCGTTCATAACGAGTTTCAAGGGCAGTGCCGACGCGGCTGTCGCTTCATCGTTTGCCGCCAACAATGCCACGTTGCTCACCTCTATCTCTCAGATCAGCGAGGCCCTGTGTATTCTGATGATACCTTTCTTCCTGAAGCGTTATGGTATTAAGGTGGTCATGCTCATGTCTATGTTTGCATGGGTGTTCCGCTTTGGCTTCTTCGGCTTAGGTAATCCGGCCATGCCTGGCGTGCTGCTCTTTGTCCTGTCGTGCATCGTCTATGGTGTGGCCTTCGACTTCTTCAATGTGTCGGGCGGCATCTTTGTCGACCAGGAGTGCGAGCCCAGCATCAAGGCTTCGGCTCAGGGACTTTTCATGATGATGACTAATGGTCTGGGTGCAACCATCGGAACGCTGGCCGCAGGTGAGGTGATCAACACCTTCTGCCAGTGGGATGACCGTGGATTCCTGCAGGGCGAATGGCAGACCTGCTGGTTCATCTTTGCCGGCTTCGCCCTCGTTGTGGGCATCGCCTTTGCACTGGTCTTCAATCCTAATGCCAAGAGCAAGAGGTAGTTTCAAGATATGAAAGAGACGCGATACTTCTACGTGCCGCAGGCTCCAGAGCGCAATGAACTGCCTGAAGAAGAAGCCCAGCATGCCCTGCGCGTGCTCCGGCTGAAGGAGGGCGACGAGATGATTCTCATGGACGGGCAGGGCACGTTCTATCGCGCCGAGGTGACGATAGCCAGCAGCAAGCACTGCATGTATGCCATCCTCGAGACCATGCCACAGGAGCGCACGTGGGAAGGACATCTGCACTTGGCTATCGCACCTACGAAAATGATGGAGCGCATGGAGTGGCTGGTGGAGAAGGCTACCGAGGTGGGCGTCGACGAACTGTCGTTTCTGGATTGCAGGTTCTCTGAGCGCCGGAGCATCAAACTGCCCCGGATAGAGAAGATTGTGGTATCGGCTGTCAAACAGAGCCGCAAGGCCTGGATGCCCCGCCTGAACGAGATGGCGTCTTTCCGCACCTTCATTGACTGCCACCAGACGGGCCGCCGCTACATAGCCCACTGCTATGATGAGGTGCCCCGCCGCAACCTGTTCGACCTGCTGAGGCTGGGCGACGAGCAGGACGCTCTCGTGCTGGTAGGGCCTGAGGGCGACTTTTCCATTGATGAAGTGAACTATGCAGTAGAGCGTGGTTTCGTCTCCGTAGACCTGGGCAAGAGCCGTCTGCGTACTGAGACTGCTGGGCTTGCGGCTGTGATGATGATGCAACTATCAAAACAATGAAACAGAAATTCTTAGCACTCCTCCTATCGCTTCTTGTGGTGATGTCTGCGGACGCCCAGAAGCCACTGAACATCCGAGATGTGTTCCGCACAATGCCCGACTCGCTGGCACCCTATCTGACCACCAACAACCGTCTGGACATGATGGACTTCATGGATGCCCGGATGAAGTCGGTGGTCACTAATTCGCTAGATGGCCAGACAGAAATGCTGGCCCTGACCGACGATAGTCTCTCTCTGCGTCTGAATCCGTGTGTACTGCTCGACTTGTGGCTCGTGCCTGTGGACACGGGTAGGGTAGTCGCGCTGCGCCGAACCTATCAGGTGAGCGATCGTCAGCACCAGGTTGTGGAGGAGCGTTTCACGCCCGACTGGCGTCCGCTGTCGAGGCTTATCGGAAAGTCCACGCTGCTCCGCCGCGATGATGATGTGTTGAATGGGGTAAAGTAAAAGAAAGCAGAAGCCCTGTCTCTCGGTTGGGAGACAGGGCTCTGTAGTTTGTTTGGAATAAGTCTGTTTGTAAGTTTTGTTATGCCTCAGCCTCGGGTATAACTGAAACGACGCTCTTGTTGAACTTTCCTTTGTGGAAATTCACTGTGCCGTCAATCAGGGCATAGAGCGTATCGTCCTTGCCAATGGCTACACCATTGCCGGGGTTGTGCTTCGTGCCACGCTGGCGAACGATGATGTTGCCGGCTACACACTTCTGGCCACCCCAGATTTTCACACCAAGTCGCTGGGCTGCACTCTCGCGGCCGTTCTTAGAACTACCTACACCTTTTTTATGTGCCATACTGTTGTTCCTCCTTTAAGCGATTACTTGTTTAACTTCAACCTGAGTGAACTGCTCACGATGGCCGTTCTTCTTGCGGGAGTCCTTGCGACGCTTCATCTTGAAGACAATCACTTTCTCGCCCTTCACCAGCGGGTTCACTACTTCTACTACTACCTTTGCACCTTCTACGGTGGGTGCGCCAACCTTGACTGCGCCGTCGGCATCTACCAGCAGCACCTTGTCAAACTCAACAGTCTTGCCGGCCTCCACGTCCTTAATGTGGTGCACGAAGAGTTTCTTGCCTTCCTCGGCCTTGAACTGCTGACCCTGAATTTCTACAATTGCGTACATTGTTGTTTTGTTTGTATTTAGGGGTTTTTCCGCGAGGCGGTACACGTTCGTGCACACTTCACCCAGCCTCCACGGACTCATTTCGGGGTGCAAAGGTACAAAAAAGTTGGCACATACGCTTTCCTCCTTGTCAGTTTTCGCTTTGCTTTAGTAAAGTTTAACATTCCTGGTGGTGCAAATGATTTGCGAATAAATCGCGAATCCAAAAGTTTTGTTGATTCAGTGCGTTGTTGTACCTTTGCGGCAGATTTTCAACTATCGCATTATGAAAACGAATAAAGTATACACACTGACAATGAAACGGCTTGCAGTCGTGGTAACAGGGAGGCTGCTCTTTTGGCTTGCTTTCCTGCTTGCCGGGTGTGGAGTTTCACATGAGGAACAACAGGATGAAGGAAACGAATTCAGAATTACAGGCACTTGGGAACTGCATGAACTTCTGCTTCTCTCCGGGCAGCGAGTTGACGTGAACACGGGATACGAACATGTGTGGTACCGATTCTATGAAGATGACGGCACATACTACGTGGCAGAACTGACTAGTAGCGACAACCAGGAGGCTGTAAAACCCCATGAAATGTCGGAGTATTTCTTTATGATGTCGCCATATGATACAGTCTATATAGAACATGGTAGGATGACAAACTTGAACATTATGGACAATCATACCATAGGTATTGATCGCGGTGATTATGTTGAAATCTATGTAAGGAACGACAAATTTCCCGCCAAGAGCGTCTCGGAAATCGAGAGAACTGTGGAATGTGCACTTCGGCCAAATAGTGGTCGAAAAACTCAATACATTGTGCCGAAATTGTCAGAAACAAGCAGCGCAAACATTTGGATATGGTTGATTGTACTCGGTGCCGTTGTTTGCGGTGGTTCACTATATATAGTAATAAGGTGGAGAGCCAAGCACGAACAATCCACGGCATTCATCCACTCTGACTATTTCTTGGCTTTGCGCCAGCGCTTATACGAAGGGCCGGCACTGAAACAGGACGAATGGGAGGAGTTGGAGATTCAGATGATGGAGGCCTATCCCATGTTCTTCAGAAGGCTGGCAGAGATGGGGCAACTCTCAGAAGTGGAACTACGCGTCTGCATGCTTACCAAACTGGGCATTCCTCCATCGGCCATAGCCATTCACACGTACAGGGAATATAGCAGTATCAGTTCTATACGCAGCAGGCTCTACTACAAATTGTTTGGAGAGAAGGGAGGTGCAAAGGAACTGGACGAATTTATCCGTAACCTTTAATGATGGCAATTACTCGAGTAACAATTTTATAAAACTAAAAAACAGTGATACGATGAAACATTTAAAAGCAATTTGCCTGATGATGCTGATGGCATTTGTCGGCGTAACAAACACCTCTGCCCAGACGGAGCAGGAAAAGATGATGGCCGGTGTATGGAAGTTCAATGGCTATACCAATGCGAAAGGTGAGAAGTTGGATATGGGAAAGAACTTTTCTGCCGTGAAGATATACACTCCTGACGGAGAGTATTGCTTTGCGCAGTTCTTTATCTATCCTGATGGCACCGTGGACATAAAGCCTCACGACTATGGGAAGTGGTCATATAAAGACGGGCAGTATATGGAGTGTGGAAGGAAGGGGGAAATTATCTCACTTACCAAGAAAGAATTTCGTGGCAAGTGGAACGGACTGGAAGACTCATGGCTGAGAGTGGAAAATCTGCCGGAGAAGTTCACCACCTATATCATGTCCTTGTGCCGTGTTCTTGAAACTCGCCCGGATATACAGGAGATAATCTTGCGCGACATTTTTAATCGCGAGAAGGGTACCCCTAATTATCGTTAGGAGAGAGCAATGATGTGAAGTTAGTAAATACTACCCGGGTTGCAGGAGGCCGCAGTGATGCGCCCTCCTGTCTTTCTGTGTCATGGATTGATTATGCCTCCCTCTTCTCTTTTGCTTGCCTTGCAAATTCAAACAGCGACTGGGGCAGGTGACAATAGCCCGTTGGGTTCTTGTCGAGATAGTCTTGGTGATACTCTTCGGCAGTATAGTAGTTTTCCAGAGGTAACTTTTCTACGGCCAAAGGCTCTTGATAGTCCTTCTGCACCTCACCATACACTTTCTCGATGACGGGCAAGTCTTCGGTATTGGTATAGTAGATGCCGGTACGATAGCGGGTGCCTTCGTCGTGTCCCTGCTTGTTGAGGCTTGTTGGGTCGATGGCCTTGAAGAACATCTGCAGCAGAAATTCCAGGCTCACCACATCAGGATTGTACTTCACGTGCACTGTCTCTGCATATCCGGTCGTATCGGTATAGACTTCCTTGTACGTAGGATTTTCCGTATGTCCGTTGGCAAATCCCACCGATGTTTCCACTACACCCTCAATCTGCTTGAAGTAGTGCTCTGTTCCCCAGAAGCAGCCTCCGGCAAGATAGATGTCCTTGTTCTTTGCTTGTTCCATGTCACTATTAATCAGTTGGTCGTTTGTTGTCTTCATACGCTAAGTCTAATTCACACGGTAGATTTATCAGGTCAATGTCGGAACCGTAGTTCGTGGAGACTGTGACTGCCCATGAAGCGGCTCTTGTCTACATGGGTACTCACGCCAGAGACGCGGCCGCGAGCCGAGTATTGCCAGATGATGTAGTCGCGCTCGTCGGCCAGCACGGGCTCCTCGTCGGTATACATGGCGATCATGAGTTGATAGTCGTCCAGTTTGCCCAGCAAATGCTTGTTGTAGAAGTTGCGGAAGGTGTAGACCAGCGGCTTCTGGTGGTAGGTGTGCTCCAGCATACGCAGAAACTGATGGAGTGAGTCGCAGAAAGCCTGTGTCGACAGGCCACCGGTGGTCTCTACGTCGAGCATGGGGATCAGGTCTTGCTCGCCCGGGCGGCACAGACGTGTGAAGTTCCAGAGTTGCTGCTGCAAGTTGGTGGCCGGACGGAAGAAGTGATAGGAGCCTACCTTCAGCCCGTGGCGATGGGCCAACTCCACGTTGCGCTCATAGCGGTCGTCTATGCGGTCGCCACCCTCGGTACACTTCAGGTAGACATACGACATCTTGGTGTTCTGGCCCACGGTCTCCCAATAGACATCGCCCTGATAATGGCTTAGGTCGATGCCGTGGACGTGACCGCAGGTGTCCTCGCAGCACAGATAGGGGTTCTCGTGGATGGTGGGCGGCTTGGGCTTAGCGGCCACACGTTTTTTCCTGACTACACGGGTGGTGCGAGCCTTCGAGCGGCTCCGCTTCCGCGGGGCAGCGTCAGCATCCTGAACAGCAATAAATAGGAGGCAAATCGCCAACAAAAGTATCTTTTTCATGTCGGAAGTCTAAGTTTCGATGTGCAAAGATACAAAAATAATCTGAGTTTTCTCGTCTGTATTTCACTTTTTCTTCGTAACTTTGCAGAAATTTATTTATTTCAGCATGAAACGACTACTTTTCCTAATAGGTCTGATGGCCGCATTGATTTCCTGTAGCGATGACAACGAGGATGTCGTGCGCCCCGCTCGGGCCGTACTGGTGTATATGGCTGCCAACAACAATCTGGGAGACGGCGGCTATGCCACAAGTGACCTGAGGGAGATGATGGAAGGCTCAAAGACCTTGACGCCAGAGAATCGCCTCTATGTCTTCTACCGTCACCGCAACAATGCCTGCATTTACCAGGTGGAGAAAGGCGACACAATTCGCAGGGAGACCTTCGAGGATGGCGTGCAGTCGAGCAATCCGAACACGCTGCACAGAGCGCTGGCGTGGATGATGAGTGAGGTCAGCGATGCCGAGGACTATGGCTTGGTGCTTTGGGGACATTCCACCGGGTGGGAGATAAAAGGTCAGACGGCATCGAGTCGCCGAAGGGCCTATGATCAGGAGCGTGCGAACGGTTCTTATTATTATATGGATATACCCGATATGGCTGATGCGCTGAGTGGACTGCCCCGTCTGCGATTCATCTTTGCCGACTGCTGTGTGTTCCAGTGTGTGGAGACGGCCTACGAACTGCGTGACGTAGTCGACTATATCATCGGTTCGCCTGCCGAGATACCTAATGCAGGTGCTCCCTACAATACGGTGGTGCCAGCCCTGTTCAGTCGCAGTGAGACATTCTATCAGGGCATAGTGGATCGTTACTATGCTGCCTATCCTGATCGCCTTCCGCTTTCTGTCATTAAGACTAGCGACTTGGATCTACTGGCTGCTGCCACCAGCATGGCGATGGGGTCTTTTGTGGCATCGGGGGAGTATCAGCAGACAAACGGGCTGATATACTATTTCGATAAGAATATGGTCGACATGAACGACTATATCAGGACGAATGCTACCGATGAGGTTTACAGGGCCTGGCGTGAACAGTTGGACAAGGTGGTGGTTTACAATAAATTCGCTCCCGTCTGGATGACAGATGCTGTGGGTCGTCACGTCAACTTCGGTGATTTCACGGCCACGGTGGAGAAGTACAGTGGCATCAGCATGTTTGTCTATCAGCAGCCGAGCACTACTTTTCTGAAGTCACTCAACGACAATATCAGTCAGATGGGGTGGTATGAGGCCGCCCGTCTGAGCACCTTTGGCTGGTAAGAGACTATGCTTTGGTGATGACCTTGATCTTAGCGATACGGTGGCCGTCCAGTTCGACGATCTCGAAGCGAAACTGCCCGTAGTCTATGCGCTCGTGCTCCTTGGGGAAGTCGCCCTTTAGTTCCAGCAACAGGCCTGCCAGCGTGTCGGCATCACCCTCCACTTCCTCAAACACGTCGTCATCGAGTTTCAGAATCTTATAGAAATCGGATAGCAGTGTCTTACCCTCGAAGACATAGGTGTTGGCATTGATGCGCACGTAGTTTTTCTCCTCTTCGTCGTACTCGTCGTTGATCTCGCCCACGATTTCCTCCAGAATATCCTCCAGCGTGATCAGGCCACTGGTGCCGCCGAACTCGTCGACCACGATGGCGATGTGCACCTTGTTCTCCTGGAAATCGCGCAGCAGGTCGTCGATCTTCTTGGTCTCTGGCACGAAATAGGGTGGGCGGATGAGCGACTGCCAACGGAACGTGGCGGGCTTGCCCAGATGGGGCAGCAGGTCCTTGATGTAGAGGATGCCACGCACGTTGTCGATGGAGTCCTGATAGACGGGAATGCGTGAGTAGTTGTTTTCTACGATGCACTGGATGACCTCGGGGAAGGTAGAACGGAAGTCGAGATCCACGATGTCCTGTCTACTCGTCATCACCTCCTTTGCTGTCTCGTCGCCGAAACGGACGATGCCCTCCAGCATATTCTGCTCCTCTTTCAGGTCGGCCTTGTCGGTTAGTTCCAGTGCCTGTTCCAGATCATCCACGCTCAGCACGTGGTTCTCCCGCTGCACCACCTTCTCGGCCAGTGCACCTGAGCGAATCAGGATGCTTGACAGGGGATAGAACAGTTTGCGCAGCGCCATCAATGCAGGAGCAAACACGCGGCATACGGCCAGTGCGTGCTGACCGCAATAGACCTTCGGCATGATCTCGCCAAAGAGCAGGAGCAGGAAAGTGAGCAGAACGGTGATGACCAGAAACTCGAGCCACTCGCTGCCAGGTCCGAATTTCACCAAATGGGCGAAGATATAGTTGCAGAGCATGATGATGGTCACGTTAATCAGATTGTTGGTGATCAATATCGTGGCCAGCGTGCGCTCGGAGTCTTCACGCAGGAACTTGATCTTCTGGTCAGACTTGTTCTTCTCCTCGTCCAGGTCGTTCAGGTCGTTGGGGGAGAGCGAGAAGACTGCAATCTCAGAGCCTGAAGCAAAGCCGGAAGCCAGCAGCAGCAGGCAGGCCAAGACCATCGTGGCTATCAGACCATAGCCAATGGTGCCATCAGGCAGAAAAGTCACTTGACTTAATATCGGTTGGAAATAGTCCATTGCAAGAGGTTAAAATGGCAATGCGCCATTGTCGGCAGTATTGTCTGCCGTAGTGGTGGTAGGCTGGGGGATAGCGGCAGAGGGATCGGGTGCCGGCTTGGGGGTGAGCATTTCCATGCTGTCGGCCCAGATCTCCGTGACGTACTGGCGCTGCCCTTGCTTGTTGTCGTAAGATGAATAGCGGATGCGCCCCTCGATGTAGAGTTTGTCGCCTTTGTGGACATAGCGCTCCACCGTCTCTGCCAGTCGACGCCACATCAGCACGTTATGCCAGTCGGTATGATCAGGAACCTGGGTGCCGTTCTGCAGCGTGTAGCCTTTTTCAGTCGTAGCAAAACGGAAACGGGCCACGGCGACACCTTTGTCTACATATCGCACCTCCGGGTCAGTGCCCACGTTGCCTATCAGCATTACTTTGTTCATTTGGCCTTACCTAAATAGACAAACTTGAAGTTCTTGCCCTTTGCCGAAGGGAACTGGCTGCGCTCGTCCACCCGCTGGCGCAGATGGCCGATGATGCGGTTGTAGCAGTCGATGCCCGACATGGCCTTCACCTGGGCCACAAACCGCGTGTCGCGATATTGGAACTTGCCTGTGCCGGGCACCAGCAGCACGCGCTTGAAGTCGACAGTACCCTCATACCAGCCCTCACGCTCCTCGTTCAGTTTCAGCATGACAGGGGCTGCAGAACGCTCTTTCGACTGGACCTCGGAACCAGAGCGCAAGGCGCGCTTCTCCTTGAAGTCGGTCATGGTGGCCGCCTCTGTCTTTATAATAATAAAGTACACGCGTGGGCGAACCTTATATCTCTTGGGATAGAACACGTCGCTGGCAGCATATTCGCGTATGTCGGCCTCCAGTACGGGATTCATACCTATTTCTTCAATTCCTTTTAAGAAATCAATGGCTTCGTCAACACTTTGTACAAGTGTCTCGCTGTCAAAATACCTTAAATATAGATTCATGATAGAGAATGTTTTCCTAAAAATCAAAAAAGAGCGGAAAACGGGACTCGGACCCGCGACCCCAACCTTGGCAAGGTTGTGCTCTACCAACTGAGCTATTTCCGCGATTCTTATGCGTGTTGGAGATACAAAATGGTGAAGAGGAGGAGACTCGAACTCCCACGTCGCAATTGACACTACCCCCTCAAAGTAGCGCGTCTACCAATTCCGCCACCTCTCCAACATATTTTTTGTTTACACATTGATCAAAAAGAGTGCCCAGAACAGGACTCGAACCTGCACGCCTCGCGGCACACGCACCTGAAACGTGCGCGTCTACCAATTCCGCCACCTGGGCATTTACGATTAAGGCCTTCCTTAATCTCTCTTTTTGTTCAATCTGTGAGCGGAAAACGGGACTCGGACCCGCGACCCCAACCTTGGCAAGGTTGTGCTCTACCAACTGAGCTATTTCCGCATTACTTCTGCATCCAGAAGTGCATCTCTCTCGATTGCGGATGCAAAGGTACTACTTTTTTCCGAACTGCCAAAACTTTTTGCCATTTTTTTTCAAAAAAAAGAGAAAAGGAGGCTCTGATGCACCGAAAGAGCCTCCTTTTTGTATGTAAACAGTATCTTTATTATGGGTTTAGCAGCACTTTCTTGCCGTCGATGATGTTGACGCCGCTCTTGGGAGCGTCGAGCCGTTTGCCGTCCATTCCGTAGATGGCCGATGCCTTCTGCGTCTCGGTCTGAAGTGACTGTATGCCACTGAACGTATTGCTCATCACGCCCTTCACCTCGTCGGCTGTCAGCGCAAAGTTGTAGATGCGCACATCATCGAGTTGGCCTGCGAAGTAGGGGTCGGAATAGAACATACTCCGTCCCAGGTAGTTCAGGACGGGGTGAATGTCGCACGGCTTGATGGTGATTCCCGTACTGCTGCCCACGAGTTCGCCGTCCTGATAGATGCACACGCTGCCGCCGCCAATCGTTACGGCCACATGCTTCCACTGGGAGGTGGGCAACTTGGCCTTGCAGTCCACTGTCTGCTCGCTGTCGCCATTCTTGATGGCAAAGCGCATCACGGAGGTGTAACTGTTGTTAGGCGTCAGGAACATATAGTGTTCGGTATCGTGGCCAAAGTCAAACAGGCGCTGCCAGGCAGCCACCGATGTGCATTTGACCCACATGGCCACGGTTAGTGCTTCGCTGTTGGCTACCTCGTATGGCAACTGTACGTAGCGGTTCGTCATCGTGATGGCCTTGCCCTGCGAGTCGTGACCGTCCACATAGGTAGCCGTTGACGAGCAGACGGCATCCATCATGTTGGCAGTCTCGTCGTTCAGGTTGCCGTCCATCAGCCACTGAGCCACCAAGGCTCGTTGGCCCGTGGGGCCGGCTGCCACGGTTTCTGAACACTCCGACTGGTTCTCCGACTTGTCAATGGCCTTCACCTTATATATATATGTATGGCCCTGGACGCAGTTGTTGTCCACGAAGTGGTTCACTTTCACCTTGCGGGCGATGGTGTTCCACATATCCGTTCCCTGTTCTGCGCGCACCACCATATAGCCGTCGAGGTCTGCCTCCGTGTTGGCGTTCCATTCCAGTTTGACAGAGGCAGCCGCGGCCGTAGCGGTGAGTCCCTGCGGCATAGCGGGAGCCGCAGTGTCGTAGGTCACGTCAACGGGCAGCAGTCGCCACATCTGTCTGTTCCTGCCGTCGGTGCCTTCTTTCTGCAGGGCATTTTGTACGGCATTTGCCTGATCAGTGTTGTTGGATGCAGCCAGATAGAGTGCGCTTTCGCGGTTGCGGATGTAGTAGTAACCGTCGCCGGCATACTCCAGATACCACTGCTCGTTGCTCGTCGGGGCATCCTGCGTCCAAGCGATGATGCTGGCGTTGGAGGAAGTGGAGTAGTCTCTGACGTTGGGGCGGATCTTCCGATTGTCAGATGCCTCGAAGTCGTAGAAACTGATGTCGCCCAATGACCTTTGGGTGGCAGGATGAATCTCCCATTTCTGCTTGGCGTCGCCGGTATACTTGCGTATAACGATATTGGTGCCACTGGCCGTATAGGTCAGCACGGCACCGCTCCTCTTGTTGACCACCTGATAGACGCCGTCGATCACGGAAGGCTGCACGTCCTCGCCCCAGGTGACGTCCACCACGCGCTCCACGTTGGTCTGTCCGTTCTGATAGCCGGTGCCTCCCTTCAGCGTCAGGGCATATTCGCGCAGGGGGCCGTGACCGTCGAAATATACATCGCGGTCTACCGACAGCACCTGGTAGGAGGTGGTGTTGGCCTGGCGCTCGGAAGAGCCGAAGAAGGCTTTCACCCGTCCGTCGTCATGGCGCCACACGCTGCCCGACGTCCAGTTGTTGCGATGCTCGGCGTAGGCCAGACGCTCTCCGTGTCGGCTGATGTCGCAGAACTCACCGCGGGCCCTGCTGTCGAATCCCCACCAGATGCCGACGGTCATGCCATACTCTAGCCCGACCATAGCCTCGCCCACATTGTGCATCTCGTCGGCATAGCCGGTCTTGCCGTCCATCTGCAACTGTTGGTAGAACTTGACGAAGTTGTCGAATGACCCAGCCAACTGATGGGTGTTCCCCCAGTCGTAGTAGGCCTTGCCTGAGGTGTACCACTCCAGTGCTTTGTCGTTGTTCAGCGTGTTGCCGCCGACAATGGGAATGTCGGCCATTCGCGGATATTTCTCTTTTAGGATCTTGGCCACCTGCCACTGCTTCTGCACAGTGGCACCTTCCTCCACGGTCCAGTAGTCGGGCTCGTTGAATGGCGACACGCCGACGATGGGGTGCTTCGTGTTGGCTTGCATCCAGTGCACGTGGCTGTTGATCATTGCTGCCCAGTGGTCTACGTCGGCGCTCTTGTTCTTCACAAAGTACGTGTCAGCCCCGGCGTCCTGGTCAGCCGTAAACGTGAGGGGCAGGGTGGCGCTGATTTTATTGAAGAGCGTGGCGCGGTTCTTCATGTAGTTCACATCGGCGGTATCGAGTATCGAGTCGTTGGTCAGGGCTTTGGTGAACCTGTAGGCCGTTCGGCCGATGGTGATGTTTTCCTTGCCCATGTGGTTGATGCCTTTCATGATGTTCTGCTCGCCGCCATTTTCATACCACGCCAAGTCGAGACCCCAGGTGGGCGTGAAGCGCTTGCCCTCGGATGCAAACAGGAATGGCATATTGACGTCGGTTTTCGCATAGGCCGGCAGGTAGTTGCTCGACGATGCCCTCACGTCATCCTGTGCCGAGGCATTGACGGCACCGAGGGTGGCTACGGCCAGAATCCAAATATTCTTACAAGTTTTCATACGCATCATTTTACTACAGTCTTATAAGTACGGCCGTCGGCCACCTTAATATATAGTCCCTGCTTGAGCGAAGAGTCGTCTTCGCCCACGTAGCGTCCGTCAATGGTGTAGACACCGTCGGTAGCCATCGTCCTGTGGGCGGGAGTGCCGATGCCCAGTGCCACGTTCCTTTCCTTGTCCTCTTCGGTGATGCCGACGATGGGCAGAGTGGGGCCGTCCCAGTTGTCGTAGAGCGTGAAGCCTGTACCGGCACCGTTACCAGAGAATGGGCGGATGATGCCCGTATAGGCTCCTATGACGGGGCGGTCGGAGCCAACCTTCTCCCAGTTTTTCCCGTTTGTCAGCACGAAAGAGTTGGTCTGGGCCTTCAATGTCGGATTGTTCAGGAAACCGCGCAGGTTGCCCGTGCCATCGCTGGTGCTTGTCACGGCGTCGCCAAACTCATGGAAGACAGCCTCTGCCGCCTCGGAGTGGTAGATGCAGGGCACGCCGGCCGCAGTCTCCCTGATCTCCTCCAGGCATACCTTCGTGTAGTCGCTGCTCAGACCGGCTATCTGATAGATCTTTACGCCAGAGCCCGGCTGCATGCTGTAGGGCAGGCAGATAACGCCCCAGTCTCCGGGAGCGACGGTCTTGCTGTATACGGGGTGGTACTTCAGCGTGAAGTCCGTGGCGCACCACCATCCCTCGCGATTGTCGTAGGCAGAAGTGGTACTGCCAAATGCGCGAAACAGCCCATCCGTAGCCCCCTTCTTGGAACCGACGAAGCCCACCGTGGCGTCGCTCCCCTCTGTAATATAAATAGGTGTGGTGGTCAGCGTCTGCCAGGCGTTGTCCACGGGCAGGTCCATGTAGTCTTTCGCCAGGGCAGGCGTCACAGCCGTCTGGTCGCCCGCTTTCAGGTAGCCGTGCTGGTCGCTCAGGCAGAAGTGCTGTGTGGTAGCCTTGCACTGCAGGGCATAAATGCCGACAGGCAGTTTGCTCACCGTCTGCCGGATTTCCATTGTGGCATCAGGATTGTCTTTGGCGGTGATGCTCCACCAGGCATTCCAGCACGTCTGGCCCAGCACGGTGTTGGTGCGCTGGTCGCCGCCGGTGTAGGTGCCCGCCTTTGTCTGCCAGCCTGTTGCGGTCACGAATGATGGTGACGTGAGCTGTACGGTGGCATCCTTGAAGTCCAGATACTTGTTCAGCAGGGCCTTCAGTTCGTCCACGGTCTTGACAACTTCCGAGAGCGAGCCTGCTGAAGAGAGCGAGGTGCGCAGGGCCACCATCTGGTCGTAGTTGGCACACTTCAACTCCTTGATGGCATCCAGCACTCTGCCTATCGAGTCGGCCACCTGCATGGCCTGCGTGGCCTGCTTGTGGTTCTCGATGGCCTTTTCGGCGCTGAGCGCATTGGTGGCTGAGGCTATCTCGGCATTCAGCAGTTGGTTCAGGGCTGCATACTGGCTGTAATAGGCCGTCTGGGCCTCTGCCTTCTTCTTGGCCCAGGCCAGTCCGTCGGCATCGGCTTCCTTTCGTGTGTCGAAGAGTTGGCGCAGTTCCACCTTGTCCAGTCCTACTTTGGCACCCAGCCATCTGTAGGACAGCATCAGTTTCTCATAGGTGCCGGCGTTGAATGTCGCCTTCTGGCACTCCAAGGCCGTCGTGTTCGTCATCGATGCGATCACGCTGCTCTCTTCGCTTCCATCCTTGGTGAGGCTCACCTTCTGATAGGTGCCGCCATTCCTGATGGCATTGCTGAAGAAGTAGTCCTTGTTCTGCTCAACGGCAAAGACGGTGCGGATGGAAGACTCGCCGTTGTTAGCCTCGCTGCCGTGAGCCTGCAGATAGGTGCCGCCGCCATATCCGCCGTCGTTCACCACCTGAAACAGCGGCTGACTGAGCGTGGTGCCCTTGCCGTTGGTCCAGCCCTGAAAGCCGTAGTCGAAGTCGCCGTTCAGAATCTGGTTGCCGCCGGCATACATGGTCTTCTCGCCCACCTGAACGGCATCGCCCGTCTCCACCAGGTCGCTGGAGAAATACTCTTTGCCGTTGATGTCGGCGACGTGCAGCCTGTATTTGGCATCGGTGTCGTCAGAGTCTATCACATAGGTGTAGTCGGCAGCCGTCTCCTTCTGGTCAATGACGGCCAGCGTCTCCCAGGCTCCAGACTCGTTCTTCTTCTGAATCTCCATCAACTGGTTCAACTCGCCATTGGCATCGTGCCACTTAAAGGTTGCCTTGCTGTCGGCAATGGTCACGGTAAAGTTCGAGGGGGCGTAGATAGGGGGCGTTGTCGGCACATAGTCGTACTTGCCGTTATAGCCCACGCCGCTGTTGAGTCTGGCATACATCTCGCCGGCAGGTGTCAACTCCCCGTTCATGTAGATCTTCGAGCAGTTAGCCTCGCTGTTCCAGTAGTAGTAGCGTTCCACGAAGTCGTAGCCGTTCATCTTGTTGCAGAGGCTTTGCACCATGTCCTTGTTCCTGTTCAATTGGGCCGTCGTGGGATTGTCGCGATAGGAGCCCTGGGCCTCTCCGAAGATGCCGTTGTTGTTCCAGGAGGCACCCCACACCCATTCTGACACCCAGATGGGGCGGTGAACAGCGTTGGTCCAGTTGCCCATTTGGTTGAATGTTCCTTCAGCCCAGTAGCAGTGCAGGTCGATGATGTCGCAGCGCCAGCCACGGGCATCAATCGAGTCGAAGAACTCACGCAGGAATCCGCCGGCATTGCCCACATAGTCGCTGCCATCCCACGATGAGGGCGAGCACAGGCGCATGCCCGTTGCCATCAGGCTCTCCCAGTTGGCCAGTATCTGTTCCAAAGTGTTCGGATTGTCATCGCTCGGATTTCTCGGTTCGTTGTTAGTCTTCATGTGTGGCGAGTAAGTCACACTTCCCAGAGATGCAGGCGAAGGCCATCCTTCGTGGATATGATGCGGCACGCACTCTGCATCGGGCAACCGGCTTTCGCCGGGGCCGAACGAATAGCACGATGTGACGTTCAGGGCCGACACTGTCTCAGAGCGTGTGTCGTTGGCCAAGGCCGCCTTGCCCGTATCGTACCACTTGAATACGCGATACGACGTGATGCGCTCGTCGAGGATGGCGGGCAGCGTGCCTACCTCCAGGTCCTTGTCGGCCGCGATGAAGCAACGGCTGTAGCCGCGTCCGTTGGCCCGCAGCGAGAAGGTGACCATATAGCCGCGCTTCAGTTTGAACGAGCGGATGCGGTTGTTCAGTTTCTTGTCCGTCAGCGTGTTCATGAAACCGCCGGAGTTCTCCAGCCCGAAGTCGTTGCACGACTCTCCTTCAAAGTTCTGTCCGGCATAGACGGTCAGGGGCTTGAAGTTATCGCCGCCGGCGTAGGGCAAGATGATGCAGCCGCGGTTGTAGAGTTTCACCTGGCAGTTGGAGTTGTTCACGGCCTTCGCGCCGTTGATCTGCACGTGGTTGGCCAGCAGTTTGAGGGCTGCCGAAGGCTTCACCTGGTTGAGGATGAGCACGGCATGGTCGGTATTGGCTATGTTCACGATGCCCTCATCCCCAAAGGGATTGGCAGAAGCGACGATATAGTCCACGTCTTTCTCAATCGTCACCAGGTTCTCCACGGTAGCGACCGTCGTCTTGGTGTTAGCGGCAAAGGCCTCGCCCACCAGGGCAGCCAACAGCACACACACGATGGACAGTCGCGCAGCAATAGTGTCAGTCTTAATCATTCCTATAATCTTAAGTTAGTATTCAGGTTGTATATATTGGGTGCAAAGTTAATAGAAAAAGGTCAGACTGCAAAATAAAATCATCAGTTTTTATCTTGCAGCCTTCCAATTTCCGCTTGTTCCGCGATGGTCCCGTGCCGCTATATGCCCAGCAGCGTCCGCAGAGTGCCCGTCCAGTCTTCGTTGTTCTGTGGACAGAGGGTCTGTATGCCCAGTGCCTGTGCCACCTCCACGTTGTGCCGGCTGTCGTCAACGAAGAGCGTTTCGTCAGCCGCGGCATGCTGTCCGTCGAGCATCATGCGGAAAATCTCCTCAGAGGGTTTCATCGCCTTGCACTCATAACTCAGGTAGAGCCTGTCGAAGTAGTCGTCGATGGCGTGGCCCTGTCCGTCGAAGTCGCTGCTGTGGGCCCATCGCATCATGAACGGGTTGGTGTTCGACAGCAGGCACACCTGATAGCCCTTGCCGCGCAACTCATTGAGCATCTGCAGGTTCCGCTGCGGCACCGACTCCACGTAGCCGTGCCACGCATAGTAGCAGTCGTCCAGCGTCAGCGGCTTGCCCGTCAGTTCGCACAGTCCTTGGCGGAACGTCTCTTCCGTAATCTTGCCTGCCTCCAGGTCGCCGAAGATGCCGTGCTGACAGAAGGCATCCAGATGCCGACGGGCATCCTTCAGCCCAATCTCCTCAAACCGCCTGACGGCATTTTCATAACTCAGCGCCAGCACGACCCCTCCCAGGTCGAAGGCAATATTCTTAATAAATGTCATATTCCAACTGCAAAGATACGCAATAAGATTGACATCTCCAAAAATATTTAGCCAAATTCACTTCCACTTCCACTTTTTTCACTAAAACACCTGTGTTTATCGTATTTTCAAGCGGTGGAAGTGAAACGATTCACTTCCACTTCCTGAAACACCTGTGTTTATCGGCATTTCAGAAGAAAAAGTGGAAGTGGAAGTGAATTTCAAAAAGAGTAGAGTGAACGCACGACATACCGATTTTCGTGGCGTTCGAAGTCCGGCACTTCCCATTAAAGCACACCGCCATCCACCAAGTGTTCAGCCATAGCGACCAACTCTGTGTCAGGCAGTTCAACCATTATTATCTCTATTTCGTTTGCCACTGGATACTTCGCATTAAACGGATATCCCGCCAAATCGTCTTTGATATAATCGTATGGTTCCATATCACAATAAACTTATAGTTTCGTTTAGCAACTGTTTTTGAGCACTATGATTTCTCAAATGAGCTATTTGAGTGCACTAGTGTCTCTTAAAATTGTTTAAATTGATTATGAATGCCCTTTATACACAGCACTTTCGGAGGACGACACCTTGTCCGAACCTTGGAATGCGTACCTTTGCATCCGATTCAAAATCGGAGTGCATATGTATATTGGAGCATACGTTTTCACGCAAATTACACAGTTCCTCCCTCTGAGGCAGTTCAGGCGCATTGTCGCCAAGTACGAGGACAGAACCAAAGGATGGGCCATGTCTCACTGGAATCACCTTCTGGCTATAATGTTTGGTCATATTACGGGATGTGCAACCATCAGGGAACTTACTGATATCACTATTTCCAATTCAAAGAATTCTATATTCCTCGGCTTTTGCCTTACCCCTATCAAAAGGCAGATG
>JAFUST010000072.1 GCA_017467535.1 Prevotella sp. | reverse complement strand
GTCCCACCTCTTCCCATTCCGAACAGAGAAGTTAAGCCCGCCTGCGCCGATGGTACTGCAATGCAATGCGGGAGAGTAGGAGGCCGCCCTTTTTTCCAGAGAGAGAAGCCCTGAGTCAGAAATGATTCGGGGCTTCTTCGTTATTTTTCTCTCATTTATGCTTGTTTTCCCAGAATTATTTGTAATTTTGCAGCAGAAACTAAATGAACCTAAAATGAAAAGATCATTATTGTCTTTATTCTTGGTGTCCCTCTTCTGCTCCTGCGCACAGGTGGACAGTGAGGAGGATAAACTGAATATCACCAAGAAGTTCAACACGACGTGGAATATCTATGAGAAGATCGTGCAGAACGGTGATGGCACCATCACCTATCAGGCCCTGCCGTGGGGCGGTCTGGTGGGTATTGTCAAAGAAAACAATATGAGTGTCGACTGGTCGGGCTATGAGTCGATCACGTTCGACTTTGCTGAACCTACTAAGGTGCCTACACAGATTATGGTTTCCGCCGAACTTACGACCTGGGGCAAGGCAGGCATTACCTCACTGACCTGCTACTTTGACGGGCACAACATGAAGTCG
Source organism: Prevotella sp. (assembly GCA_017467535.1). Lineage (GTDB taxonomy): Bacteria > Bacteroidota > Bacteroidia > Bacteroidales > Bacteroidaceae > Prevotella. The sequence continues at coordinate 16,985 of JAFUST010000072.1, read as the reverse complement.
GTGGACGAAATAGCCCTGCAGGCCAGCGATACGACTACGCTTGTGGTGAGGGGTGTGCATTTGACCCCCTCTGAAGGCACTTGGGAACAAACCAACCTATGGGATGGCTACTGTATGCTGGGTGACTGGCAGGACGGCTTCGTTGTGCCTGCTGATAAGTTTAGTGATGTCAGCGAAGGTGATAAACTGGAGTTTCTCTTTACGACCGACAAGAGTAATCCTGAGGTGAAGTACTGGCTACTGAAGACCATCTTCAATGGTACGGATCAGACTTTGGAAGGCAACAGCATGGAACAGAATGAATGGGGCTGTGCCACGATGGGTGCCAATGCGTCCAGTTATCGTATTGTATTGACAGAAAACGATGCGGCTGGCCTGCATAGAAATGGCCTCTTTGTCAATGGCTATTACAACATAATCACGCAGTGCAACCTGCTGCGCAGGCACTACGCCGAAGCAGAGGAATATGCTGAAATGGGGGAAGAATAGTAAGGGGTGAGCCTCTTGTCGGATTCGAACCAACGACCCCGAGATTACAAATCACGTGCTCTGGCCAACTGAGCTAAAGAGGCGGGTGGGCAAGCGGTCTGCATCGCACCGCTACAACCAAGTACCTTTGCTACGTTCCCGTCCTGGAGGATTCCGAGGGAGCTGGTCGTACAGGACTTGCCCATATTGTTAGCATCATTCAGTATAATGAATGCTTTCGCTAAAGCGGGTGCAAAGGTACAACAAAAAAGTGAAATGCGGAAAGTGAAAAGAGAAAAGTTGATTGCTTTTAACTTATTTTTAAATGTAAGGAGTCTGAATGTGCGGGAAAATGCTTAATTTTGCAGGCAAATAGTGAATCATTAAAATTAGGAATACGAGTTGACTGCACCTGAATATCTTCAACTGAAGGCTTTTGCGCGTATTGATGGCGTTTTGCTGTCGGTGCTATGGCTGGTGAGTTTCTGTTGTTATATCCTGGGGATTACCACTCCCCTCTATGGGCTTCTGGCCATCGGGCTGGCTATGGCGACACCCTTCTATGTGGGCATCCGGCTCAAGCGCTTTCGCGATGATGGTCTCAATGGAGGCATCTCGCTGTTGCGGGGCTGGGCCTATATCATTCTGGTGTTCTTCTATGGCGGCATCTTGTTCGCCATCGGTCAGTTCGTCTATTTTTCCTATGTGGATCATGGCTATCTGCTACTGTCCATAACCGAGATGCTGTCGGTGCCGGAGACGGCGCAGGCCCTCCAGCAGATGGGCATGACCGCCCAGGTGGACGAAGCACTGCAGATGATGGGCATGATGCGTCCGATAGACATTGTACTGAGCATCCTGACAAACAATATCGTCATCGGCATCATCGTGGGGCTGCCCATTGCCGCCCTGATGCAGAGAAACGTGGGGAAGGTGGAAAAGTGAAACGTGAAAAAGTAAAAACAGCATAAGACGTGGATATATCAGTAGTTATACCTCTTTATAATGAGGAAGAGTCTATTCCCGAACTGTTCAGTTGGATAGAGCGGGTGATGGTTGACAACCATTTCAGTTACGAGGTCATCTTCATCAGCGACGGCTCGACCGACCGTTCGTGGGATATCATCAGCAGCCTGAAGGAGAAGTCGGAGCACGTAAAGGGCATCAAGTTCCGCCGCAACTACGGCAAGAGTCCAGCCCTCTACTGTGGCTTCAAGGCCGCACAGGGCGACGTGGTCATCACGATGGATGCCGACCTGCAGGATTCGCCCGACGAGATTCCCGAGTTGTACCGCATGGTGATGGAGGAGGGCTACGACCTGGTGAGCGGCTATAAGCAGAAGCGCTACGACCCGCTATCGAAGACGCTGCCCACCAAACTCTTCAATGCCACGGCCCGTGCCGTGAGCGGCATCAAGAACCTGCACGACTTCAACTGTGGTCTGAAGGCCTATCGCCGCGAGGTGGTGAAAAACATCGAGGTGTATGGCGAGATGCACCGCTATATTCCCTATCTGGCCAAGCAGGCCGGCTTCGACAAGATAGGCGAGAAGGTAGTACACCATCAGGCCCGCAAGTATGGCACGTCGAAGTTCATGGGTTGGAACCGCTTTGTCAACGGCTATCTCGACCTGCTGACGCTCTGGTTCCTGTCCACATTCGGCAAGAAGCCCATGCACGTGTTCGGTTTCCTGGGCACCATCATGTTCTTTATCGGCTTCGTGGCTGCATTCATCCTGGCCGTCGGCAAACTGCTGCACCTGCTGTGGATCACCGACTCGGCATTCTTCTATATCTCGCTGACCATGATGATGATGGGCACGCAGTTCTTCCTGACCGGTTTCCTCGGCGACCTGATCAGCCGTTCGTCGACCACCCGCAATGACTATCAGATAGAGAAAGAAATATGAAGCGGATGCCCCTTTGCCTCTTCATCCTGGCTGTAGTCGTCATGGCCTGTTCGTCTATCGACTGTCCGATAGCGACCAGCGTTGTGGTGAACTATGGCTTCTATGACGATGACGAGGCGAAGGCGACATTGGCCGACACGCTGTCGGTATGGACGCAGCGAAGCGACGGCACTGATACCCTGCTCTTCAATCGGGGTGTTAGCCAGACTTCGTTGCAACTGCCGGTCAGTTACCAGCATCCTGAAGATGTGCTGGTGTTTCGTGTGGCCGACACTTCCCATGTGGTGACCCTCGACACGGTGTGGCTCAAGAAAGAGGATATTCCTCACTTCGAGTCCGTAGACTGTGCCGCCCATTTCTTCCACACGCTGACTGCCGTGCGCAGCACCCATCACGGCATCGATACCATTTCCATCAGTAACCCATCAGTAACCTATGACTCATCGGTCGAACATCTGCGCATTCGCTTCAAGGCTCGTCGTTAGCCTGCTGCTCCTGGCGGCTCCGATGGCCATGCAGGCCCAGCGCTTCCTGAAGATTGAGCGCGACTCGGTGCCCCTGTTTCAGGGCTTCGCCGTGTCGGTAGACCTGGTGGGCGCTGCCATGATGCATGTGGGCGACTATGGTCAGTATGAAGGTGCGTTGCGGCTGAATCTGCACAACCAGTACTTCCCCATCGTCGAGGTGGGATATGGCAAGGCCAGCCACGAGGACGATATTTCGACGGGCATCACCTATAAGACCGCTGCCCCCTATTTCCGTGTGGGAGCCGATGTCAACATCCTGAAAAACAAGCATTCCGGCAATCGCTTGTTCCTGGGCCTGCGCTATGCCTTTACCAGTTACAAGATGGACATCAGCCGACGTCCGTTCCCTGACCCTGTTTGGCAGTGGGACACCTCGTTTGGCGTGGATGGCGAGCGGTGCAGTCAGCACTGGGCCGAGATTGTCTTTGGCATCGATGCCAAGGTTGCCGGTCCGCTGCATCTGGGGTGGAGCGCCCGCTACAAGGTGCGAGCCTCTCATGACGACGGGCGGATAGGCACTGCCTGGTATGTGCCTGGCTACGGAACCCAGGACTCGAGCGTGCTGGGGGCTACGTTCAATGTAATCATAGACATTTAGCAAGATGATAAAGAGTAATAGGACGATAAGGCTGATGGGCGTTGCCTGTCTCCTGTTCACGGTCTTGATATGGCAGGGCTGCGAGTCGACCCCCTATCAGCACGACCAGGGCTTCGTGTTTGGTACCATCTATAATATCACCTACCAGTCGGACCGAAACCTGCAGACGGAGATAGAGGCCGAACTGCAGAAAGTGGATGCCGAGTTCTCTATGTTCAACGAGCAGTCGACCGTGGCTCGTCTGAATCGTGGTGAGGTGGTTGACACCAGTGCCATGTTCAGCGAGGTGTACCAGTTGGCGATGGCGGTCAACCAAGATACCGACGGCGCCTTCGACATCACCGTGGCGCCGCTGGTCAACGCCTGGGGCTTCGGCTTCAAGCAGGGAACGGAGATGCCGACGCCCGAACAGGTGGACAGTCTTCTGAAGATACGCAACCAGATGGACTTCAGTGCCATAGCAAAGGGCTACGGCTGCGATGTGGTGGCCCGCCTGCTGGAGGAACAGGGCATCACGAACTATATGGTGGAGATTGGCGGCGAGGTGGTACTCCGTGGCGTGAGTCCTCATCAGGCCGACTGGCGCATCGGCGTCAGCAAGCCCACGGCCGACACGCTCTCCGTGGAGGGCGAACTGCAGACCGTGCTCGCGATGACCGACCGTGCGATGGCCACCAGCGGCAACTATCGTAACTTCTACGACAAGAACGGCCGTCGCTATGCCCATACCATCGACCCTCGCACCGGCTATCCCGTGCAGCACAGTATCCTGTCTGCCACTGTGCTGGCCGACGACTGTGCCACGGCCGATGCCTATGCCACCTCGTTTATGGTGCTCGGCATGGAGGGTGCCAAGGCCGTGCTGGCCCGACACCCAGAACTGGAGGCCTATCTCATTTATACTGACGGTCAGAACCAGTTGCAGGTATGGTTCTCGCCGACATTGGAAGACAAGATTGCTGAATAGCAGATGCACCCCGAACTACAGTTATACGACCACCTCCTCCAGTTCCCGCTCTTCCAGGGTCTCAGTCACACAGAACTGCTGCAGTTGGCGGGCAACACCAAGTTTGGCTTCCGAAAGGTGGCTGCTGGCAAGTCCGTGGTGAAAGAAGGCGAGGTCTGTCAGACACTTTTCTTCTTGATCAGCGGTCAGTTGACGTTGGTCACGCAGAGTGACGACCGTCACTACCGCGTGGAAGAGCGGCTTTCAGCCCCCTGGCTTCTCCAGCCGGAGGTGCTCTTCGGTGCCCAGCCGCGCTTTGGCAGCACGGTCACCACTGCCACCGAGTCGCATTTCATCACGTTGTCCAAAGATGAAGTGCTGCGTCTGTCGGACGACTTCCTGATTTTCCGTCTCAATCTGCTCAACCTGCTGTCCGCTCAGGCGCAGCGTCGCGGCCATCTCGGTTGGCGCCGCACGCCCACGGAACTCCGTCAGCGCATCGTGCGCTTCCTGCTGGACCATTGCCTCTACCCCGCAGGGCCCAAGATGGTCTACATCCTGATGGAGCAACTGGCCCTCGAACTCAACGACAGCCGTCTTGATGTCTCGCGTGCCCTCAATGCCATGCAGGCCGACGGCCTGCTGGTGCTCCATCGCGGACGTATCGAGATACCGTCTTTGGAGCGTCTTCTGATGTAATCATTCGGTTTTCTATCGTGATTTCCGGCTTTTTTCGGAAATAGTTTGAAAACTCGTGCTATAGTATTATTATGATTATCTTTGCATAAAAGGCAAGCAAGGAGGGATTTCCCTCCAACAAATAGGGAAACTCCCCGACGGGTTTAGGGTTTTTCTCTTTGGCAACTCCTGCAAAAGCCGTACCTTTGCATCAAGAACAACGGGACAGCGGTCTTGCAAGTTCGACCATAGATTTGTTTTTTAGGTTATTGTTTGCTTTTAGTACTGACAGGGGCGCAACCGATGTGAAATCAGATGCGCCCCCTTTTTTGTTTTTCTTTGCAATGATGTTACTGCATATCGTAGACCACCTGCATCAGGCGCTTGCCCAACTGGTCAGCCTCCTCCATGGTCTGTGCTTCGCTGTAGACACGGATGATGGGCTCGGTGTTCGACTTGCGCAGGTGTACCCACTTGGTGGGGAAGTCGATCTTCACGCCGTCGATGTCGTTGACGACGGCCTCCGGGTCGTTGGCGAACATCTCCTTTACCTTGACGAGGATAGCGTCGACATCGGTCTCGGGCGTGAGGTCGATGCGGTTTTTGGCTATCTGGTAGTCAGGGAAAGTCTTGCGCAGTTCGCTGGCCTTCATGCCCTTCTGGGCGAGGCTACTGAGGAAGAGGCCAATGCCCACGAGGGCGTCGCGGCCATAGTGGCTCTCAGGATAGATGACTCCGCCGTTGCCTTCGCCGCCGATGACGGCACCCACCTCCTTCATCTTCGTGGTCACGTTGACCTCGCCGACAGCGGCAGCCGTGTACTTGCCACCATGCTTCTCGGTGACGTCGCGCAGGGCGCGGGTACTGCTCAGGTTGGATACGGTGTTGCCCTTGTCGTGAGCCAGCACGTAGTCAGCCACGCTGACCAGCGTATACTCTTCGCCGAACATCTTCCCGTCCTCGCAGATGAAAGCCAGGCGATCTACGTCAGGGTCGACCACGATGCCCAAGTCAAAACCGCCCTGGCGCATCTTGTCCATGATGCCCTGTAGGTTCTTTTCCAGCGGTTCGGGGTTGTGGGCAAACTGGCCGTTGCATTCGCCGTTGAGAATTTCGAAATCGACACCCAGAGCGCGGAACAGGTCCGGTAGGATGATACCGCCCACACTGTTGATGGTGTCGGCGCAGACGCGGAACTTGCGCTGGCGGATAGCCTCTACGTCAACCAGACGGAGGTCGAGCACCGACTGCACGTGCTGCCGGTTCATCGTGTCGTCCTTCACCACTCGGCCCAACTTCTCCACAGGAGCATAGTTGAAGTCCTCTGCCTCAGCCATGCGGAGCACCTCAGCACCGTCGGCTGCAGTGAGGAATTCACCCTCGCGGTTGAGCAGTTTTAGGGCGTTCCACTGTGTGGGATTATGGCTGGCAGTGATGATGATGCCACCGTCAGCCTGGTGCCAACGCACGGCCAGTTCGGTGGTAGGCGTGGTGGCCAGACCGATGTCGACGACCTCGTAGCCCATGCCAACGAGGGTGCCGCAAACGATGTCGCGCACCATGGGGCCGGAGATGCGACCGTCACGCCCCACGACGATTCTCTTGCCGCCGATGAAGGTGGCGTAGGCCGTCGTGAACTTAACAATATCAAGTGGGTTGAGTGTATCACCAGTGCGTCCGCCAATCGTTCCGCGGATGCCAGAGATAGATTTAATCAGTGTCATAAGTCATTTGTTCGTTGAAATGTCATCTCGTAATAGTAAGGATACACATAACTGCTGGCTATGGTGTGTCCCTGTGTGTGGGGTACGATGAGGCGTACCTTGGCTATGCGGTCTTCGTCGGAACGCTCACGCCCCACGTTGATATAGGCAAAGGGCACCAGCAGGCCTGCCGGTACGGAGGCTGCTGCCGTGCTGCTGCCGTAGGCGTTTTTCATCACGCCCGAAATAAACGAGGCGGTATAGGTCTTGCCCGTCCGCTTGATGCTCATCACGTCGGGATCGTAGATGTCGTAGTCGTTGGTGATGACCGTCGTGTCCATCAGGCACAGTTCGAAGATGCGCACCAGCAGGTTGGCATTTTCGCCGTCCTGCAGAGGTGTGCCTACGCCTTTGCGCACAATCTGCATGTAGACACCGGTATTGTTCATGTAGACGAACTCGTTCTTGGCAATATCCGTGACATCGCCTTTGGCGTGGAAGTCGGTTTCAGAGATGACGACGATGGCCGAGTCGCTGATGAACTTACTGATAGCATTCCGCTCTTTTTCCTTCTGGTCGCCGTAGGTTTCATAGTCGTTGCAGCCGACCATCGAGAACAGACAGCCGAAGACCAGTAGGACCATAATTGCTTTCCTCATATTCCGCTTTATTAAATTCGGACGCAAAGGTACGACTTTTAAGTGATAAGTGAAAAGTGATGAGTGAAAAATTGCTGTCGCTACACATTAATTAACTTTTCCTCGAATGCCTCGATGGCCTGCTGTGCCACCTTCTCAGCCTCGTCGATAGAGCACTCCAGCCTGCCGCCCGAAGCATTCAGATGGCCGCCGCCGTTGAAGAACCGTGCAGCCACCTCGTTGCAGGGGAAGTCATCCACTGAGCGCAGGCTGACCCACACCAGGTTGTCCTTCTCCGTATCCTCGCGCAGCGAGATGCTGAGTTTGAGGCCCTTGATCTGCTGGGGGATGTTGACCAGTCCCTCGGCATCGCCCTTGATGAAGTTGAAGCGCTTCAGGTCTTCGCGGTTCAGGGTGAAGTAGGCCGCATGGCGACGGGCGTCGTAGACCATCTTCTCGTAGAGCACGTAGCCCATCAGGCGGAGGCGGTTCTCTGAGAAGTTGTGGTAGACGTTGCGATAGATCTTGTCCTTGTTGATGCGCTTGGTGAGCAGTTCGCCGATGATGAAGAAAATGTCAGGATCGTTAGAGTTGAACGTAAAGCCGCCCGTGTCGGTCATCATGCCGCAGTAGACGGGCACGGCGAAATGCTTGGTGGCATCGGGGAAGAGGCCCAGTTGCCAGGCCAGGCGGAACACCAGTTCACAAGTGGAAGATGCCTGCGGACGGGAAATGCTGAGCACGGTTTGCACGTCGGGGGCCAGATGGTGGTCGATGAGCACCTTGGGTGCCGTGGTCTCTTGCAGGGCCACCGACATATCGTCGCCCGTGCGACTAACGGTGTTGAAGTCGAGGCAGAAGATGAGGTCGGCGTGGCGGATGGTCCAGTCGCACCCCTCCTTGTGCTTGTCGTAGCGGATAATCTTTTCTGTGTTGGGCATCCAGTGCAGGAAGTCTGGATACTGGTCAGGCACAATCATCTGCGGCTCCTTGCCCATCTGGCGCAGACATTCGGCCCAGCCCAACACCGAGCCGATGGCATCGCCGTCAGGACTGCGGTGACACACACAGACGATGGTCTCAGCCCGAAGAATAAGCGTGCGAAGTTGCTCGCACGCTTGTTCGGTCAGAATGTTTTCCAGCATTTACTTTTTCTTACCTTTTTACCTTTAAAAAAGTTTGTTGGGATAGACACCCTCGTCAACGAGTTTCTTGATGCGGGCCACGGTGGCGTCGCGGTCGGCAGCATAGGTGACGCCGAACCACACGCTGGTGGTGTCGAGCACCTCACAGGTAGCAGTGCCGTCGTTGATGAGTTTGTTCACCATCAGGGGGATGAAGAACTCAGCCTTCAGGTTCTCCATATTCTTCGGGTCGCTCAGGAACTCCTTGAAGTAGGCCTCTGAGTACTGGAAGTAGTCAGGTGTGAATCCCCACATATTCATGCTCACGGGCACATTCTCCTCCAACGGTTGCCATTCACCATTCTCATCCTTGTAACTGATCGTGCCGTCAATGCGCATAATCTCAGTGCGCTCTACCACGTCGGTCAGGTGGCGCTTGTCGTTGTAGGCACAGACGCCACGGGCCACCGAGCCGTTCTCCGACAGGGTATTGCACACGCGGAAGCCCACCATGGCATACTGGTTCTTGGCACCTTCGGGCAGGTCGCTCAGGAACTTGCCGATCTGCATGAAGGCATCGCGGCCATAGAAGTCGTCGCAGTTGATGACGCAGAAGGGCTCTTTGATCACGTCCTTTCCCATCAGCACGGCGTGGTTGGTGCCCCAGGGCTTCACGCGGCCTTCGGGCACCGAAAAGCCTTCGGGCAGTGCGTCGAGGGCCTGGAAGCAGAGTTCGCAGGGTACCTGTCCCTCATACTTAGAGAGGATCTGCGTGCGGAACTGCTCCTCGAAGTCCTTGCGGATGACCCATACGATCTTGCCGAATCCGGCCTGGATGGCATCGTATATACTATAGTCCATGATGGTCTCGCCGTTGGGGCCCAGACCGTCTAACTGCTTCAGGCCACCATAGCGGCTACCCATGCCAGCAGCGAGCAGGAAAAGTGTAGGCTTCATTTGCTTTGTTTTATCTTTAAGGGTTTAACAATTTGTTTCTGTTTGCAAAAGTAATCATTTTTGTGGAGTTACGGGCATCCCTGATGGTTTTTAACAAATGTTTACCGAATCAGAAGGGATAGCCGATGGCCAGGTGCAGGGTGTTCATGTCCTTGAAGCGCGCCATGTTGAAGTAGCCGCTCTTGCCCGTGTCGTAGGGCAGGTGGAGGCCGATGCCCCAGTCGACGCGCACCACCAGGAAGTCCAGATCGTAGCGCAGACCAATGCCCGTGCCCAGTGCCATGTGCTTCAGCAACTTGGAGAGCCTGAACTTGTTCTCGGAGTAGATGAAGGGGGCGTCATCCGATTCCTCGTCAAAGCCCAGGATATAGTCCTCGTCGGCCCACACGTTGCCGGCATCGAGGAAGGCGGCCCCGTAGAGGCTGCCGAAGAGTTTGCGGCGATATTCCAGGTTCATCACCAGTTTCTTGTTGCCGTTCTGCAGTATGTACGCGAACTGGCGGCCGTAGGGACCGTCCAGGGGTTTGAAGTCGCCAGGGCCGATGCCACGCACCGGGAAGGCGCGGATGCTGTTGGCACCACCGACATAGAACATCTCGCTGAAGGGTGCGTCGCTGCAGTTGCCGTAGCACCACATCACGCCGGCATTTACGTGCCCCACCAGTTGCGACTTCGTGTCGAGTGTCCAGGTCTTGGTCAGGTCGGTCTCCAGACGGATGAACTGCGAGTAGGGATTCTTGAACAGGGTCTTGTCCTTCTGGTTCCACCCGTTGCCCTGTATCACGACGTCGTAGAGTGCGGTCAGATTGCCCGACTCCTCGATGGTGGTCTCCCATCTGATGGGGTTCTGCTTGTCCTTTGTCGAGGAGTAGGTATAGGTGTAGCGCATCTTGGGGATGAAGTAGTCCTGCATCGAGGCGAGGATGTACAGATTGTTGAGCAGCGTGTCGAAGGCCTCGGTGTGCGAGTTCATGAACTGGTACTTCAGCGTGAGTGGCGACAGTTCGTGGCGCGACGATGCCGACGGCTGCCAGCGGTAGGTCCACTCGCCGCTTACGATGTGCATCTTGTAGTATTTGGGCCGGTTGATGATGTCGGTAGACACCTTGGCGATGGTCCACGGCGTGGCATAGAACTGCTGGGGGCGCTTGAAGCGGCCGTCCTTGGTGCGCCTTGCACGCTCCCTGACGAAGGGGGCCAGAATGCGTGGAAACTCCACCGAGGCATCGGCACCATACTGGTAGGTGCTCATGTCGGAGGTGCTGCTGCTGGTCTGCCATTCGTAGGAGCCGTGCAGGTTGATGTCCAGTTTCTCGCCGCCACGGAAGGCGTTGCGGCGGGTGACACCCATCTTCAACTCCGGTCCCATGCGTCCGATGGTGCGGTTGATGAGGTTGGTCTCCACGTAGAAGTCGTAGGGCTTGTCGAAGGTGCAGTTCAGCGTCAGGTCGAGCGTGTCGCGGTCTCGCGGGGTGAAGGATAGGTCGACGGAACTGAACACGCCCGTGGCATTGATCTTCTGCACCGTCTGCGTGTAGTCATCGTAACTGAACAGGCGGCGGGGCCGCAGTTTCATGTCTTTCAGTATGACACGCGGACGAATGGGGGGCTGCTTCTTGCCGCCGCCGTAGATGATCTTCAGCACGCGGCGCTCCAGCGTGTCGGTCAGGGCCTCGCGGTAGGAGTGGCGCAGTTGCATCTTCACGTTGCCCACATACCAGGGCCGCAGGGCCTCTTCGGGCAGCGAGTCGGCCAGTTGCAGGCGCAGGTTGGCCTTGTTCTGTATGGCAAAGGTGTCGGCCAGGTAGGTGGCATAGCCGGGCAGGTAATAGTAGTAGCCGTTGTTGCGCAGCAGTTGGCTGATGCGCGAACGCTCGGCATCCAGGTTACCCACTGCGAATGGCGTGCCTTTGGCTATGTAGGCATCGGCCCTGGTCGAGTCGATGAGTGCCTGCATGGCCGGTGGGAAGTTCACGTAGGTCATCGTGTCGACGGTGAATAGCGTATCCATAGTCACGGTGTAGCCTATCTTCATCTTCTTGGGATTCTCCTGCGGCACCTCCTGATAGGTCACCCTGCCGTGCATGTAGCCGTTCTTGCGCAGCACCGACTGGGCCACCGATGCCCGCAACTGCGGGTTCACCTGACTCATCAGCACAGGCGGCTTGCCGAACGAGTGGTTCAGCCACTTCTTGAATCGGCCGCTCGAGCCGTTGGCATAGTTCCATATCCACAGGCCGTAGGGGAAGGGCGTGCGGTAGTACGACGAGCCGAAGAGGGCGCCGTTGGGGGCGGTGGCCAGGGCAGCCTCTATCTCCTCCTGGGTCTCCAGGAAGTGGTCGTTCTTCTCGTAGTCCTGATAGTCTATCTTGGTCAGCCCGATGAAGAGGTGGTCGTCGTCGGGCACCAGTTTGGTGGTCGAGCAGGCCGTCGTCATCACGAGCAGTGCAAGCAGTGTGAGGTATTTATCGTATCGAGTCATTGCGCTGGGTGTTTGTTGAGTCACGCGGAACCGTCGGCCTTCTGGCAGGCATGGCTGGCTCCTGCTGTTGTTTGTCGGTCAACCGAAAGATGTCCCACAGCGAGTCGAGTTTACGCTTCCAGATGTAGCCGCCGCCATACTCGCTGGTGTAGCCCTCCAGCCAGTCGTAGACGTTCTGGTTGTAGAACAGTTTGACATACTGGTTGGAGGTGGGACTCAGACGGTATTCCATCGACACGTTGTCGAAGAACGACTGCTTCTGTCCCTGCACTTCACTGCCCGACGATACCTTGCCGCCTATCTGCACCTTCAGTCGGTTGTTCCAGAAGCGCTTGGCAAACTTAAATGAGTAGTCGGTATGCGAGGTGCCGGAGGCGTCGGTGGTGTTGTCCAGACCCACGCTCAGGTCGATGGTCTTCAGGGCATTGCCTGTGATGTTGTTGATCTCTTTTTCCAGGAAGTTGCTCAGGGCGGCGTTCATCGAGAAGCCGCTGGTGTTGCCGTCGGCCAGATACATGCCGGTGGTCAGCATCGTGACGGCCAGTCGGCTGCGCTGTTCGGCGGTCATGGTGCTCAGTTCGCTGCTCACGCTCATGTCGTCTGGTGCCTTGATGATGAACTCCAGTCCCATGTCGTTCAGCGTGCGGGTGATGACCACGCCGCAGTCGAAGGCCACGGTGCGGCTCTGCATGCCCTCCTCGCCCACGCTGGCGGTGTTGCGCTCAGTGGCTGTGATGTTCAGCGTCGGGTTCATGGCGTCGCCAGTGAACTCCACGTAACTGCCTTCCTGAATGTTGAAGGTCTTCAGCGGGATGACGGGCAGCGAGTATTTCATCTCGCCGCTGTTCAGCGTGTAGCGGCCCGTCAGCCGCAGGTCTTCGGTGTTGTTGTAGATCAGCCGCAGGTCGCCGCCGCCTGTCAGGTCCACGTAGTTCGACTCGTCGGGGTTGAGTCCGCACTTCAGTCGCGCCCCCTGGTCGATGCTGATCATGAGTATCATGTCCAGTCCCTGCGGTGTGGGCCTGCTCACGGTGGCCACCGTCGTGGTGTCGTTGAAGTCGGTAAACTTCACCAGTTCGTCCAGTTGGTTGTCGGTCGAGAGGGGAGAGTCCAGTAGTAAATAGGTGAGGTCAGTGGTGCCCAGCACGTCCAGTTTGCCCCTCATGCGCAGTTGGCTCAGCGGGCCGCGCATCACGGCCATGAAGTTCACGTATGCCTTGCCGTAGGCCACCGACTTGGATGTGCGCTTGGCGTTGATGAGCATCAGGTTCGAGGCCCTCATCCTCACGTCCATCGTCATGTTGCTCAGGTCGTGGAAGTCTATGTCGCCCATGATGTTGAGCGGCGTGTCGTTGTTGTTGCCGTATACGGTGAAGTTCTCCAGCAGGATCTTCGACTGCTGGATGCGCACGGGGTCGTTGTCGAAGCGCAGACGGATGCCGTAGGGCTGGCTGACCAGGAAGGCCGAGTCCACATAGATCTCGCCGTTCACGTCGGGGCTGCTCAGCGAGCCCACCACCGAGAGGTCGCCCTCGGCATAGCCTTCCAGTCCGACAATCTGGTCGGGAATGAAGCCGTTCACCAGGCTGAGCGGTGTGCGCAGCAGCGTGAGGTTGCCGTCCAGGTGTTCCTGTCCGTTGGTCACCTTCTTGTTGCGGTAGTCGCCCTGGAAGAGGGCTATCTCGCGGCCGTTCTGCATCAGCGTGCCGTCTATGGCGTGGGTGTCGTCCTCACGCTGCAGGTAGACGAACTCGGTCTCAATGTGGCCCATCGGACTGCCCTCGTAGTTCATGTCTCGGATACCCATGTCCGATGCCACTGATATCTGCCGTTTCTCGTCCATCGTCAGGTGGAAGTCGCCGTCCAGCGTGCCGGTGATGCTGGGCACGTAGGGCAGGGCCGCCGTCAGCAGGCCCAGGTTGAACTGGTTCAGGCTGACCGTCAGGTCCTGCAGCAGCGTGGAGTCCTGGGTCTCAGAGTAGACCCTGATGCCGGTGCCGTCGTCAGCCAGCAGGTTGACTTTGGCCAGCAGGCGCAGGTTGTTCTGCAGAAACAGATAGTTGTCTTCGTTCAGCGTGAACTCGCGGTAGCCGATGGTGGGCCTGCTGGGCAGCAGGTGGAAGCGCAGTCCGCCCGTCTCCATCTCGGCCTTGGCCCCCAGGCGCAGGCCCAGTTCGCCGTCGCTGTCATAGAAGCGCAGGCCCATGCTGGCACCGTGCTCTTGCAGCAGGCCGTCGGCCAGGGCGGTGAACACGATCTGCGGGTTCTTGCGGTTGTTGGCCACGCGGGCCTGGAAGGTCAGTCCGTGGTTCGGCTTGTCCACCAGCGTCACCCGGATGGTGTCTATCAGCGTGGAGTCGGCGTTGAGGCCCAGGATGTCTATCTTGCCGTTCACGCCGCTCTGTGGCGATGCGGTCAGGTCTATCAGCAGATCCTTGAAGTCAGTGTTCATGCCGGCCTTCAGCATGTTGGCTATCGGGTTGCCCTGCTGGCTGCTCACGTAGAGGCGCCCGGTGGGCAGCAGACGCTTCAGGGCCGCTTGGTCGATGACGCGACGGTCCAGTTGCGAACCGATGGTGTCGCTCAGCGTGGTCAGTTGGCTGATCAGCCGCTCGTAGGGGCCGCTGCCGTCCAGTTTGATGATCAGCGAGCCGCTCTGTGCCCTCACATAGGTAGTGTCGGGCGTGGCCTTCAGCAGCAGGCCCACCTTCTCGGGGTGGTAGGTGCGCACCGAGTCGCGCAGATAGATGTCGGTCACCAGTCCACTCAGCCGGTGCGTGTCGCTCAGGTTGCTGCTCATCTCGAAGTCGCCGTTCAGACCGATGGTCAGCGGGACCTCCGTTACGCCCAGGCCGAAGAGGTCCAGTTTCTGTATGTTCACATTCGACGGGCTGATGTCCAGGTTGGGCCGCTTCAGGGTGGCGTCGATGGTGGCACTGCCGTCCATCAGGTCGTTGCACACTGTCAGGTCGGTCATCAGTCGGCCCTGCTTCAGGTAGGCCCTCAGGGTCACGTTGTCTATGTTGAGCGTGTCGTAGCCCAGGTGGCTGATGGTGCCCTCGGCATCCAGCCGGGTGGCGGGCGAGAAGAGGTCGGTGCCCGCGCCCCGTGCCGTCACTCGGGCGTCGATGGTCTTCAGTTTCGTGCCGGGCAGGAAGGAGTGCAGGTTCAGGCGGCTCACCGTCAGGTCGGCGTCGTAGGCAGTCGTGGTCTGGTCGAACCAGCCCTTGGCGCGCACCGTGCCGCTTGCCTGACGGGCCGTGATGTCGGCCGTGTAGCGCTGGCCGGCGATGCCCAGTTCGCCTTGTGCCGTGATGCCCTGCGGAATCATGGTGGGCCACGACAGTTGCTGCACCTGGAAGGTGGCGTGGCTGGTGTTGCCGCTCATGGTGGCCTTCACCGACAGCGGCCATTCGGGCAGGGCGTGGGCGTCGGTATCTACGAAGTGTATCAGGTCGTTCTTGCTCAGGGCCGCCTCCAGGTCAACGTCCATCCGGCCGGGATTCGTCTCGTCAGCCACGCTGAAGTCCACGTAGGCCTTGCCCGCCACGTTGGAGTGGGGCGTCTTCAGCGACAGCCAGGGCACGGTGACGCTGCGGTCGTCGATGGTTACGTCGCCCCGCAGTTCGGTGATGTCCAGTCCGCTCACGTCGCGCATCGCCGCATGGGCTACCTTCATCCTCAGCGTGGGCGACTGGTAGAGCAGGGAGTCAACGGCCCAGTCGATGCCGCTCACCTGCATGTGACTGTAGTCCAGCAGGGCAGGGTGGTTCATGTCGCGGGTGTAGGGCTCGAAGGGCAGGTCGAATGTGAAGGCGCCCTCCTGCCATACAAGCGAGTTCACCGCATAGCGGCCCTCGCCCAGGTCTATGTCGCCGTCACCCGCTTGCAGCAGACCGGCCTCTACGCCGATGAGCATCGAGTCGCCGGGCAGGTGTACGGCTACCCGCGAACGCTCGATGGCCACCTGGTCGAAGGTGATGCGCCACAGCGTGGGCACGGTGTCTGTGGTGTCTACGGCGGCCGTGTCGCTCAGCAGTACCGTCACGTCGGCATCGCTCAGCGTGGCACCGCTCAGGTCCACGCGGCCCGTGTTCAGGTGCACCCCGCCGGGGGCCAGTGCCAGCCGTCCCACCCGGCCGCTCACCTGCACGTCGCTAATCAGGCTGAGCGTGTTCAGCAGGGCGTCCTCCACCTCCAGTTCTTCCACCCTCACCTCGCCGCTGAGCAGTGGGCGCCACGCTATGTTGACGGTGGCGCGGCCTACGTGGGCCACAGTGTCGCCCTGCTGCACGGCCAGCAGCCCCTCGGCACTCAGGTCGAGGGGAAAACGCAGTCGCACACGCTCCACGCTGATGCTCATCCCCGTGGCCTCGCTGGCCATCGTGGCAGCCTGCCCCACCAGCCATTGCTGCACGGGCGGCACATAGATCAGCAGGGGCGAGGCGCACAGCAACAGCAGTGCAGCAAGCACTCCCAGCAGGATATAGCGGGTCTTCTTTTTCACGGCCCCAAAGGTACAAAGAAATTCCCAATCGGCAAACGATAAAACTTTTTTTTGCCTCAAAAGGTTCATTTTTCCTTAAAATTCTTTGGTGATTGGAAAATTATGTTTATCTTTGCACCCGAAATGCCTGCTCATGAGAGGGTGGGCACGTTAAAACAACATCGATGGAACGAGACCCGAGGGCAGTTGTACGCCCAGTCTCGAAAGGACGTTTTCTTGACGTTACTGTCTGTTCTACCAAACTTAGCAACTTTGAATCAAGATACAGCGGTGATGCAACAGAAGCGTCCGCGTGGGTTGATTTTATATCTCCCTGCGGCCACATTCCCTTCTTATATATACTAAGGTGTATGCCACAAGGTGGGCATACTGTCTTTGCGTAGATAGACCAGTTGGGAGTCTGTGTGCCGTAGTGTGTGCATATATATCGCTCGGCGTGGGCAGGCT
>JAFUST010000071.1 GCA_017467535.1 Prevotella sp. | reverse complement strand
GGCACCTGCCGAGGTGAAGGCTTCAGGGCCTATACGTACTTCTCTCTACGAGAGAGAAGTTAGTATAAGGCCGCTGGAAGCGACCTTCACCGAGGCACTCCAAGCACCACGTTTGAAGCCTCCAAACCACCCGTTTGAAGCCTCCAAACGCACCGTTTGGAGCCTCCAAACACCTCACATCTCTGCTGGTCGGAACCTTCTCGCGAGGTATTCGCTGAAATGCCGTTACGACAGGAAGCCGAGCAGGGCACCGGCGGCCACAGCAGAGCCGATTACACCAGCCACATTGGGGCCCATGGCGTGCATCAGCAGGAAGTTGTGGCGGTCGTACTCCAGACCCAGGTTGTTGGAGATGCGGGCGGCCATAGGCACGGCACTCACACCGGCATTGCCAATGAGGGGATTGAGTTTCTTGTCCTTCGGCAGGAAGAGGTTCATCAACTTAACGAAGCATACACCCGAGGCGGTGGCCACGGCGAAGGCGAAGGCTCCGATGGCGAAGATGAAGACCGTGTTGAGGGTCAGGAACTCGCTGGCCTGCGTGGAGCAGCCTACGGTGAGGCCGAGGAGCACCACAACGATGTCGTTGAGCGCGTTGCCTGCCGTCTTGGCCAGACGGGTGGTCTTGCCGCTCTCCTTGAGCAGGTTGCCGAAGAAGAGCATGCCCAGCAGGGGCAGTGTCGAAGGCACGATGAAGGTGGTGATGAGCAGTCCGATGATGGGGAACAGGATGCGCTCGGTCTGGCTGACCTCACGCGAGGGCTTCATCTTGATGACGCGCTCCTTCTTCGTGGTGAGCAGACGCATCAACGGGGGCTGAATCAGGGGCACGAGGGCCATGTAACTATAGGCGCACACGGCGATGGCGCCCATCAGGTTGGGCGACAACTTAGACGAGAGGAAGATGGCCGTGGGACCATCGGCACCACCGATGATGGCGATGCCTGCAGCCTGGTCAGGCTCGAAGCCGAGCGCCAGGGCCAGCATGTAGGCTCCGAAGATGCCTAACTGTGCGGCCGCGCCGATGAGCATCAACTTGGGGTTGGCCAGCAGGGCCGAGAAGTCGGTCATGGCTCCGATGCCCAGGAAGATGAGCGGCGGATACCAGCCCTGACGTACGCCCTGATAGAAGATGTTGAGCACGGAGTTGTCCTCATAGAGACCAATCTCCAATCCGGCATCGGCACGGAAGGGAATGTTACCCAGGATGATGCCCAAACCGATGGGCACGAGCAGCAGGGGCTCGAAGTCTTTCTTGATGGCCAGATAGATGAAGAGCGCACCCACGAGGATCATGATCAGGTTGCCCACGCTGGCGTTGGCAAAGCCCGTGTAACTGAGGAACTCGTTGAAGTTCTGAATGATAAACTCGCCCATAACCGCTTATCCGATTGTGAGCAGCACGGAACCTTCCATCACCGTGTCGCCCTGTTTGACTAAGATGGCTGTGACCTGACCGGCGGTCTCTGCCTCGATGTTGTTCTGCATCTTCATGGCTTCGAGCACCAGCACAGTGTCGCCTACGTTGACCTGCTGGCCCACCTGGACCTTCACCTCGGAGATGGTGCCCGGCAGGGGTGCCTTGAGCGGCGTGCCGGAGACGGCGCCTACAGGAACTTCGTTCACCTTGGGTGCTGCCGGAGTTGCAGTGGGAGCCGCCTGTGGAGCGGGAGCCACCGGCGTTTTCGGCTTCATCGTGGGATGCTTGGCAGCATTGATGGGCTTCTGCAGTTCTATCTCGAAAGGAATGCCGTTGACGTTCACTTTGGCGATATTGCCTTCTACCTCGGCGATTTCTACCTCGTAGTCAACGCCCTTAACTTTATATTGGTACTTGTTCATTGCTCTATATATGTGTGGATGGGTTAATGTAATTCGGGTGTTGTGGGGATGTGGGGCCCGTGGTGGTCGGAGGGGACGAACGGGTCGTGGATATGCGTCATCAGCGTGTACTCATCGTCCCAGCCCGTGTCCTTGGGCTTGATGGTGATGACACCGCTTTCCACGTCGTGCACATCGTCCTCATACTGGCGCAGGGCCATGCCGATGACGGCCATGTAGACCTCCATGTCGATGCCACGCTTGTCGAGACCTTCCTGCAGGATGTTACTGGTCTTATGGCCAATCTCGGCAGTTTTCTCCACCGTGATCGTGATGGGCTTGATGGGCTGCTTCTTGGCCACCTTCTTAGCCGTGTCGATGTGACGCATGATCATGCCGAAGACCGTGAAGAACAGCCAAAGCAGGGCCAGACACAGAAAGACGATGCCCATAGCCATCAGGGCCATGGCGAAGCCGTGGGGGTCGTTCTCCTTGAACTGGTCGATCTTGCTCACATCGCCGCTCCGCTGGATCTTGTTGCTATGGCCGGGCGTCACCCCATCGGGGGCTACCACCTGCCATCGGCCGTTGATGCGGGCATAGGACTCGTTCTCCTGCAGAGGGGGCACCATCACCTTGTCGATCAGTTCGATGCCATTGCCGTTAAAGAGGGCCACCAGCGTGGAGTCCTCAGTGCTGACGGGAACCGAGAGGTGAAGCCGCCCCCGGGCGGGGTCGGAATTGCAGAAGAGGAGCAGGTGCTTGCGTGCTCCCATGTTGGTGCGGTCATCGCCATTAGGGATGACGCTCATCAGGGCGATGCGCTCGGGGGCCGAGAGGCTGGGATCAAGAGCCGCCGGATTGGTGGTGAGATACATGCCGCGCACGTTGTAGGTGCTGAACGATGTGTTCGCCAGTTCAATCCATGCCTCCCGCTGTCCAAACTCGTCCTCGATGCTCTGCGTGTTGCTGGTCATCACCTCGTTGATGACGATGTTGCGGGCACCCTGTGCCATCACCGTCGTCGCACCGAGCAAGGCCAGCGAGCCGAGCAGAAGTCTTAAGTTAGTCATGTCTGTAAAGCGTGTATTATTATATAAGTTTTATTTGTCGGGGGAGAGAGTGATCATCCACAGAAGAATATCACAATGAGTTGTGCCGTCAGGATGCGCAGGAACATGGACAGCGGATAGACCGTCGAGTAGCCCACGGCAGGTGCCTCCTTCGAGCAGATGCTGTTGGAGTAGGCCAGTGCGGGGGGATCGGTGTAGGTGCCGGCTATCATGCCTGCGATGGTGAAGTAGTTGAACTTCATCCGGCGGGCTATCGGCCCTATAATTAATATAGGTATAATGGTGATGAGGAAACCCGTGAGCACATACAGCGGGCCGGCTGTCGTGGATACCGTGGCCCAGAAGTTGGCGCCTGCCTTGATGCCCACCGACGCGAGGAAGAGCACCAGGCCAATCTCGCGCAGCATCATGTTGGCCGAGGTGGTGGTGTAGGTCACCAGTTTCACCTTGTAGCCGTAGCGGCCGATGAGGATGGCAATAATCAGCGGGCCGCCGGCGATACCCAGTTTCATGAGCGGCATGCCGGGGATGAAGGGCAGCGAACCGAAGAGGATGCCCACAATGATGCCGACGAAGATGGTGGCGATGTTGGGCGCGTCGAGGCGCTTGATGCTGTTGCCCATCTTGTTGGCCACACGGTCAACGGCATCCTGAGGACCGACGACCATGATGCGGTCACCCACCTGCAGGGGCAGCGAGGGCGAGGCAAAGATGTCCATGCCATGACGCGTGACGCGGGTCACGTTGACGCCATAGACGCTGGAGAAGTGCATCTGGCCGAACGACTTGCCATTGATGCTGGGATTGGTGACGAGGATGCGCTTCGACACCAGCGGCTGGTCCTGCTGCGCCCAGTCCACCTCAATGACCGGGCCGATGAAGGCCACGATGGCCTCGTAGTCGGCCTCCGGGCAGACGATGTACATCTGGTCGCCCAAGTGGAACACCGTGTCGCGGTTGGGAATGCTCACGTGGCCGTCGTGCAGGATGCGCGACACCACGAAGTCGCGGTTCAGGAAGTTGTGAACCTGCAGCAGCGTCTTGCCCTCCAGATACTTATTGGACACCTCGAGATGCATATGGTGGGGCTTCTGCGTGGCCTTGGTCTCGCTCTCAGCCTCCAGGGCCTGCTCCTCATGCTCCAGTTTGACACGGCACATATAGCGAATCAGGATGATGGCGCCGATGATGCCCAGCACGCCAAGCGGATAGGCACAGGCATAGGCCGAGGCTATCTGAGGGGCGCCGCCCTGGAAGTGGCTGGCCAGCGAGCCGAGGGCCTCGTTGGCAGCACCAAGACCGGGCGTATTGGTCACGGCACCATAGAGCGTACCCACCATCATGGGCAGTGTGGTGTTGTCGCCGGTGTTGAAGAAGATGGCCCAGCAGGCGAACATCACGCCGATGTTGAGCAGGATGGCACAGGCGGCCAATCCGTTCAGACGGATGCCAGCCTTGCCGAAACTCTCGAAGAAGCCGGGGCCCACCTGCAGACCGATCATGAAGACAAAGAGCACGAGGCCGAAGTCCTGAATGAAGGTCAGCGTGGCCGACGGCGCGGCCTCGGCATAGCCCAGGGCATGATAGATGTGGCCCACCACGATGCCCGCAAAGAGCACGAAGGTGACGCCCAGTGAGATGCCAAAGACCTTGATCTTGCCCAGGTAGACACCCACGGCAATGACGATGGCATAGAGTAGCACGATGTGGGCTACTGACTCGGTATTAGTGAATAGATTAACAAACCATTCCATAGTGCGTTACTTCTTTAATGCAGCGATTGACTCCTTCAGCGATGCGATCTTCTCCTCGGCATCGGCCTGCTTCTTGCGCTCCAGGGCCACCACCTGCTCGGGGGCGTTCTGTACGAAGCGCTCGTTGCTCAGTTTCTTCTGCACACCCGTGAGGAAGCCCTCCAGATGCTTCAGTTGGGCCTCCATCTTCTCTATCTCAGCCTCCACATCGATCAGGTCGCCCAGAGGCACGGCAAACTCATCGGTACCCACCATGAAGGCTGACGATGTGGCGTCCTTCTGCTCCACGACGGCTATCTGCGAGAGGTTGCCCATCTTGGCAATCACCTCGTTGTAGGTTTCGAAGCGGTTCTGGCCGACGGCCTGCAGCGTGAGTTTCTCCTTCGGAGCGATGTTCTTCTGACTGCGAATGGTGCGCACGCCGGAAACGACCTGCTTCACCTGCTCGATGTCGGCAATGAGGCGCAGTTCCTCGGCTGTGGGAGCGGCCAGTTCCAGTTTGTCGCTCATAATGCTCTCACCCGGCTTGCGCTCGTAGAGGGCCTGCCAGAGTTCCTCGGTGATGAAGGGCATGAAGGGGTGCAGCATCTTGAGCAGCGTCTCGAAGAACTGCAGCGTCTTGTCGTAGGTTTCGCGGTCGATGGGCTGCGGCTGTCCGTTCACATAGGCTGGCTTCACCATCTCGAGATACCACTGCGAGAACTCGTCCCAGAAGAGTTTGTAGACGGTCATCAGGGCATCGTTGATGCGGTACTTGGCAAAGTGGTCCTTCAGTTCCTCGTTAGCCTGCTTCAGGCGGGCCTCCATCCAGCGGATGGCCGTCTGGTTTGCAGCAGCCGTCTTGTTTGCAGCGATAGTATCGCTGCATACGGGACTCACCTGCCAGCCATTGACGATGCGGAAGGCGTTCCATATCTTGTTGTTGAAGTTGCGTCCCTGCTCGCAGAGGGCCTCATCGAAGAGGATGTCGTTGCCAGCAGGAGCCGAGAGCATCATGCCCATGCGCACGCCGTCGGCACCATATTTGTCGATGAGTCCGATGGGATCGGGGCTGTTGCCCAGCGACTTCGACATCTTGCGGCCCAGTTTGTCGCGCACGATGCCGGTGAAGTAGACATTCTTGAAGGGGAACTTGCCCATATACTCCTCGCCAGCCATGATCATGCGGGACACCCAGACGAAGATAATGTCGGGACCGGTCACGAGGTCGCTGGTCGGATAATAGTATTTGATTTCGTCGTTGCCGGGGTTGTTGATGCCATCGAACAGCGAGATGGGCCACAGCCACGATGAGAACCACGTGTCGAGGGCATCTTCGTCCTGACGCAGGTCGCTGAGTTGCAGACCGTCGTTGCCGCTCTCCTTGCGAGCCAGTGCAAGAGCCTCCTCGGCAGTCTCGGCCACCACGAACTTCTCGTCTTCATAGTAGTAGGCAGGAATGCGGTGACCCCACCACAGTTGGCGACTGATGCACCAGTCCTGGATGTTCTCCAGCCAGTTCTTGTAGGTATTGACATACTTCTGCGGATAGAAGTGCATCTCGCCGTTGAGCACAGGCGGCAGGGCAATGTCGGCAAAGTGCTGCATCTTGAGGAACCACTGCAGCGACAGGCGCGGCTCGATAGCGGTGTCGGGGTTACGCTCCGAGTAGCCCACCTTGTTGGTGTAGTCCTCCACCTTCTCCATCAATCCGGCAGCCTCCAGGTCCTTGGCAATCTGCTTGCGGCAGGCGAAGCGATCCATGCCCACGTAGAGCGTCGACTGGTCGCTGATAGTGCCGTCGGGATTGAAGATATCGATGGTCTCCAGATTGTGGGTCTTGCCCAGCATATTGTCGTTCTTGTCGTGGGCGGGCGTCACCTTCAGACAGCCGGTGCCGAACTCTATCTCCACGTAGCGGTCCTCGATGACGGGAATCACGCGGTTCACCAGAGGCACGATCACCTTGCGGCCGTGCAGCCACTGGTTCTTCGGGTCCTTGGGATTGACACACATGGCGGTATCGCCCATGATGGTCTCGGGGCGCGTGGTGGCCACCACGGCATAGTAGCCGCGGTCGTCCTTGTGGATGACATTGCCGTCGTCGGCTTTTGTTGCGATGTTATCGCAACATACGGAACCGTCCTCATTGGCGACGTAGTATTTCAGATAGTAGAGTTTCGACTGCTCCTCCTTGTAGACGACCTCCTCGTCGCTGAGGGCGGTGAGAGCCTTGGGGTCCCAGTTCACCATGCGCAGGCCGCGATAGATGTAGCCCTTGCGGTAGAGGTCGACGAAGACCTTGATGACACTCTGCGAACGCTTCTCGTCCATGGTGAATGCCGTGCGGTCCCAGTCGCACGAGGCACCCAGACGGCGCAGTTGCTTCAGGATGATGCCGCCGTGCTCGTCGGTCCAATCCCAGGCATGCTTCAGGAACTCGTCACGCGTCAGATCATGCTTCTTGATGCCCTGCTCGGCCAGACGCTTCACCACCTTGGCCTCGGTGGCAATCGAAGCGTGGTCAGTGCCGGGCACCCAGCAAGCGTTCTTGCCCTCCATGCGGGCCCGACGCACCAGAATGTCCTGAATGGTGTTGTTGAGCATGTGGCCCATGTGGAGCACACCAGTCACATTGGGGGGCGGAATGACGATTGTATAGGGTTCGCGACCATCTGGCTTCGAACTGAAAAGTTTGTTATCAAGCCAGTACTGATACCATTTACCTTCGACCTCTTTAGGGTCGTATTTGCTTGCTATTTCCATACCTACTTATAAATATGCTTTCTCTTACGGGGTGCAAAGGTACAAAGAATTTTCGAGAATGGGAAAAACAAAACAATATCTTCTACGTTAATCGAAGTTAAAATTTGGCTATTACGAAAAAAGTTCGTACCTTTGCAACATATTTCTGAAATTGACAAACAAGCGCATGCATACAAGAGAAGAACAAATGCAGGCCTTCGGGCGACTGCTCGACGTGCTGGACGAGTTGCGCCAGAAGTGCCCCTGGGACAAGAAGCAGACCCCTGAGAGCCTTCGACCGAACACCATCGAGGAGACCTTCGAACTCTGCGACGCCATCATGAAGAACGACCAGCACGAGATGATGAAGGAACTGGGCGACGTGCTGATGCACACCTGCTTCTACGCTATGATTGCCCGCGAGCAGGGCCTCTACGACATTGCCGATGTGCTGAACACCGAGACCGACAAACTCATTTTCCGCCACCCACATGTCTACCATCCCAGCCAAGTGGGCGCCGAACATCCACGCCCCTTGCCCTATACGCCCGAGGACTCCGGCCAGAGCGACACCGACAAGTTCGCAAAGGCTGAAACGAGCGACCCGGTGCTGCAGAACTGGGAGCAGATCAAACTGAAAGCAAAGGATGGCAACAAGACGGTGCTCTCTGGCGTGCCGGCCTCCCTACCCTCCCTCATCAAGGCCTACCGCATACAGGACAAGGCCCGTAACGTGGGCTTCGACTGGGAGAAGAAGGAAGATGTATGGGACAAGGTGCGCGAGGAACTGGCCGAACTGGAGGCCGAACTGAACCGCGAGGACAAGGAGCGCTCTGAGGCTGAACTGGGCGACTTCCTCTTTGCCGTCATCAATGCCGCCCGCCTCTACCACCTGAACCCTGAGAATGCCCTGGAGCGCACCAACCAGAAGTTCATCTCGCGCTTCAACTACATTGAGGCGCACAGCATCAGGGCCGGACGCCCGCTGACGGAGATGACACTCGAAGAGATGGATGCCCTCTGGAACGAGGCGAAACAAAAAGAAAACAATCACTAAAAAAGAATAGCAGAACATGAAAAAGACAATTCTTGCATTGACAACCGCCGTGGCCCTGCTGGCTAGTTGCGGCGGTGGCGAAAAAAAAGTTCCTTTCGAGGAAGTAAACGTGGATTACATCCTGAAGGACTCGACCATCTATGGACTCTGCAGCAACCGCTCAGCCTCTGATATGCTACAGTTGGTGACCGACGGTGGCGACACCGTGACCATAAACATCGCTACGGCACGCGAAAAGAACATGATATTCGGCGACTACACCCTGGGTGACGAGATGGCCGTCATCACGACGACCGACTCCACCCAGGCCAAGATGGTCATCAACAAGACGGCCCTGCTGGGCAACTGGGTGATGCAGAATCCCATCGACGGCAGCAGCGAGGTGGGTATCAGCCTGCTGAAAGGCGGTACGGCCGAGAGCATCGAGCAGAGCAGCATCATCTACAAGTCGTGGCGCCTGTATAACGGTATGCTGCAGGTGATTGCCACGCGCAACGACGGCATCGACGTGGAAGAGATATACCTCTACAAAATCAAGGAACTGACGGAGAACACCCTGGTGCTCATCGACGAGGATGACGAACTGCAGGAGTACACGCGCCAGGTCATTGAGGAAGAGGAAGACCTGGGAATCGAACTGGACTGGGGTGACGAAGCAGACTACAAAATCTAATGGAGACATTTCGCGTACATATCCTTGGCTGCGGCTCAGCACTCCCCACCATGCACCACATGTCGTCGATGCAGGTGGTGGAATGCCGCGGCAAACTCTACATGGTAGACTGCGGTGAGGGGGCACAGGTGCAGATGCGCCGCTCGTCACTGTCGTTCGACAAACTGGGCCACATCTTCATCAGCCACCTGCACGGCGACCACTGCTTCGGCGTGATCGGCATGATCAGCACGATGGGCCTGCTGGGGCGTACAGCCACCCTCCACATCTATGCGCCGGGCGAATACGGTTCCATGCTGAAGGCCCAACTCGATATGTTCTTCAACTACGACATCGGCTACCGCGTGGAGTTCCATCCCGTGGACACCACCCGCCAGCAAGTCATCTTCGAAGACCGCTCGCTCACCGTGGAGAGCATCCCCCTGGAGCACCGCATGCCCTGCTCCGGCTATCTGTTCCGCGAGAAGCCACTGCTGCCTCACATCCGTCGCGACATGATAGAGATGTACGGCATTCCCGTGTCGCAGATCAACAACATCAAGGCTGGACAAGGCTACACGCTCGAAGACGGCACCGTGATACCCCACGAACGGCTGGTCACGCCGGCCGACACGCCCCGCTCCTACGCCTATTGCTCGGACACCCGCTACATGCCCACACTGCATGAGAGGGTGAAGGGCGTCACCACGCTCTACCATGAGAGTACCTACGCCAACGACAAAGTCGACGGAGCCGAGAAATACTACCACTCCACCGCCCAACAGGCCGCTATGGTGGCCCGCGACGCCCAGGTGGGCAAACTGCTACTGGGGCACTACAGTGCGCGCTACAACGACGAGCGCATCCTGCTGGAAGAAGCCAAACAAATATTCGAAAACACCTATCTGACGGACGAAAACAAGTATTTTGACATCTAAAAGTCATTTTTCGGGCGAATTATTTGGAAGTTTCAGAACTTTTCAATATCTTTGCAACGAATTATAGACCAAGACGAATGCTTATGCAGAAAAAAATACTTCTATTTGTTGTAGCAGGAATGCTCACTTTCTCAGCCCCGGTAATGGCTACTAATATGGTCAGCGAGATGGGAGTGGCCGAGCAGATTGAGGACGTAGCCCCCACCATCACCGTCCAGGGAAGTACCGTCAGCGTGAGCGGTGGCAACGGCGAGACGCTCGAGATCGTTTCACTCACGGGAAAGGCTGTCGCATCCTACAAGATAGAATACCCCAACCAGCGTTTCGAACTTAACCTGCCCAAAGGATGCTATATTCTGAAAGTAGGAAAGACCGTCAGAAAGGTTACCATCAAATAGAGATAACAACAATCTGAAGATAATGCTCAAGATGTCGACGTACATCTTGAGCAACTTCTTTTTTCAGCATAGCACGACCCGGAAAACAGCCTGCATATTAAACCTTTCCTGCCCTGACACGTCAAAGATAATGATGACCGAGACCACAGACGACAGCCAGATCATCGCCCTCATACGCGATCCTAAGACCACTCGGCGGGGATTCGAGACGATGGTACGCCTGTACAGTGAGAAACTGTACTGGCAGGTGCGCCGTATCGTGCTCATCCACGAGGATGCTGACGACGTGCTGCAGAACGCATTCCTCAAGGCATGGAGTTCGTTAGACACCTTCCACGGTGACTCGAAGATCTACACCTGGCTGTCGCGCATCGCCATCAACGAGGCCCTCGACTTCATGCGCCGACAGAAAAACATGCCTACCCTGAGCACCGACGACAGCGACATGGGCATAGCCAATCATCTCATGGCAGACGACTATTTCGACGGCGACGAGACAGAGGCCCAGTTGCAGGAAGCCATCGCCCTGCTACCCGATGTGCAGAAGACCGTCTTCACCCTGCGCTACTACGAGGAGATGAAGTACAGCGACATCAGCCGTCTGCTGGGCACCTCGGAGGGCGGCTTGAAAGCCTCCTACCACATTGCCGTGAAAAAAATAACCGAATTTTTCAAGCGGCACGATTAAACTTATACCGACATCACGCGTCTACTATAATATAAAAGATACCATAACATGATGAACGAAGAAGAATACATCAGAAACAAGATGAGCCAGAGGCCTAATCCCTTCCGCGTACCGGAGGGGTACTTCGACCAACTGACCGACCGCGTCATGAGCCGTCTACCGCAGGAGGAGTCCGTACAGACGAAGCCGACGCTCATCCGTCGCCTGCGCCCACTGCTCTACGCCGCTGCATGCGTCTGCATCGCTGTATTCAGCGTTGCCATCTACTTCAACCACCACAATGCCGAACAGCAGGCTGCCACCGCAGCCCTCCAGCAGCAGGACGCCTACTACAACGACTCCTACATCGACGAGGCTGCCGACTATGCCATGCTCGACAACGAAGAAATCTACTACAGCCTGCTGGCTGACATTTAAAACAAGGAAATGATTCTATGGACAAGATGAAACGTATTTATCTGACACTCATGCTGGCACTGGCCGTCACCCTCACTGCTGGCGCACAAGGCGCACAGGGCAAACAGCCACAGCAGCAGAAGTTCTCGCCGGAGAAATTCGATGCCGACCTGCAGGAGTTCATCAAGCAGGAGGCCCACCTCACTGACGCCGAGGCCGAGCAGTTCTTCCCTGTCTACAAGGAGATGCAGAGAAAACAGCGCAGCGTCTATGGTCGTCAGCGCAACATGGGCCAACAGAAGCCTCAGGACGAGAAGGGCTGCAAGAAAGCCATCCAAGACCGCGACGAACTGGAACTGGAGATGAAGCGCATCCAGCAGACCTATCATCAGAAGTTCCTCGAGATTCTGCCCGCCACCAAGGTCTACGACGTCATCAATGCCGAAGACCGCTTCCACCGACGTATGCTTCGCGGCTGGCACGACGGTGCCCCCGGCCACAGGAACAACACTCACAACAAGCAGCAGAAAAAAGAAAGTGTGTCGAAATAATCGACACACTTTCTTTTTATAGTTATCTACACCGGTCGAGCCAATCTTTGAGGGCTGAACGAGGGGTGCCTGCGGCGATGGCGGATTCGAGAAGAGACTTGGCCTCGCGTTTCCTGCCAAGGGAAAGCAGAACCTCTACTTTCGACACCATGAAGCCAATATCCTTGGGGGAGAGACGGATGGCCTCGTCCCAATCGTAGAGCGCAGCATCCCACTGCTGCAATTCCATCTCATAGCCAGCACGCGCAGCAAAGGCCAGAGCCGAATCGGGGAAAAGTTGCACCAACTGGTTGAAGCGATCAGCGGTCTCGGTTCTGCCTGCCGCCTTTTTAGTGGCCATCGCCAGTCCCAGTTGTGCCTCGAAGTGCTTGGGCACGATGGAGAGGATATGCTCGTAGTCGGCGACAGCCAGTGCATAGTGGCGCGACTGCATGTGGGCATAGGCGCGGAAATAGAGAGCGGTGAGGTTGCGGGAGTCGAGGTCGAGCACGCGGCCGTACTCCTCGATGGCGTAGTCCCACTGGCTGAGTTCGAGGTTGACGGCGGCCTTGCGCAAGCGCAGTTCCACGGAATGGGGGCTCCGCTCAATGGCCCGACTGAGCAGGGCGAGGGAGTCTCGCCACTGCTCAGTGGTCTGGGCGGTGAGGGTGGAGGGTTGCCATAGTATGGCAACAAACAGGACGATAAGGGCTTTGCGCATTGAAGTGCTATGCCTTTTGGATGTAGTCGACAATCCAGGCGCCTACCTCGCGGGTGCCATACTTGGCACCGCCTTCGACTTGGATCTCCGGCGTGCGGACATTGGCATCGAGGGAGGCGTTGACGGCCTCGCGGATGAGGGCACCCTCTTTTTCGAGACCGAAATGCTCGAGGAGCATGGCGGCGGAGAGGATCTGCGCCAACGGGTTGGCGAGGTTCTGACCGGCGGCCTGCGGCCACGAGCCGTGGACGGGCTCGAAGAGCGGCGTGTGGAGGCCGAGCGACGATGAGGGCTGCAGGCCCATGGAGCCGGTGATGCACGAGGTCTCGTCGGTGAGGATGTCGCCAAAGGTGTTCTCGGTGACGATGACATCGAAGAACCTCGGCTCGGTGAGCACACGCATAGAGGCGTTGTCAATGAACATATAATCGGTGGTCACATCGGGATACTGCGGCTCCATCTCCTTGGCTATCTGGCGCCAGAGGCGGCTGGAGGCAAGCACGTGGGCCTTGTCGACCACAGTGAGGTGGCGGCGGCGCTTCTGAGCCATCTCGAAGGCCACCTTCAGGATGCGCTCAATCTCGGGGCGGGTGTAGACATCGGTGTCGTAGGCCTTGTCGTTGTCCTGGTACTTCTCACCGAAATACATGCCGCCGGTGAGTTCGCGGATGACCACGAAGTCGGCACCACGGAGCAGTTCGTCCTTGAGGGGCGACTTGTGGAGCAGGCAGTCGAAGGTGGCCACGGGGCGTACGTTGGCAAAGAGTCCCAACTTCTTGCGCATGGCGAGCAGGCCGGTCTCGGGACGGACCTTCAGCGTGGGGTTGTTGTCGTACTTCAGGTCGCCCACGGCGGCGAAGAGCACGGCGTCGGCATCCATGCACACCTGATGGGTGGCCTCGGGATAGGGATCGCCCACGGCATCGATGGCGCAGGCACCAACCAGTGCCTCCTGGTAGGCAAACTCGTGTCCACACTTGGCGGCGATGGCATCGAGCACGGCCACGCCCTGTTTCATAATCTCCGGACCTATTCCGTCGCCCGGAAGGACGGCAATCTTCAGTTTCATTGTATCGTTTGGGTTTCGTTGTTTGTCTGTCTGTCTGTTTGTTCGTTCTCTATGATGTTGAGCATCTTGAAGGTGGCCTTGATGGCGGCCTCCGTCTGGTCAGCATCGAGACCGCGGGTGCGGAGGATGCCGTTGCGATGGTGCCACGAGATGACCGTCTGCACCAGTGCGTCGGTGCGGCCGCCGGGGGGGATGCTCACCTGATAGTTGGCCAGAATGGGGAAAGTGCGGCCCAGGTACTTCTTATAGATGTAACGCAGGGCCTTGACGAAGGCATCGTACTGACCATCGCCCGTGGCTCCCGCCTCGTACTGCCGGCCGTTGATTTCCACCCGTACATTGGCACCGGGGTTCAGGCCGTAGGCCGTGGAGACAACGTAACTGATGAGTTTCACCTTGTCCTCGGGGGCATCGTGCTTCAGCACGTCGCTGACGATGTAGGGCAGATCCTCCTGCGTGACCCGCTCCTTCTTGTCGCCCAGTTCAGTGATGCGCTGGGTGACGCGGCGGGTCTGCTCGGGGGTGAGTTCGAGGCCCAGTTCCTCGAGGTTCTTCAGGATGTTGGCCTTGCCGCTGTTCTTGCCAAGGGCGTACTCCCGCTTGCGGCCGAAGCGCTCGGGCATCAGTTCGTTGTAGTAGAGTTTGTCCTTCGAGTCGCCGTCGGCATGCACGCCGGCCACCTGAGTGAAGACGTTCTCGCCGACGATGGGCTGGTTGGGGGCGACGGCAATGCCACTGTAACTCTCCACCAGACGACTGATGTCGTTGAGTTGGCTCTCGTTGATATTGGTCTTGGCGTGGAACTGGTCCTTGAGGATGGCCTGCACGGAGGCCATCGGGGCATTGCCGCAGCGCTCGCCCAGTCCGTTGACGGTGACGTGGATGCCTCGGGCACCGCTAAGCACGGCGGCCAGCGAGTTGGAGACGGCCAGGTCGTAGTCGTTGTGGGCATGGAAGTCGAAGTGCACCTGCGGGTAGCGCTTCCGCATCTTGCGGAAGTACTCGATGACCTGCAGGGGGTTCATCACGCCGAGGGTGTCGGGGAGCATGAAGCGGCGAACGGAGGTGGCGGTCAGCGCGTCCATCAACTGGTAGACATAGTCGGGGGAGTCCTTCATGCCGTTGCTCCAGTCCTCGAGATAGAGGTTAACGGCAAGGCCACGCTGACAGGCATAGTCCAACTCGCGACGGATGTCGGCGATGTGCTCCTCGGGGGTCTTGTGCAGTTGGTGGGTACAGTGCTTCAGCGAGCCCTTGCACAGCAGGTTGACCACCTGTCCACCGCAGTCGGCAATCCAGTCAACCGACCGCCCCTTGTCCACGAAGCCCAGCACCTCTACCCTATCCTGACGGCCTATCTGGCGGGCATAGCGGCAGATCATGGCGACAGCCTCCTTCTCGCCCTCGCTGACACCAGCCGAGGCTACCTCGATACGGTCGACGTTGACATCGCGCAGCAGTTTGCGGGCAATCATCAACTTCTCGTGAGGCAGGAAGGAGACGCCATTGGTCTGCTCGCCATCACGCAGCGTGGAGTCCATGATCTCGACGAAAGGAGACTCCACCGTGCTCTTTACAAAACTATTCTCTTCCACGCCTACAGTGCCGCCGAGTTCTCCCAGGCGACGGTCTTCGCCTCGTTCTGCACGAGGAAGTCGATGTCGTCGAGGCCGTTGATGAGACAGTGCTTCTTGTAGCCGTTGATGTCGAAGTGCTCGCTGCGCCCCGTGGCCTTGTTGGTCACCGTCTGGCGCGGCAGGTCGACCTCGACCTCCATCTTCGGGTCTGCCTTGATGCTCTGGAAGAGTTCGCTGAGGAAGTCTTCGCTGACCACCACGGGAAGCACGAAGTTATTCAGTTCGTTGTTCTTGTGGATATCGGCGAAGAACGACGAGATGACCACACGGAAGCCGTAGCCGGCGATGGCCCAGGCGGCATGCTCACGGCTGGAGCCGGAACCGAAGTTCTTGCCGGCCACGAGGATGCAGCCGCCATAGGTGGGGTCGTTGAGCACGAAATGCTCGTTCAGCGAGCCGTCGGCCTTGTAGCGCCAGTCGCGAAACAGGTTGTCGCCGAAGAACTTCTCCTCGCGGGTGGTAGCCTTGAGGAAGCGGGCGGGGATGATCTGGTCGGTGTCTACGTTCTCCAGAGGAAGAGGAACGCAGGTGGATGTTATGATGTTGAATTTCTGTTTCATAGGAGTGTACGGGGATCAGTGATTACGCCAGTGACGGCTGCGGCGGCAGCCACGAGAGGGGAACAGAGGATGGTGCGGGCACCGGGACCCTGACGGCCCTCGAAGTTGCGGTTGGAGGTAGAGACGGCATACTTGCCGGCGGGCACCTTGTCGTCGTTCATGGCCAGGCAGGCCGAGCATCCGGGCTGGCGGATCTGGAAGCCGGCGGCTTCGAGCACACGGTCCAGTCCCTCCTCGCGTATCTGGCGGTCGACGGCCCATGAGCCGGGGACGAGCCATGCCACCACGTCGTCAGCCTTGTGGCGACCCTTGGCGATGGAGGCGAAGGCACGGAAGTCCTCGATGCGGCCGTTGGTGCAGGCACCGAGGAACACGTAGTCGATCTTCTTGCCCAGCAGGTGCTCGCCGGCCTTGAAGCCCATATAGTCGAGGGCCTTCTGGAAGCCCTGTTCCGGCGACTTGGCTTCGGCGGCCGTGGCCGGTATGGCCTCCGTAATCCCAATGCCCATGCCGGGGTTGGTGCCGTAGGTGATGCGCGGCTCGATATCGGCAGCGTCGAACGTGAGTTCCTTGTCGAAGACGGCATCATCGTCACTCTTCAGCGTGCGCCAGTAGGCCACGGCCTTGTCCCACGCGTCGCCCTTGGGAGCGAACTCCCTACCTTTTATATACGCGAAGGTCACCTCGTCGGGGGCCACGAACCCGCCGCGGGCTCCCATCTCGATGGACAGGTTGCAGAGGGTCAGACGGCCCTCCATAGAGAGGTTGCGGACAACATCGCCGCTATACTCCACGAAATAGCCCGTGGCACCGCTGGTGGTCAGTTGGCTCATCAGGTAGAGGGCCACGTCCTTGGCGGTCACGCCCTTCT
Organism: Prevotella sp.; assembly: GCA_017467535.1. Classification (GTDB taxonomy): domain Bacteria; phylum Bacteroidota; class Bacteroidia; order Bacteroidales; family Bacteroidaceae; genus Prevotella. The sequence goes on along the minus strand of JAFUST010000071.1, from coordinate 36,942 downwards.
GCAGCGTGCCGTTGATGCTGATGCGCATCGACTTGGGCTTCTGCTGCAGGATGCACTGCGAGGCCATCACCATCTCCACCTCGCTGGTGCCGATGCCGAAGGCCACAGCGCCCATTGCACCGTGGGTCGACGTGTGGGAGTCGCCGCAGACAATGGTCATGCCCGGCAGCGAGAGGCCCTTCTCGGGACCTACCACGTGGATGATGCCGTTGTCTTTCGACATCATGCCATAGTGGGTCAGGCCGAACTCGGCGGCATTACGGGCCAGCGTGTCCACCTGGTTCTTCGACACGGGGTCCTCGATGGGCTTGTCCTGATCGTGGGTAGGCGTGTTGTGGTCGGGCATACAGAAGATTTGTTTCGGGCGGAAGCACTTAAGCCCGCGGGCCCGGAGACCGTCGAAGGCCTGCGGCGAGGTGACCTCGTGGCAGTAGAGGCGGTCGATGTAGAGTTGCGTGGGGCCGTCTTCCACGATCTGCACCACGTGTTTGTCCCAGATTTTATCAAAAAGTGTATTCATTCGGTTCTCTTGAATTTGTTGATACAGTCAATATAGGCTTCCACCGAGGCGGTCACGATGTCGGTGTTGGCACCGAAGCCGTAGTAGAGCGAGCCGTCGTACTCCACCTGCATGTGCACCTTGCCCACGTCGTCGGAGCCTTTCGAGATGGCCTGGATGGTGAACTCCTTGAGCGTCATCTGCTTCATGATGATCTTCTTCAGCGCCTTGATGGCGGCATCCACAGGGCCGTTGCCCGACGATGCAGCCTCAAACTTCTGGCCGCTGATGTCGAGGCCGATGCTGGCGACGCTCTTCACACCCTTGCCAGTGGTCACCTGCAGGAAGTCGAGGCGCACGGCATGCTGGTCGGCGGTGTCGGCACCGGCGAGCATCAGCACGTCGGCATCGGTCACCTCCTTCTTCTGGTCGGCCAGTTGGAGGAACTTCTCGTAGATCTTGTCTATCTTCTGCTCGTCGCTCACGTCGACACCGTTCACATGCAGACGGTGCTTCAGGGCGGCACGACCGCTGCGGGCGGTGAGCACGATCGAGTTGTCGTCGATGCCCACATCCTTGGGGTCCATGATCTCGTAGGTCTGCACATTCTTCAGCACGCCGTCCTGATGGATGCCGCTGGAATGGGCAAAGGCGTTGCGCCCCACGATGGCCTTGTTGGGCTGAACGGGCATGTTCATCAGGCTGGAGACGAGGCGCGACGTGGGGAATATCTTGGTGGTATTGATGTTGGTGTCGATGTTGATGCCCTTGTGGCACTTCAGGATCATGGCAATCTCTTCGAGCGACGTGTTGCCGGCCCGCTCGCCGATGCCGTTGATGGTCACCTCCACCTGACGGGCTCCGTTGAGCACGCCCTGCAGCGTGTTGGCCGTTGCCATGCCCAGGTCGTTGTGGCAGTGGGTGGAGATGATGGCGCGGTCGATGCCGTCGACATGATCCATCAGGTACTTGATCTTCTGACCGAACTCGTCGGGCAGGCAGTAGCCGGTGGTGTCGGGGATGTTGACCACCGTGGCGCCGGCCTTGATGACGGCCTCGACGACACGGGCCAGATACTCATTCTCCGTGCGGCCGGCATCCTCGGCATAGAACTCCACATCGTCGACATACTTCCGGGCATACTTCACGGCTGCCACAGCACGCTCGATGATCTCTTCGCGGTTGGAGTTGAACTTATACTTGATGTGCGGGTCGCTGGTGCCGATGCCGGTGTGGATGCGCTTGCGCTTGGCATACCGCAGGGCATCGGCGGCCACGTCGATGTCTTTCTCCACAGCACGGGTCAGCGCACAGATGGTGGGCCACGTGACGGCCTTCGATATTTCTATCACTGAATTGAAGTCGCCTGGGCTGCTGATGGGGAATCCTGCCTCGATGACATCGACGCCCAACTGCTCAAGAGCCTTGGCCACCTGAATCTTCTCGATGGTGTTCAACTGGCACCCAGGCACCTGCTCGCCGTCGCGCAGCGTCGTGTCGAAAATGTACAATCTGTCGTTCATGTTGGAATCTTTATACCTTAAAATAGTTACTTTCTCTTTTAGCGACTGCAAAGGTAATCAATAAAACCGTAACAAACAAATAAATCGTAAGTTATTTTGTTATTTAGATTACGTTTTATAATTTTAAAGATATTTTCGTTATAATTCGTTACGACGTCATCTTCGACTCGCCCGAGCGTCATCTTCAAACGTAAAGTATGGCACTTTGGCTTCGTTCCGATGGGACTTTACTATAGTAAAGTGCCATACTTTACTGTCCAAAGTGCCATACCTTAGGGCCAAAGGGATATCACCTTCGACCCGTAGTTGCCGTCGCTACTCCACAGGGGTGATTTTGATGGCAAAAAGATTGCGCGAATCTGCCTTTGTCAACTCGTGGGTGCCGGCCTCAAGGGTCTCAGTATAGGTGCTTGTGGAAGCAGTCTTCTTAGCCCCATCTATCTTGATGCTGACCGTCTCGGTGTCGCCGAAGTAGAGGGTCATCGTCATCTTCGTGGCCAACGTGAACTTCACGCTGGTGGTCTCCTCCATCTTCAGGCAGGTGGAAAGGGTCTGGCCGTCGACGGTAGCAGTGCCCTTGCTGTTGGAGCCATTGCCGCTGACCGTGAAGAGAGTGCTGGAGGGAGTGCCGCTCTTGTCGAAGGTGCAGAGCACGGTGCCCTCGACACTCTGACCACCGCCTTGGTTGCCTTGCTCGCCACCCTGCTCATTGCCGCCCTCGCCGCCGCCGGGGTCGTCGTTGCCCTGCTCGCCGCTCTGGGCATTCTCGTCGCCGAAGATACCCACGAGGGTGCTCTTGTAATTTTGCAGAGCCGACTTCAACTCGGTGATGACATCGTAGTTGGCATCCTCGGTGGCATTGTCAAACTGCCACTGGAAGTCACCGTGGTTCATGCGACCGGCACCCAGCCAACCCGTCACGATGCCGGGCACATCGTCGGCCTCATCGGGTGTATAGGTATAGAAGAGGGCAGCATCGGTGTCGAAGTTGTCGTACTTGCGACCGCCCTGCTTAGCCACCACCGAGGCAGGCACCTGCTCGTCGCGGGTCGTGGCCTCGTAGGCATCGAACTCCGTGGGGAACTGCTGATAGGTGGCGTAGCGGTTGGCACCGACAATGCGGTTGCCGAACGACTTGATCATGCCGCCGTCCTCGCCAGAGAACGTGCCCTTGCCCTTGTAGTCACCGCCATTATAGATGTCGCTGCCCTGCATGGAGATGAGCATCGGGTACTTGCAGTTGCGGAAGTAGTTGCTCTCCACGAAGGCGTTGCTCTGATAGGCAGCACCCACGCCGTACTTGGAGTTGCCGTCATAGTAGTTGTTGTAGACGTGGACACTCATGGTGCGGATACGCGGATGGCGGGAGTCGGAGTGGTCGAACCAGTTGTGATGATAGGTGATCCAGTTGGGGCCCGACTCGCTCTTCATACCGCAGAGCGATGCCTTGCCGTTGTCCCACAGGTGGTTGTAACTGACGGTGATGAACTTCGAGTCGCCCTTCATGTCGATGGTGCCATCGCCCTTGGCCTGGTCGGCATCGCCGCCAGTGTTGCCATAGAAGAGGTCGAGGTTGTGCACCCAGATATTGGAGTTATCGGTGTCGATGCTAACAGCATCGTCCATGCAGAGCATATTGGCGAAGTTGCGCAGTTCGATGCTGGAAGCACTGCGAATCAGGAAGCCGAAACCGGTGGTGGTGGCATCATCGCCCACACCCTCGATGGTGATGTTCATCGGCATGTATGCCTTGGCTCCCTTGATCTGGATGCCCTCAGCGGAACTGAGGAAAGCATCGACATCGGCCGCAGAGAGGGTGCCGATGATACGGATGTCGAGCGGCGCCTTCTCGTAACTGCCGTTGTTATCGCCCTTCTGATAGCCATAGATGATCTGCTGGAGACCTGTGTAGGTGGCCGTACTGCCCTTGCTGTTGGTGGCAATGTCGAGGCTGACAGTCTTAGCATTGTTCTTAGTGACATAGACCACATGGGCACCGGCCTTGAGCGATCCGTCGTTGTTGTAGGCACCGACGCCCTCGGTGCGACCCTTATGGGCAAAGCCAGAGCGGTCGTAGTTGACCACGGTGATGGCCGTTGCCTCGTTGGCATTGGCTGTCATCTCGGCCTTGTCGGCTCCCACGGGCACCACCTTGATGGCATAGTCGCTGCCGGAGACGAGGCCCAGCACGTCGGCACGACCGTAGGTGCCATAGTTGCGCACCAGTTGCTCGTCGATCTTGGTGTAGTCGCTGTACTTCCCACCTTTTATATATACGTTGTAGGTCTTGGCACCTTCAAACGGTTCGAACTTCACATAGGCCGACTCGAACCAGCCCTTGGCCTCGGTGATATTCACCTTGCCGTCGGCATTCTCCACAGTGCCGCTCTGGCCACTGCTGGCCTTGCGGAACTTAATGCCCGTGACACCCGACTGGTAGGTGTAGTCGCCGGCGCTCTGCTTCACGGTGACACTGTTCTGCGCATCGATGTCGATGCCGGTCACCTCGTCGGTGTTGAAGTAGCGGGGACCATATTCGGCCGTCGTGATGACTACCTGGTTCTTCGAGGCGTTGGCCGAGGTGGAGTTGTCCTTCAGCGTGGGTGTCTGGCCAAAAGCCGTCACTGCAGCCATCAGGACCATCGCAAGAGAAAATACTGTCTTCTTCATAGAGCCGCTACTTTTGTAGGATTTTAACCACCGAGTTACCTTTCTTCATCACATAGGCACCCTGCTGGGGAGCCTGCTTCAACTGACGACCATTGAGGTCGAAGTAAGAAACAGGGGCATCAAGTGCCTCCGTTTCAAGTGCCTTGATGGCATCGGCCACCGTGAACACAACAGAAACATTGGCCATATCGACCGTCTCGGTGGTATTATCGCTATAGACAAGCAACACATTGTCGCCATCGAACGTCATCTTGGTCACCGTTTTGGCCACAGTCTTTCCATTGACGGTCACCACCTGCCCATTGTCGGCAGAAGCCGTCAAAGACGCAGTGAGCAGTGTAAAGACTGCCAAAAACTTTGCCTTTCTCATTGAGTTAATAGTTTTATGAGTTTAAGTAGTTATATTTATCTTCTTATCATTTAGGTTCGCGAGGCGTGGAAGCCCTCCAGGTTCTCATACTTGCGGCGCATCATGCGGGTATAGACATTGCGGAGCCACAGGGGATGGGTCAGCGTGAAGAGCAGGCCGATGACGATGAGCGTCCAGTAGGCCGTGGTCTCGTCGAACAGCAGCACCAGAGCGGCCACGACGATCAGCGGCACGAACATAGCCAGCAGTTCGATAACCAGTTGCATACCGTTCTCCACAGAGTTCTTGCCTGTGATCTTCGCATTCAGCGGAAGCGTCTGCTTATTGTAGACGGCCAACTGGAAGAGCATGAAGTAGAGCAGGCCGGAGCAGATGAACATATAGGCAAACATCATGAGCAGGGAGAACTTGCAGGCAATGACGGCGGGTATCATCAGGATGAAAGGCACCAGCAGCATCACCGTGTGGAAATAGTACTTCGCCTTCAGCAGCGAGAGGATGCTCTCGTGGTGCACCAGCAACAGGTCGATGTAGTTGCCCTCAGGGCCCATCACCTTGACCATCGCCGTGATGCCATAGATGCCGAAGCAATAGAAGCACCAGAAGTTGAGCATTGCCTGCCCATCATATAAAGAGGTATAGGAGACGAGCAGCGTGAAAACCACGATAAGGGCCACACTCATGACGACACGCGACTTGATGGCCTTGTTGCGCATAATGGACTTCACCTCGAGTTTCAGATATTCGCCCGTCATACCGAAGCGCTCGAGGAAGGTGAACTTCGAGACGTGCTTCATCGCGGCCTCCTTCTTCTCCTGTCGGGAGATTTCTTCCCGCACAAAGCGTAACTGCATCCAGCGGTTCAGGCAGAATAGCCCCGCCAACAGGCAGAGGCAGGACAGGGGGAACCACCAAGCCATGCAGGCCTCACTGATCCAGTCCATCTGGTCTTCAAACAGGTCTTCGTCGATGATCAGCGTCACCCACAGGCCGCCATAGAGCACGATGGGAAGAGCCCACCACAGCAGGTTGCGGGCCACGAGTGTCCGCACCATCAGGTAGATCTGACTGTTGGCCAAGATGAGCATCATACCACTAAACACGATGGACAGTGCCTCCAGCCACGACGCACCGCCGCAGAAGACGATGAAGGCATAGGGCAGGAAGAGGGCGAGCCACGTGAAGTTGTAGCCCGTCAGCAGGGTGTTGACGAGGAAGTTCTCGATCACTGCGCCAAAGGGCATCGGCTGCAGCAGGTAGGGTTTGGCAAACATGGCAGGCGTCTGCTGTACGCCAAACCGGACACCGAAGTCGATAGGCATCCAGAGCATCGGTGTCATGGCAAGCAACAAGCCGTACAGGCGGTCCTCCGTGGCAGGCATGGCCAGCATGGTGCCCAGGAAGATGAGATAGATGACCATGAAGCCCGCACCCAAGACCAGCATGACACGGGCCATGATGCTCTGCTCGAAAGCAGGGCTGCGGCGCAGGGCAAGACCATTCTGCCGCCTGAGCAGCATGAAGAGGCGAAGGCGATTCATCAGCGCAGGTCGATTACCTCAGCAGAGGGGAAGTCCTTGGAGTTGAAACGGAAAGTGGCATCGTCCAGTTTCACGGTCTTCAGATTAGAGATGGTGAAGGTAGTCCACTTCTGGTTCTGCAGCACTTTCACCTCTGTGGGGTGATAGGTCTTCTTGTCCATCGTGATAAACATCTCCTTCACCTTGCGTGTATTGTCGGTCGAGGTCAGGTGCACGTTATAGGCCGTTGAGGTCTGGGTCATCGTGTACTTGAAGTTCTTCTTGTACATGTTGATGAAGTTGTAGGGGTTGAGCACCTGCAACTGGGCCTCACTCGGCGTGGTGACGTTCACCTCGTTATTCTTCGTCATATAGGTCCACAGCGTTCTGCCGTCGAACCACAACGAGGCCACCGAGGTGGAAGCCATAAACATCTTACCCTTCACCATGATCTGGCCGGTGGCATCGCCGAACTGCGCGCTGTTCATGGCGAAGTCGGCCTGTACGCCGTCACGTGCACTGACCACAGCAGCACAACGGTCGAGCACCTGCTTGGCTGTCTGTGCCCCTACGGGGAGAGCGGCCAGTTGGCAGATGACAAGTGACAAAACTAATGCTATCTTCTTCATATCTTTTATACTTAGTAGTTTTAAACGATTCGTATCAACGCAGCGAACTCAGAAGGTTCTCCAAACTCACCTCGTCCTGAATGAGTACCTCGCGGGGCTTCGAGCCGTGGGCCTGTCCCACGATGCCGGCCTTCTCGAGTTGGTCCATCAGACGGCCTGCGCGGTTGTAGCCGATGGAGAACTTGCGCTGGATGAGCGAGGTAGAGCCGCTCTGCTCGTGCACAATGAGACGGGCGGCATCATCGAACATCGGATCGAGGTGGCTCAGGTCGGCATCGTTGCTGCTGCCGCCCTCGTTGCCGTCGCCCACAGGAGGCTCAGGCAGTTCGTAGGTCTCCAAGTAGCCTTGCTGCTGCTGGATGAACTTGTTGATGTCGTCCACCTCGGGGGTGTCGACAAAGGCACACTGCACACGCACTGGGTCGTTGCCCTGCAGATAGAGCATGTCGCCACGGCCGATGAGTTGCTGGGCTCCCATGCGGTCGAGAATGGTCTTCGAGTCGATGCCCTGACTGACGCGGAAGGCGATGCGGGCGGGGAAGTTGGCCTTGATGGTACCCGTGATGATGTTGGTTGTGGGACGCTGGGTAGCGATAATCATGTGGATGCCCACAGCACGAGCCTTCTGGGCAATACGGGCAATGGGGAGTTCGATCTCCTTGCCGGCCGTCATGATCAGGTCGCCATACTCATCGATAACAACCACGATGTAGGGCATATAGCGATGGCCCTTTTCGGGATTCAACTTGCGGGCAATGAACTTGCGGTTGTAGTCCTTGATAATGCGCTCGCCAGCAGCCATCAGCAGTTCGTAGCGGGCATCCATCTCTACGCAGAGGCTCTGCAGGGTGCGGATTACCTTCGATGTGTCGGTGATGATGGGGTCGGCATTGTCATCGGGCACCTTGGCCAGGAAGTGCTTGTCGATGGTACGGTAGATGCTGAACTCCACCATCTTGGGGTCTACGAGCACTATCTTCAGTTCGGCCGGATGCTTCTTATATAATAAAGAGGTGAGAATGGCATTCAGGCCGACCGACTTACCCTGACCAGTGGCACCGGCCACCAACAGGTGGGGCGCCTTGGCCAAATCGAACATGAACACCTCGTTGGTGATAGTCTTACCCATCGCACAAGGCAGGTCCATCGTGGTCTCCTGGAACTTCTTCGAATCGAGCACACTGCGCATCGACACGATGTTCTTCTTGGCGTTAGGCACCTCGATACCGATGGTGCCCCGGCCCGGGATGGGCGCAATGATGCGGATGCCCTCGGCAGCGAGGCTCAGAGCGATGTCGTCCTCCAGACTGCGTATTCTGGCAATACGAACGCCTTGTGCCGGAGTAATCTCATAGAGCGTGATGGTAGGTCCGACGGTGGCCTTGATGCTGGTGATCTCCACGCCAAAGGTGCGCAGCACCTCTACGATGCGGTTCTTGTTAGCATTCTGCTCTGCCATATCAATGTAGGGCTTGCCATCGTCGGCATACGACTTCAGCAAGTCGAGCGTCGGATAGTGGTAGTTCTCCAGGTCGCGCTTGGGATCGTAGGGCTCCATGTCCTCCAGGGCTGTCACCACCTCTCCGTCGGCTTTCTCCTCCTCTTTGGCGACCTCGACATCCAAATCGGGATCTGCAAGAACCTTGGGGGGAGTCACTTTCTCCGGACTTTCGACCTTATCAGCGGAAATATCTTCTACGTGTCCAAAATCCACAGTCTGTGTCTCCGGATCATCATACACAACGGGATCAACATCCGTCTGAATGAGTCCCTCATACGACGATTCACTGCTGTCTTCACCCTCCTGGGTATTATTACTGATGGTGAATTTCACCTTATCAAAGAACTTCTTGGGATTAAGCATCTTGCGAATCCAGATGATGGTCTCGTTGCTCACGTACATCAAGAACAGCAAGGCCACCAGCGCCAGCAGGGCCACCAAGCCGGGCACGCCCACGAAGCGCTTCACATATTCGCAGGCATTCATGCCGTGAATGCCGCCCAAATTGAAGTGCATTTCAGGGAAGAGAGGCGATGCAAATTCGGCCAGCGCCATCGAGAACCATATCACCAGCACAGACAGGGCCAGGAACCACTTGAGCAGACGGGGCCTGTAAGCCTGCATCAGTGCCAGCGAGACAAGAAACAGAAACAGAGGGATGCCAAAGGCAGCGAGGCCGAAGCAGCGGTTGATGAAGAAGTAGGCCGCATGAGCGCCAAGACTGCCGCACGAGTTGAGGTACTTGGCCCCTTCGTTGGCCACGTCGCCGTCGACGATGAGGCTCTGATCGGCCGCACCCGTCGAGAAGTAGGACACAAACGACCACGACAGACAGAAGGCCAGCGCAAACGCAACAAGCCCCAGCAGGAAGTGGAGTCGCTCGTTCTGGAACATCTGCATGGCGCGTGTCAGTCCTAATGACTCGAGGAATGACGTCTTGTTGCCCTGATTCTTGTGGTTTTTACCTTTTTTATCTGATCTTTTGTCCGATTTCTTTGCCATTTTATGTATCCATTCGTTAATTCTTCTGCAAAAGTAGCGGAAAAAAATCAGTTATCGGCATAAAATCACATTTTTTTTGTATTTTTGCACCTCGAAAACGAATTATATGACTAAAATCATCTACAATAAATACGAAAAGGCGCTCATCTCCACCCTACCTGTCGAAGAATTTCAGGGCAGGATCATCGTCATCCTGACCCCCGGCGAGACAGAGCGGGCCGTGCGCTACCTGCTGTCGCAGAAGATTCTGGGACTGGACACCGAGACGCGCCCCTCATTCAAGAAGGGACAGCAGCACAAGGTAGCCCTGCTGCAGGTGTCAACAGAGGACACCTGCTTCCTCTTCCGCCTGAACCACACGGGCCTGACACCAGCGCTGAAGGAACTGCTGGAAGACCAGAAGGTGCTGAAGGTGGGACTCTCGTGGCACGATGACCTGAACTCGCTGCATCGGCTGGGTGCTTTCGAGACGGGCCGCTTCGTCGACATACAAGATCACGTACGTGAGGTGGGCATCGAAGACCTCAGTTTGCAGAAACTCTACGCCAACCTCTTCGGGCGCAAGATCAGTAAGCGCCAACAACTGAGCAACTGGGAGGCCGACATCCTCTCCGACCGCCAGAAACGCTATGCCGCCACCGATGCCTGGGCCTGCATCCAACTCTACAAGGAACTCATCCGACTGAAGGAAAACAACGACTATCAACTCATAGAAACAGAAACCGACCACGATGAAACGGATTTATCTGAAACGAGGTAAGGAGGATAGCCTACTGCGCTTCCACCCCTGGATATTCTCTGGTGCCATACTGCGTGCTGACAGCGAACTGAAGGAGGGCGAGGTGGTACGCGTGCTGACAGAAAGGGGCGACTTCATCGCTGTGGGCCACTGGCAGCAGGGCTCCATTGCTGTGCGCGTGCTCACATTCAACGATGTGGAAATAGACGATGCCTACTGGCAGTCACGCCTCCAGTCGGCACTTGACCTGCGCCTAAGCATAGGACTGGCCGACCGCCCTGACACCACCGCCTACCGACTGGTACACGGCGAGGGCGACCTGCTGCCAGGACTGATCATCGACGTCTACGGACAGACGGCCGTCATGCAGGCTCACAGCATCGGCATGCACCTGGCTCGTCACCAGATAGCAAAGGCACTCGAAAAGGTCATGCAGGGCCGCATATCCCATATCTACTACAAGAGCGAAACCACACTCTCGTTCATGGACCCTGAGAACGGTTTTCTTTTGGGCGGCAGCAACGACAACACGGCCATTGAGAACGGTCTACGCTTCTACGTCGACTGGCTCAGAGGCCAGAAGACGGGCTTCTTCGTCGACCAGCGCGAAAACCGCGCCCTGCTGGAACGCTACGCCAAGGGCCGCCGCGTGCTCAATATGTTCTGCTACACGGGCGGCTTTTCGTTCTATGCCATGCGGGGCGGGGCGGAGTTGGTACACTCTGTGGACAGTTCGGCCAAGGCCATCGAACTGACCAAGCGCAACGTGACCCTCAACTTCCCTGACGACCAGCGCCACGAGGCATTTTGCGATGACGCTTTCAAATTTCTGGAAACACGCGGCGAGGGCTACGACCTCATCATACTCGACCCACCGGCCTTTGCTAAGCACCGCGGAGCGCTGCACAACGCGCTGAAGGGCTACACCCGACTGAACCAGAAGGCCTTCGAGAAGATTGGACGCGGTGGCGTGCTTTTCACCTTCTCCTGCTCGCAGGTGGTCACGAAGGACAACTTCCGCAACGCCGTCTTCACGGCAGCCGCTTTGGCTAAGCGCAAAGTGCGCATCCTACACCAGTTGCACCAACCCGCCGACCACCCCATCAATATCTACCATCCTGAGGGCGAATACCTAAAGGGGTTGGTACTCTATGTTGAGTAAATGGATAATTGATAATTTTTTACACGGGTGGGATTTATTGACACCATAAAGGAGTATATTAAGCAGCATGAACTGCTGACGAATGACGGACGCTATCTGGTGGCACTCAGCGGGGGTGCTGACAGTGTCTGCCTGCTACGTGTACTGCTCTTGTTGGGCTATCAGGTGGAGGCCGTCCACTGCAACTTCCACCTGCGTGGCGAAGAAAGCAATCGAGATGAGGACTTCGTGAAAGCGCTCTGCAAGCAGCACTCCATTGAACTACACCTGATTCACTTTGACACAGCCACTTACGCATCGCTGCATCAAGTAAGTATTGAAATGGCTGCACGCGAACTGCGCTATCGTTATTTCGAACAACTACGACAGGACACGGGGGCCCAGGGAATCTGTGTGGCCCACCATGAGGATGACACCGTGGAGACCGTTCTGATGAACCTACTGCGAGGCACGGGCATCCATGGCCTAACGGGCATCAAGCCACGCAACGGAAATGTGCTGCGTCCGCTGCTATGTGTCAACAGAAGAAACATTCTATATTGGCTGAAAGAAATAGGACAGGATTACGTGACTGACTCCTCAAATCTGAAGGACAATGTGGTGCGCAACAAGATTCGGCTGCACCTCGTGCCACTCCTGCACGAGATCAACGCCGGCGCTACAGACAACATTCTGACCACCGTCCGACGGCTGCAAGAGGCCTCGCGCGTTTACGACGATGCCATCCAGCAGAGTCTCGACCGTCTCATTTTGGCCGACTCCATCGAAATAAATCGACTTATGCAAGAGCCGTCGCCCGAGAGCATCCTCTTTGCATGGCTAAGCCCGAGGGGCTTTCCGCCTGCCGTCATTGAGCAGGTAGCCGACATGCTGGCCGCTCCACAGGCAGGTGCCGAATGGCAATCTGAGACGCACCAGATGACCATCAGCCGAGGATGCCTGGTGGTGGAAGAAAAGCGGACAAACCGCCCCACCCTACGCTTGCCTGAGACGGGCACCTATATCTATGATGACGACGCAAAACTGCGCTTACGTCTACTGGATGGACAGCATCTGGACAAGCGCCCCTGCGTGGCTAGCCTTGATGCCTCCACCGTGCGCTTTCCCCTGACCCTGCGCCCCACGCAGCAAGGCGACCGTTTCCAGCCCTATGGTATGACAGGCACCCGCTTGGTGAGCGACTACCTGACCGACCGCCACCTGACAATCTTCGAGAAACGGCGCACACTGGTCCTCTGCGATGCCGACGGCCGCATCCTGTGGCTCGTGGGCCACCGCACGGCCGCGCCATTCTGCCTCACGCCCACCACTAAGCGCACCCTGCTGATAGAGTGGCAGCACGACGCGTGAGCATCATTCTTTAGATATTTTCACAAGACAAATCGGATACAGGCAAACTATGCAATAGAAGAACTGCCCTCTGTGGTGTTTCGTTTTTTTAACACAAAAATATTCAATTTCGAGAACAACGTATCGATATTTTTCGTAACTTTGCACCGCAAAACAAAAGAGTGTACACGTAGAAGCCTAATTATCAGGCAGTTATAACGAAAATCTAAGGGTATTAGGAGATGAGACAATTAAAGATTCAGAAGAGTATCACGAACCGTTCGAGCGAAGCACTGGATAAGTATCTGGTGGAGATAGGTCGTGCTCCCCTCATCAGCATTGACGAGGAGATAGAGTTGGCACAGAAGATTCGCAAGGGCGGACTTGAGGGCGAGCGCGCCAAGGACAAACTGGTGACGGCTAACCTGCGCTTTGTGGTGTCGGTAGCCAAGCAGTATCAGCACCAGGGCCTGACGCTGACCGACCTGATCGACGAAGGTAATATCGGCCTGATCAAGGCCGCACAGAAGTTCGACGAGACCCGCGGCTTCAAATTCATATCCTACGCTGTATGGTGGATTCGCCAGAGCATTTTGCAGGCCATTGCCGAGCAGAGCCGCATAGTGCGCCTGCCACTGAACCAGGTGGGCTCGCTGAATAAAATTAACCATGAGATCAACCGCTTCGAGCAAGAGAACCAGCGCCATCCATCGGTGGCCGAGTTGGCCGAGATGACCGACCTGGATGAAGAGAAGATAGGCCAGTCGATGCAGGCCGACAGCCACCACGTGTCGATAGACGCTCCGTTCCAGGACGGCGAGGACAACTGCATGCTAGACGTGATGGCCTCTGGCGACGACTCGCGCACCGACCGGTACGTTGACCACGAGTCGATGGCCCAGGAGTTGAACTCAGTGCTGTCGAAGGTTCTGAAGGACCGCGAGATTATCATCATCCGCGAGTGTTTCGGCATTGGCTGCCACGAGAAAGGTCTGGAGGAGATAGGCGACGAACTGGGGCTGACGCGTGAGCGCGTCCGTCAGATTCGCGAGAAGAGCATCGCAAAACTGCGCGATTCGGGCAATGCTCGCATCCTGATGAAATATCTGGGATAAGGGCGGCAGCAACCGCACAAGGTAAAATCGACAAAAGAACCACTCGGGCTTTTTTGCCGATTTTTTTGTTTTTTATTAGGTGGATTGAAAAATTATCCGTACCTTTGTACCTACAATGAAACACGTGCTACTAATCCTGACCATTCTGCTGGCCTTCGTCCTACCAGTCAACGGTGAGAATCTCGACTCGCTGGTGCTCAGTCGCGTGTTTACATACCAGCGCAACTTCACCCACAACGTGAACGGCTTCTCCACCAACCTCTACGTGAAATTCCTCTACCAGACCAATCAGCGCAACGTGGCGCTATGGGCCATCCCCTACGGCCATGCCATCGCCAACGGCGAGCGCAACTTCGTAAGCGAGCAGTACAGCCGCGTAACCTTCCGCGATGTGGACGACTACGAGAACAACCGACAGGTGTACTACACCACCATCCCCCACAACCGCCGCACGATGCCCACGCTGTTTGAGTTTCTCACGCCCGACCTCTACAACGTGACGCTCTACAACGACCACGTGCTGTCACCCTTCAACCGCGAGAACAGACACTACTACCACTACAACATCTACCGCCTGGACAACCGCTTCGTGCGCATCAATTTCCGTCCGCGCTTCTGGCCAAACACGCAGTTGGTGACCGGCCAGGCATTGGTGGAATACCGCACGGGCCGCATCGAGCAGGCCGAACTGAACGGCGAGTTTGACATGATCCGCTTCAAGACGCTCACCATGCAAGGCCGCTACGGAGCCCGCGCCCTGCTGCCGCGATTCGTGCAGACGGACATACAGTTCAAGTTCATGGGCAACGACATATCCTCGCACTTCGAAGCCCTCTACGACTGCCCTATCACGCTGCCCGACACGCTCCGGGTAAAGGGCGACCGACAAATGATAGACTCCGTGCGCCCCATCGCCTTGTCGGCTGCCGAACAGGCCATCTACGACGAGTACGACCGCCGCCATCCAGCGCCCAGCATGACCCAGGCAGAGGCCACTGCCGACAGCCTGCTGACAGCAGAGGGACGGGCTGAGAAAGAAAGCGTGGCCGCAGAGCCGGAGAAGAAGAAAAAGAAGAAGCACAACTACTGGGAGGAGATCGGCTGGGACCTCATCGGACAGAACCTCATACGCAGCATCAGCACCCGCAGCGACAAGGCCGAACTGAAACTCTTCCCCCTGCTGAATCCCCACTACATCAGTTACAGCGCCAGGAAGGGATTTGCCTACCGCATGAAGATGGGCGCACGCTATAGGTTCACCCCCGACCGCTACCTGTCGTTCGAGCCGCAACTGGGCTACAACTTCAAGTTGCGCGAATTTTACTACACCCTGCCCCTGCAGTACACTTATGGCCGCCAGAACAACGGACGCGTCTACGCTAAACTGCAGAAGGACAACCGCATAGGCAACAATGTCGTGCTCAACGAGATCAGGCAGGAGCAGGGCGACGCGGCAGGGCTGGAGGAGAAAGACCTCGACCTCTTCAGCGACACCCACTTTTCCATCCGCAACACCGTAGCCCTCAAACCCTGGCTAACCCTCGAGGCAGGCTTCATCTACCACCACCGCAAGGCTGTCAACGCTGAGTACATGAGGCTCTTCGGTAAGCCAACCCTCTACAACTCGCTGGCACCCCTCGTGGGCGTCAAGGTGCGACCGTGGAAGACGGCCCCCATCTTCTCCGTCGACTACGAGCGGGGCCTGAAGACCAAGTTCAGCGACCTGGCTTACGAGCGATGGGAGGCCGATATGTCTTACAAGCACTACATGACCCACTTGCAACAACTGAACCTGCGCTTCGGCTGCGGCTTCTACACAAAGAAGGAGCGCAACTACTTCATGGACTTTGCCAACTTCCGCGACAACAACCTGCCCGAGGGCTGGGACGACGACTGGTCGGGCAATTTTCAATTGCTGGGATCCAGCATGTATAACGCCTCCGACTACTACCTGCGCAGCAACATATCCTACGAGTCGCCCCTACTGGGCGTGTCGATGATTCCCCTCGTGGGCCGCTACGTGGAGCGCGAACGGGCCTACTGGAACGGCCTCTCGATAGCCCATAGCCGCATCTACTCCGAGGTGGGCTACGGCTTCACCTGCCGCTACTTCTCGATGGGCCTATTTGCCAGTTTCCTCAACCTGGAATACCAACGCATGGGATGTAAGTTCACTTTTGAATTATTCAGAAGATGGTAAAACCACTCATTGTCTACAAGGCCAGTGCCGGCAGTGGCAAGACATTCACCTTGGCCGTCGAATACATCAAGTTACTGGTACAGGATCCCCTGGCTTTCCGCCAGACCCTGGCCGTCACTTTCACCAATAAGGCCACGGCCGAAATGAAGCAGCGCATACTGAGCCAACTCTACGGCATCTGGCGAGGACTGAATGGCTCAAAGTCGTATATGGAAAAGGTATGCCAAGACCTGGACATCACGCCTGAACAGGCATCACATCAGGCTGGTATCGCCCTCCATCTGCTGCTGCACAACTACAGTTATTTCCGCGTGGAGACCATCGACTCGTTCTTCCAGAGCGTGCTGCGAAACCTGGCGCGCGAACTGGAACTGACGGCCAATCTGCGCATCGGACTGAACGACCAGCAGGTGGAAGAGCAAGCCGTAGATCAACTCATTGACAGCCTCTCGGCCACCGACCTGCTGCTACAATGGCTGCTGAAGTATATCATGGACACCATCAGCGACGACCGTTCGTGGAACGTCATCGGACAGATCAAGCGCTTCGGGCTGACCATCTTCCGCGACTTCTACAAGCGAGAGAGCCGCCGACTAAAAGTCATCGCCCACGAGAAGGACTTCTTCAACAACTACACGGCCTTGCTATGCGAAAAGCGCGAACAGGCCCGCCAGCGCATGATGCAGATAGCTGAGTCGTTCTTCGATGCCATCAGTGCCGAAGGGCTCAGCGTCGACGACTTCGCCAACAAGAGCCGCGGCGTGTGCTCCATCTTCATCAAGATGCAGCGCGGACAATTCGACGAGAGCGTCCTGACAAAGACCGTGCTCGATGCCGTAGGCAATCCCTCGAAGTGGTATGCCAAGTCGAGCCCCAGGGCAGAGATGATACACGCGCTGGCAGAGAGCGAACTGGACAGCCTGCTGCGCTATGCCGTCAACGAGCAGCCACGCCAGTGGCGCCTCTACCAGTCGGCCACGCTCACCCTGCGACACCTGAGCCAACTGCGGCTGCTAGACAGCATCGAAACCAAAGTGCGCCAACTGAACGAAGAGGGCAACCGCTTCCTGCTCTCCGACACACAGCAACTGCTGTCAGACCTGATAGACGGCAGCGACTCACCCTTCATCTTCGAGAAGATAGGCACCCGGCTGGAGCACATCATGATAGACGAGTTTCAGGACACGTCCACCGTGCAGTGGCAGAACTTCAAGGTGCTACTCATGGAGGCCATGAGCCACGAGAACACATCGAACCTCATCGTGGGCGACGTGAAGCAGAGCATCTACCGCTGGCGAAGCGGCGACTGGCGTCTGCTGGCCAACATCAGCGGGCAGTTCAGTCATGCCGACCAACGCATTGAAGTTAAGCCCCTAGACACCAACTACCGTTCGCAACAGAACATCATCCGCTTCAACAATGCCTTCTTCACCGAGGCGGCCAGAGTGGAGGAAGTCAGCGCCTACGACGACGTGTGCCAGCGGTGGCCCGCCAAACGTCAGCCAGAAGGAACGGTGGACATCCGTCTGCTCCCTTCAGCCGACTATCAGCAGGCCACACTCGACCTGATGGTCAGCCACATAGACCATCTGCTGGATCAGGGCATGACGGCCCGCAGCATAGCCATACTGGTGCGCAGCAATGCCAACATCCCCCTTATTGCCAACTACCTGATGCAGCAACGCCCGACGCTGAGCGTCATCAGCGATGAGGCCTTCCGGCTGGATGCCTCGCCTGCCGTACAGATCATCATCCAGGCCTTGCGCTTCCTGGTTCATCCCGACGACATGATTTCCCGCGCCTATCTGGCCAAGGCCTACTCCGGCGACATCAAGGGCACGCTGCCCGCTGAATATGCTGAGCATCGCGAAGAACTACTGAGACAGCCACTTTACGAACTTACCGAACGGCTTTATGCCCTCTTCGCCCTCAACCGTATGGAAGACCAGAGCGGATATCTGTGCGCCTTCTACGACCAGGTGGCCAATTACGCCAGCGAACATACGGCTGATGCCTTCGACTTCCTGAAAGAGTGGGATGCCTCGCTCTGCAGCAAGACCATCCAGTGCCCCGATGTAGACGGCGTACGCATCATTAGCATCCACAAGTCGAAGGGTCTGGAGTTCGACAACGTAATCATCCCCTTCTGCGACTGGCGGTTGGAGTTCTCCGATATACTCTGGTGCAGTCCTCAGGAGGAGCCTTTCAGCCGACTACCACTCGTCCCTGTCGACTACAGTCAGAAGGGCATGAAGGGCACCATCTACGAAAAGGACTACGACGAGGAACACCAGCAGAACGTGGTGGACAACCTCAACCTGCTCTACGTGGCTTTCACGCGTGCTGCCCGCAATCTCTTCGTCATCGGCAAACGAGCCGCCAAGTCGTCGCGCTCGGCCCTCATCGAGCAAGTGCTGCCCGCCATCGAACTGGAAGGAGCCACACTCAGCGGCGAACAAGAGGCCGACCAACCGCTGGTTTTCGCTTTCGGCGCCTCCATACCTATCCCGGAAAACTCTGATAATCAAGAACCTCCGGAAAACCCGGTTTCCTCGGATAACCCCTTCCTGCGTCCCAGCACCATCATCCCCGTCAGCATCGAGACCTTCGAGCCGAAGTTCACCTTCAAGCAGAGCAACAAGAGCCGCGAATTTGCCACCATCAACGATGACGAACAGGCACAACAGAACCACTATGTGCAACTGGGCAACGTGCTGCACAGCGTCTTTGCTGGCATCCGCACGATCGATGACATCAATCTGGCACTCAGCCAACTGGAGCAGGAGGGCATCCTCTACGACGACCGTCTGACACGTCAGCGTCTGGAGGAGATGATTCGCAAGCGCATTGCCTCGCCCCGCGTGGCCGAATGGTTTTCACCTCACTGGCGACTCTACAACGAGTGCACCATCCTGCTGCCAAGCGGTGTGGAACGTCGCCCTGACCGCGTCATCACCGATGGTCGCCAAACCATCGTCATCGACTTCAAGTTCGGCCACGAACGTCAGGAGTACCACGACCAAGTGAACGAATACATGGAATTACTCCGCGAGATGGGCCATCACGACGTGAAAGGCTATCTCTGGTTTGTATATAGCAATCAAATCGTCGAAGTGAAATGAAGACTTTCTTAGAATACGTCGCTGAGGACATCCTCAACAAATACGGCACCGACCTCTCACGCGTGGCGGTGGTCTTCCCCAACAAGCGTGCCTCACTCTTCCTGAACGAGCACCTGGCCCGGCTGTCTGACAAGCCCATCTGGAGTCCTGCTTACATCACCATCAGTGACCTTTTCCGCCGCCACTCCCGCCGAACGGTGGCCGACCCCATCAAACTAGTGTGCGACCTGCACAAGTCGTTCACGGCACAGACAGGCATCGATGAGACCCTCGACCACTTCTACGGATGGGGCCAACTGCTGCTGGCCGACTTCGACGATCTGGACAAGAATATGGCCGATGCCGACAGCGTGTTCCGCAACCTACGCGACATCCACGAACTGGACGACGTCAGTTATCTGACTGACGAGCAGAAGGAGGTAATCAGCCGCTTCTTCAGCAATTTCAGCGATGACCACAATACGCTGCTAAAAGAGCGTTTCCTGAAACTCTGGTCCAAGATGGGCGACATCTATCACGACTTCAACCAGCGCCTTTCCGAACAGGGTATCGCCTATGAGGGTGCACTCTATCGCGAGGTGGCCAGTTCTGTTAGCGGCGATACCATCGCCACCAACCACGACACCTACCTCTTCATCGGCTTCAACCTCGTGCAGCCAGTCGAGCAGCGGCTCTTCTCCATCCTGAAGAAAGAGGGCAAGGCCCGCTTCTATTGGGACTTTGACCTGTCGTATATGAAGGACAACGAGGCCGGCCACTACATCGGTCAGTATCTGGCTGACTTCCCCAACGAGTTCGACACCTCCGACGAGGCCATCTACGGCCAGTATGCCCAGCAGAAGGACATCTGTTTCGTTTCATCAACCACAGAGAATGCTCAGGCTCACTACGTGGGACAATGGCTGCGTCAAGACGGTCGCATCGAGGCTGGACGGCGCACGGCTGTCGTGATGTGCAACGAAGCCCTGCTGCCCACCATCATCCACTGCCTGCCTAACGAGGTAGAAAAGGTCAACATCACCACTGGCTATCCCCTCACGCAGTCGCCCGTTGCCTCACTGGTCAATGCGCTGGTCAACCTGCGCACGATGGGTTATGATCAGCAACGCCAACGCTTCCGCCATCGCTACCTGACGACCGTGATGCGCCATCCCTACATCGCCCAACTGCCTGCCGACGAAGCCGAAGGGCTCATCAGAAGTGACGATATGCTACTCCCCTGGCTCTGCCGCATCCTACAGCGCATCGCCCTTACAGACAGCGGCAACGATCCGCTCTACCAGGAAAGCGTCTTTCGCGCCTATACCTTAATAAATAGGTTAAAGGGACTCACCGACAGCGGCGACCTGCTGGTGGACGTCATCACCATGCAGCGCCTCATCAACCAACTGATGCAATCCACCTCTGTGCCCTTCCACGGCGAACCTGCCGAAGGACTACAGGTGATGGGGGTGCTCGAGACGCGCAACCTCGACTTCGACCACGTCGTGCTGCTCTCATGCAACGAGGGCAATATGCCTCGCGGCGTCAGCGACACCTCCTTCATTCCTTATTCTATTCGCAAGGCCTACGGATTGACCACCATCGACCACAAGGTGGCCATCTACAGTTACTACTTCCACCGCCTGCTGCAGCGTGCCTCCGACGTGGCCATCCTCTACAACAACAGCACCACCGATGGACAGACGGGCGAGATGTCGCGCTTCATGCTCCAGATGATGGTGGAAGACCTACGTCACGACATCCGCTTCGAAACACTCCAGGTGCCTGCCGCCCTGCCCCACGCAGAGCCGCCCGTCATCCGTTTGGACAAGAAGCGCACCACTGATTTTCTCTCGCCGACGGCCATCAATGCCTATCTGCGCTGTCCCCTGCGCTATTACTACAAGTACGAATGCGGACTCCTCGAACCGGAAGAAGACGAGGATGACACCATCGACAACCGCGTCTTCGGCAATATCTTCCACAAGGCTTCGCAAACCATCTATGAACGGCTGATGCAGAAGAGCCGCCAAATTCTGGCCAGCGACATCGAACAACTGCTGAAAACACGCGTAGACATCGAGAGGGCCGTCGACGAGGCTATGTATGAGGAACTGCACAGCAATGGCGAACTCACAGGCCTGCAGATCATCAACCGCGAGGTCATCATCCACTACCTGCGACAACTGCTTGAGATTGACCGGCGGCTGGCTCCATTCAGCATCATCGGATTGGAATGCAACGTAAAGGGCACCATTCAGACACCTCACATCACCACCACTATCGGTGGCATCATCGACCGCCTGGATTGCATCGTCAAGGACGGACAGGAGCGCATCCGCGTCGTCGACTACAAGACGGGTAGCCACCAGCCCAAACCGCTGGCCAACGTCGATGCTGTATTCCAACAGGAGAACCTGAAAAATCATAGCGACTATTACCTGCAAACCATTCTTTATGCCACACTGGTCAAAGCCGACCATCCACAGACACAAGTCTCCCCAGCCCTGCTCTTCATCCAACATGCAGGGGCCGACGACTACGACCCCACGCTTTGCTTCGGCAAGGAGCCCATCGCAGACGTTGCATCAGACAGCACCCGCTTCATGGAATTGCTCAACGAAACCATCGACCAGATGTTTAATCCCGCCGTTCCCTATACCCCGACCGAAGACAGGGATCGTTGCCGCAACTGCCCCTACCATCTGCTCTGCAACCAATGAAGCAAACAGAACAAAGCACCGCCAAAAGAAATAAATTCTGCCGGATGGACAGATAATTGATAAAAAATTCGTAACTTTGCACCCGCAAAAAGAAAAGAAGCAAAATGATCACATTAACGAATCTGGCAATACAGTTTGGAAAGAAGGTTCTCTACAAAGATGTGAACCTGAAGTTTACGAGTGGAAACATCTATGGCATCATCGGTGCCAACGGCGCAGGCAAGTCTACCCTGCTACGCGCCATCAGCGGCGAACTGGAGCCCAACAAGGGAACGGTGGAGATGCTGCCCGGCGAGCGTATGAGTGTGCTGGAGCAGGATCACTTCAAATACGACCAATACACTGTGATGGACACCGTGCTGATGGGACACCAGCCCTTGTGGCAAAACATGAAGGAGCGCGAGGCCCTCTACGCCAAGGACGAGATGACCGAGGAGGACGGTGTGCGTGCTGCTGATCTGGAGATGGCCTTCGCCGAGATGAACGGCTGGGAGGCTGAGAGCGAGGCTGCACAGTTGCTGCAGAATCTGGGCATCAAGGAGGACGTGCACTATGCACAGATGGCGGATATATCTAATAATGAAAAGGTACGCGTGATGCTGGCCAAGGCCCTCTTCGGACATCCTGACAACCTTCTGCTCGACGAGCCCACCAACGACCTCGACCTAGATACCGTGCAGTGGTTGGAGGAATATCTGAGCAGTCTCGAGCAATGCGTGCTAGTGGTAAGCCACGACCGTCACTTCCTCGATGCCGTCAGTACACAGACCGTCGACATCGATTTCGGCAAGGTGACGCTCTTCTCCGGCAACTATTCGTTCTGGTACGAGAGTTCGCAGTTGGCCCTCCGTCAGGCTCAGAACCAGAAAATGAAGGCCGAAGAGAAGCGCAAGCAACTGGAGGAGTTCATCCGTCGTTTCTCAGCCAATGTGGCCAAGTCGAAGCAGACAACCTCACGCAAAAAAATGCTGGAGAAACTGAATGTGGAGGAAATCACACCTTCAACCCGCAAATATCCTGGCATTATCTTCCAGATGGAGCGTGAGCCGGGCACCCAGATACTTGAAGTGGAAGGGCTGAAGGCTGTCGATGCTGACGGCACTGTGCTCTTCGACAATGTGTCGTTCACCATCGAGCGTGGTCAGAAGACAGTGTTCCTCTCCCATAACCCCAAGGCTATGACGGCCCTCTTCGAGATCATCAACGGCAACCGTGAGCCCGATGCCGGCACCTACAAGTGGGGCGTCACCATCACCACGGCCTATCTGCCGCTGGATAATACTGAGTTCTTCCAGAGCGAGATGAACCTGGTGGACTGGCTCTCCCAGTGGGGACCTGGCAACGAGGTAACCATGAAGTCGTTTCTCGGCCGTATGCTCTTCCGCGAGGAGGATGTGCTGAAGCATGTCAACGTATTGTCTGGTGGTGAGAAGATGCGCTGCATGATTGCCCGCATGCAACTGAAAAACGCCAACTGTCTGATTCTGGACACACCCACCAACCACCTCGACTTGGAGTCTATCCAGGCCTTCAACAACAATCTGGTGCAGTTCAAGGGCAACATTCTCTTCGCATCTCACGACCACGAGTTCATACAGACTGTGGCCGACCGCATCATCGAGTTGACGCCTCGCGGCACTATCGACAAACTGATGCAGTACGATGACTACATCTACGACGAGACCATCAAGGCCCAGAAGGAGAAACTCTACGCTTGAAGGAAAAGCGGCACGGAATTTGCTCTGCCCATAGTGTAGAACATTAATAAACCACAGTAAATCATGGAAGAAAAGGAAATTCATATAGAAGACGAGGAACTGCAGGAAGAGCAGACCGTTAACGAAACTGACAAAGAGGCAGAAGCCGAAGAACAACAGTCAGACGAAGTGGCAGAGGAACAGGATCCGCTGACCGAGGCTCAGGCACAGATTGCCGACCTGAAGGACAAGTACCTGCGTCAGGTGGCCGAATTCGACAACTACCGCAAGCGCACGCTGAAGGAGCGCGCCGAACTGATACTGAACGGTGGCGAGAAGACCATCACAGCCCTGCTGCCTGTCATCGACGATATGGAACGAGCCATTGCCAGCGGCGAGAAGACTGATGACCCGCAGGTGCTGCGCGAGGGAATGACCCTCATCTACCAGAAACTGATGAAGGTGCTCGAGTCCCAGGGCGTCTCCAAGATAGAGACCCAGGATGCCGACTTCGACACCTCACTACACGAGGCCGTTGCACTGGTGCCAGGCATGGGCGATGACAAGAAAGGCAAGGTTATTGACTGCATGGCCACCGGCTATAAACTGAACGACAAAGTAATCCGCTACGCAAAGGTAGCAGTAGGACAATAATATCCAATGGCGCAGAAAAGAGACTACTACGAGGTGCTGGGCGTCGACAAGACCGCTTCAGAAGACGAGATCAAGAAGGCCTACCGCAAGATAGCCATCCAGTATCACCCTGACCGCAACCCCGGCGACAAGCAGGCCGAGGAGAAATTCAAGGAGGCCGCCGAGGCCTACAATGTGCTGCATGACCCGCAGAAGCGTCAGCAGTACGACCAGTTCGGCTTCAATGGCCCAATGGGCAATGGAGGCGGATTCGGCGGATTCGACAGTGCTACGATGAATATGGACGACATCTTCTCAATGTTCGGCGATATCTTCGGAGGCAGAGCCGGTTTCGGAGGCTTCGGAGGTTTCGGCTCACGAGGCGGACGGCCACAAAAGCATCGCGGCAGCGACCTCCGTCTGAAGGTCAAACTGACACTGGAAGAAATCAACCAAGGCGTAACCAAAAAGTTCAAGGTACGCAAGGATACCGCTTGTCCACACTGTCACGGCACTGGTGCGGAAGGTGGAGGCGAGCGTGAGACATGTCCCACCTGTCATGGTACGGGCGTCATCACCCACACGACACAAAGCATTCTGGGCATGATGCAGACTCAGGGCATCTGTCCCACCTGTCAGGGCGAAGGCCAGATCATTAAGAACAAATGTCACGAATGCGGAGGCACTGGCGTCGTGAAAGGCGAGGAAGTGGTCGAGATTAAAATCCCTGCAGGCGTTGCTGAGGGTATGGTGGTCAACGTGCCTGGCAAGGGCAACGCAGGCTACAGGGGAGGCATCCCTGGGGATATTCAGGTGCTCATCGAGGAAGAAGCCCACGATGTCTTCGTACGCGACGGCAACGATCTGATTTACAATCTGCTGCTTGACTTCCCCACCGCTGCACTGGGTGGTGAGATTGACGTACCGACCATCGAAGGAAAATCGCTGAAGGTGAAGATTGAGAACGGCACACAGCCGGGAAAGACTATGCGCCTCAGAGGCAAGGGCCTGCCAGCAGTTCAAGGATACGGAACTGGTCGGGGCGATTTGGTGGTAAACATCAGCGTCTATGTGCCCAAGACGTTGTCACGCGATGAGAAGAAGGCCATCGAGACCTTCAAGGACAGCGACAACTTTAAGGGCGACAAACAGACGAAGGATTCCATTTTCCAACGCTTTAAGAACTACTTCCAATGACCTACGAAGAGACTACTCACTACCTGTTTAACCAAACAGCCAATTTCGAGCAGCAGGGTGCTGCCGGCTATAAGGAAGGGCTTGACACGATGCTGGCTCTCGACGAGCATCTCGGTCACCCGCACCAACACTTCCGTTCCATCCATGTGGCTGGCACCAACGGCAAAGGCTCCGTGTGCCATCTCATTGCTGCCACACTGCAGATATGCGGCTACAAAGTGGGTCTCTACACCTCTCCACACATCATCGACTTCAGCGAGCGCATCAGGGTGAACGGCATTCCCATCCCTGAGGACTATGTCACTGAGTTCGTGGAACAGCATCGTGCTTTCTTCGAACCGCTCAAGCCTTCATTCTTCGAAATCACGACGGCGATGGCCTTCAAGTATTTCGAGGATATGGATGTTGATATTGCCGTTGTCGAAGTAGGACTGGGCGGACGTCTGGATAGCACCAATATTATTACGCCCATACTCTCCGTCATCACCAACATCTCGCTCGACCATACCCGTCTGCTGGGTTCCAGCATCGAGCAAATAGCCGTTGAGAAGGCAGGCATCATCAAGGAGGGCGTATCTGTGGTCATTGGCGAGTCAATGCCTGAGACGCGTCCCCTCTTCGAGGCCATCGCTATGGAGCATCATGCCAAGATTGTCTTTGCCGACGATGAAGAGAACCAGAAAATCGTTGAAGCGAATACGCAGAAAGACGGCATGATACACTACAGGCTGAAGAACCGTATTGAGTTCCGTTGCGAACTGACTGGGGAGTTCCAGCCAAAGAACATGAACACCACCCTCTGCGCCTTCAGCCAGTTGGCCGAAGCAGGCTATCTAAGCAATGTCGGCAGGGATGGCAACGAGAAGGCAGGACAGGAGATGGACAATGCCTTCCAGAACGTCAAGAAGATAACAGGCCTGCTGGCACGCTGGCAGAAAGTCAGGGAGAACCCCACCGTCATCTGCGACATGGGGCACAATCCAGGAGCCTGGGACTACCTGAGCCATCAACTGGAGAACATCGAATGCCACGAACTGCGCATTGTGTTCGGCATTGCGGAAGACAAGGATGTATATGCCATTCTGGAGAAACTCCCCAAGAATGCCACCTATTTCTTCACGAAGAGCACTAACCACCGGGCACTTTCGGAAATGTCGCTCAAGGTGTTCGGCGAGCAGTTTGGACTGAACAGCCAGTCCTTCCCAACGGTCGAAGAAGCCTATCAGGCTGCGTTGCAAGGGGCTTCCAGCGATGATGTCATCTTCGTCGGAGGCAGTGCTTATGTAGTCTCCGATTTTCTGAAAACCCGCATTTAGTTATCTTTAACACCAAGTTTTTACCGATTTGTTTGCACAAGTCGGTATTTTTTTGTTACTTTGCAAACAGTTACAGTAACTAAAAAACATTTTGATATGACAAACACATCCGAAAATGCGAATCTGTGTGGTCTGAAGCGCGAAGCCTTCCAGGCCACGATCAACGGAAAGAAGACCGATCTGTACATCCTGCGTAACCGTAAGGGCTACGAAGTTGCCATCACCAACTATGGCGGTGCCATCTGTGCCATCATGGTGCCAGACAAGGACGGAAAGGTCGCCAACGTGATCCAGGGTCACGACAATATCCAGTCAGTCATCAACTCGCCAGAGCCTTTCCTCTCGACGCTCATCGGCCGCTTCGGCAACCGTATTTGCAAGGGGCTGTTCACACTGAACGGCAAGGAGTATCAACTGGCCATCAACAACGGACAGAATCACCTGCACGGCGGTCCTACAGGTTTCCATACAAAGGTTTGGGATGCCCGCCAGATGGGTCCCCGCTCGCTGGCCCTGCACCGCATTTCCTCTTATGGCGAGGAAGGCTTCACAGGCGAATTGGACGTGACGGTTGAATTCACATTCACTGACCAGAATGAACTTGTGCTGGAGTATTTGGCAACTACTAACAAAAAGACCATCGTCAACCTGACCCACCATGCCTTCTTCTCATTGGCAGGAACGGCCGATCCCACTCCGACCATCGACGACCAGTTGCTCGAGATCAACGCCGACTTCTACATTCCCACCGACGAGACCGCCATTCCTACTGGCGAGATCCTGAAGGTAGAAGGCACGCCGTTCGACTTCCGCACCCCGAAGGCCATCGGCAAGGACATCGATGCCGACCATGAGCAGATTAAGTTCGGCAACGGTTTCGACCACAACTACGTGCTGAACAAGAAAGAAGAGGGCGAACTGAGTTTTGCTGCCCGCATCACAGAACCTAAGAGTGGCCGCACGATTGAGTGCTACACCACCGAGCCCGGCGTACAACTCTATACTGGCAACTACCTGACTGGCGACTACAAGGGAGCCAATGGTGCCACCTTCCCCCGCCGTTCGGCTGTCTGCCTGGAGTGCCAGCACTTCCCCGACACGCCCAACCGTCCCTACTTCCCCTCTGTAGTTCTGAATCCTGGTCAGCGCTACAAGCAGAAGACGGTCTACAAGTTTGGTGTAGCCGAGTAAACTCATTTTGCTAACAATCAAACACTTAATAAGTATGTCACAAAAGCAAACACCGAACTATCTGTTCCCGTTGATCATTGTCTTCATCGTGTGCTTCCTCATCGGATTCATCACTACGATGAACAACTCGATGATTGAGTTATGCTCAAAAGCATTCAACTTGACAGCCCAGCAGGGCCAATATGTGAACACAGCCTTCTACGGCGCCTACATCTTAGCCATTCCCTTCTCTCTCCTGATGAGTAAAATCGGCTACAAGGGCACACTGATTCTCGGACTCGCAATTGCAGGCATTGGTTTTATCATCAATTCGTTAGGCATCAACGGCGTGCTCGATCAAGATGTCAGCACAATCTATACAGTGTTCCTTGCCAGCATGTGTGTGGTGGCTATGGGCGTTGTCATGCTGCAGAATGTGGCCAATCCATATGTTATGGTGTTAGGTTCACCCGAGAAGGGTGCTTTCCGCATGACGCTGTCACAGGCTCTGAACTCTGTTGCCACAACCGTTGCCCCTCTGTTCATCACCTACATGATCTTCACGAACAAAGATGAGGAAGGAAATGTCATTGCAACAGGAGCAGACATCCCTGGCCCGTTCTTGGGACTCGGCATTTTCACTCTTATCATCTGTGGAATCTTGGTATTCCTCAAGTTGCCCAAGATTGACGAAGGCAAGCAGAGCGCAGAGGCAGGAGAAAAAATCGTAGAGAAGAATTCCGTCTTCAAGTATCCTCATGTATGGCTCGGTGCATTAGGCATCTTCATGTATATGGGTGTTGAGATTGGCGTTCCTTCGATGCTCCCCTACAAATTCAAGGTGATGGGCATGGACGGTGCCACTGCCTTCCTCGCATTCTACTGGGGTGGCATGATGGTCGGTCGATTCGTCGGTGCCGGCATTCTCACTAAGTTCGAGCCACGCGTTCTTTTGTCTTGGTGCATCACGTTAGGTGCCGTCTGCATTGCCGCTTCTCTCGTCCTGCCCGGAATGATAAGCGTATGGTGCATGCTGGCTGCCGGATTGTTCCACTCTGTCATGTGGCCTTTGGTTTTCAACCTTGGTCTTCAGAAATTGGGCCGTCACACCAAGGCTGCCTCTGGCATTATCAACACAGGTGTGATTGGTGCGGCTATTCTGATGCCTATCATGGGAGCCGTTGTCGACAATATCAGCCTTTCTACTGGAGGTCAGACCATCATCGACCCCAAAACCTTGAAAGAGGTTGTAACTCCCACCTCCACTGGTGTCGCCATCGCCATCAGTCTGATGTTCATCTACTACATCTACCTGCTTTGGTTCTGCTGGAAGGGCAGTAAGATTGGACTGAATGAGAAGTAATTATCCTTAAAACTATAAATCTGTAAACAAAAAATCTCTAAGTAACTATGGACATTGAATTTGTAAGAAGTCGCTTCATCAAGCATTTTGATGGTAAAACAGGCAATGTGTACGCATCGCCCGGTCGTATTAACCTGATTGGTGAGCACACCGACTATAACGGCGGATTCGTATTCCCCGGCGCAGTGGACAAAGGCATCATGGCCGAGATGCGTGCCAACGGTACCGAAGACACCGTGATGGCCTACGCCATCGATCTGAAGGACCGCGTGGACTTCAAACTGAGCGACCCCGCAGGCCCTCGCGCCTCGTGGGCACGCTATATCTATGGTATCGCCAAGGAGTTCCAGAAGTTGGGCGTTCCCGTGAAGGGCTTCAACATCGCCTTCGCCGGCGATGTGCCCCTCGGCGCAGGCATGTCGTCGAGTGCTGCCATGGAGAGTTGCTTCGCCTGCGGTCTGAACGACATCTTCGGCGAGAACAAGGTCAGCCAGTGGGATATGGTGCTGGCCGGACAGGCTACCGAGCACAACTACTGCGGCGTGAACTGCGGCATCATGGACCAGTTTGCCTCTGTCTTCGGCAAGGCCGGCTGTCTGATGCGTCTCGACTGCCGCAGCCGCGAGTTCGAGTACTTCCCCTTCAAGCCCGACGGCTATCGTCTGGTGCTGCTCAACAGTAAGGTGAAGCACGAACTGGCCGGTTCGCCCTACAACGACCGCCGCAACTCCTGCGAGAACGTGGTGAAGGCCATTCAAAAGAAGCATCCCGAGGGCAAGTTTGAGACCCTGCGCGACTGCACATGGGAGCAACTGGAGGAAGTCCGTGCCGAGGTTGGCGAGGAGGACTATACCCGCGCTCACTTCGTGCTGGGTGAGAAGGACCGCGTGCTGGCTGTCTGCGACGCCCTGCTGGCCGGTGACTACGAGACTGTAGGCCAGAAGATGTACGAGACCCACTACGGCCTGTCGAAGGAGTACGAGGTATCCTGCGAGGAACTGGATTACCTGAACGACATCGCCAAGGAGAACGAAGTGACTGGCAGCCGCATCATGGGCGGTGGCTTCGGTGGCTGCACCATCAACCTGGTGCGTGCCGACCTGTACAACAAGTTCATTGCCGACGCCAAGAAGAAGTTTGCCGCCAAGTACGGCCACGAGCCTGAGGTCATCGACGTTGTCATCGGCGACGGCTCGCGCAAACTCTGCTAACGTATGTTTCAGATAGACCGTTCATACATTGACCATGTGACCCTGGAGACGCTCCAGGGTCACATTTGGGATATCCGTACCGACTATAAGGACGACCCCACCCTGCCCCGTCTTGAACACTACAACATAGCCAGCGAAGAGGCATTCGAGCAGTACCTGGAGCAGAAACAGAAATTCGAGGATTTCAAGGAGTCGTGGTGCAAATACCGCCTGCTCATTTTCGGTCTGGCCTTTGCCATTCCCGTGGCTCTGTTCAGTCTGTTCGTCAAGATAGACAACATGGCCTTCTACGCCTACGCGTCGGCCTTCCTGCTCTGCCTGCTTATCTACGTGGTCTACACACTTATCAAAGCCATCAGAGAAAGAAAGTTCCGCAACAATCCGTGCGAAACTTTCATCAAGGCCCTCCTCTCCTGGGAGCAGGCCCAAAAGGGGTAAAGCCAGCCTAAATAAGGCTGGCTTTCTATTTTCCTATTTCATACCCTCCAGCAGTTTTACGGCATCGATGTACTGAGCGATGCCCTGTGCCACCTCCTTGGCGGCCTTCATGGCCAGCACCACTGTCTGCGGACGGTGCACCACGTCGCCACCGGCAAACACACCGCGACGGGTGGTCATGCCCATGGGGCGATCTACCACCTTCACGTAGCCTTTCTCGTCGACCTCGATACCCTCGGTGGTCGACACGATACGGTTGGCCGGACGAGAACCGATGGCCATGAACACACGGTTGAACGGTTCCAGACGCTCGCCATCGGGATCGACGATGCGCAACTGCCCCAAACGGCCGTTGTCGCCAGCCAGGAACTCTGTGCACGACGTGTTCCACCAGAACTTCACGCCCTCAGCCACGGCCTCCTCATACTCGCTGGGTATGGCCGGCATCTCCTCCTGCGTGCGACGATAAAGCACCGTCACGTCGGCTCCCAGGCGGATGGCCGTACGCGCAGCATCCATAGCCACGTTGCCACCGCCAATCACGGCCACACGGTCGCCCGGATCCACGGGCACCATGTCGCGGGTGGTCAGCCCCTCGTTGAACACGTTCACCTGATGCAGCAGATACGTAGCCTGATTCACGCCGCGCAGCGCGAATCCCGGTGTCGAATTCATGTTCTGTGGAATAGATGTTCCCGTACCTATAAAGATAGCGTCGTAGCCCTGTGCAAACAGTGAGTCAATGGTCACGCCGTTGCGGCCTACCGTGGTATTCAACTGGAAGTCCACGCCCAGTTCGGCTATCTTTCTGATTTCCTTACGCACGATGGCTTTAGGCAGACGATACTCCGGAATGCCGTACATCAGCACACCGCCCGGCTCGCCCTCACTCTCGAAGATGGTCACCTTGAAGCCCTGACGCGCCAGATCGCCGGCCACAGTCAGTCCTGCAGGCCCAGAGCCAATCACAGCCACGATACCGCGGTTCTTCTGCGCCAAACGCTCGCGAATCAGTTCCATGTCGGTATCAAAGTCGGCCACAAATTGCTCCAATTTACCTATCTGGATGGGCTCGCCCTTCTTGCCCAGCACACAACTGCCCTGACACTGCTTCTCGTGCGGACACACGCGACCACAGATGGCAGGCAGATTGCTGCGCTCGTTGATCACCTTCATAGCCTCGCCAAAGTTACCCATAGACAAAGCCGCCACAAAATCGGGAATGTTGTTCTCTATTGGGCAACCCTTCCGACATTGTGGAATCTTACAGTGCAGGCAACGCTTTGCCTCGTCAATGGCCTCCTTGGCCGTAAATCCTTCGTGTACTACCTGAAAATTCTTGTTCTCTTGCTCCATGCTTCCTCCATACTTTTAAGATTTTCGGGTGCAAAGTTAGTCATTTTTGTTGAAACCTGCAATTATCTGAGGAATTATTCCTACTTTTCTCAAGATTATAATTAGTTAACACGTGTTCGAGGATGGTACCCAACACCATGAGATGTACGAACTGTTCCCCCATACCCTTAAGGTCCTGCGCCCGCTGCTCCACCCCGAGCAGAAAGCCCGCAAGATAGACATCGCCGACCTGGAGTTTGAAGCCTCCAAACCATCCGTTTGAAGCCTCCAAACGCCCCGTTTGGAGCGTCCATTCAACCTGAATCAAGCATCAAAATGAAGCCATACTATAATACGCCACTGGCCCGCCAATGTGACGGAGTAAAGTGACCTGCGGCCGAAATGAAACTTGAAGATGCAAAAAAAGAATGAATTCTTTTGTTTTGCTCTCGACTTTTTAGTAACTTTGCACCCGAATACATTCAAGACCCATTATGGACAAACATAATTTCGTCACCATTGCCGACCTCACGAGAGAAAAAATTCTCTATATGATTGAGATGGCACAGGAGTTTGAAAAACACCCCAACCGTGAATTGCTGAAGGGCAAGGTGGTAGCCACCCTGTTCTTTGAGCCCAGTACCAGAACTCGTCTCTCGTTTGAGACTGCCGCCAACCGCCTTGGAGCCCGCGTGATCGGCTTTGCCGACCCGAAGGTGACCAGCGGCACGAAGGGCGAGACGCTGAAGGACACCATACTGATGGTGGCCAACTATGCCGACGTGATCGTGATGCGCCACTACATAGAGGGTGCAGCGCAGTATGCCTCGGAGGTGAGCCCTGTGCCCATCGTCAATGCCGGCGACGGTGCCCACCAGCACCCCTCGCAGTGCATGCTCGACCTCTACTCTATTTACAAGACGCAGGGCACGCTGGATAACCTTAATATATATATGGTGGGCGACCTGAAATATGGCCGCACGGTGCACTCGCTGCTGATGGCCATGCGCCACTTCAACCCCACGTTCCACTTTGTGGCGCCGAAGGAATTGGCGATGCCCAAGGAGTATAAACTCTACTGCGACGAGCACGGCATCAAATACCAGGAGCACACAGCCTTCAACGAGAAGGTGATTCAGGATGCCGACATCCTCTACATGACCCGTGTGCAGAAGGAGCGTTTCTCGGACCTGATGGAATATGAGCGGGTGAAGAATGTCTACATACTGAACAACGACCTGCTGCGGCTGGCCAAGCCCAACATGAAGATACTGCACCCGCTGCCCCGCGTGAACGAGATAGCCTACGAGGTGGATGACAATCCGCACGCCTACTACATACAGCAGGCCGGCAACGGCCTCTTTGCCCGCGAGGCCATCTTCTGCGATGTGCTGGGCATTGGGCTCGACGAAGTGAAAAACGACAAAACCATTATCCTATGAGATCATCCAACAAGAAAGAACGCCTGGTGGCCGCCATCGAGCACGGCACCGTGATTGACCATATACCGGCCGGTAAGACTTATCAAGTGGCGCAACTATTGGGGCTCTTCGACCTGAAGACGCCCGTCACCATCGGCATCAACTACCCCTCTCTGAAGGTGGGCAATAAGGGCATCATCAAGGTGAGCGACAAGTTCTTCACTGACGACGAGATATCGCGCCTGTCGGTAGTGGCGCCCAATGTGATCCTAAACATCATCCGCGACTATGAGGTGGTGGAGAAGAAGACTGTGGAGACGCCACAGGAGATGCATGGCATCGTGAAATGCAACAACCCGAAGTGCATCACCAACAACGAGCCCATGCAGACCTACTTCCACGTGACGGGCAACATGCTGACCTGCCACTACTGCGAGAAGGAACAGGACATCAACAAAGTAGAACTCTGTTAAAGGAAAAGTGAATAATTGGATAACGCTATGAATAGGAATGAAACACCTGTGCTGCTGCTGACAGGATACCTGGGCAGCGGCAAGACCACACTACTGAATAGAATACTGAACAACCAGAAAGGCATCAAGTTTGCCGTCATCGTCAACGACATTGGCGAGGTGAACATCGACGCCGACCTCATACAGAAGGGGGGCATCGTCAACCAGCAGGATGACTCGCTGGTGGCCCTGCAGAACGGCTGCATCTGCTGCACGCTGAAGATGGATCTGGTGC
The DNA here is from genome assembly GCA_017467535.1 of Prevotella sp. Taxonomy (GTDB): domain Bacteria; phylum Bacteroidota; class Bacteroidia; order Bacteroidales; family Bacteroidaceae; genus Prevotella. The sequence continues at coordinate 2,328 of JAFUST010000071.1, read as the reverse complement.
AGCAACTGCAGGACATCATCACCCAGCAGCGCTTCGACTACATCGTCATCGAGGCCAGCGGTATCTGCGAGCCCGGCCCCATCGCACAGACCATCTGCTCTATCCCGCAAATGGCACCAGAGGTGACTGAGGGCGGTGTGCCCCGCCTCGACTGCATCGTCACAGTGGTGGACGCCCTGAGGATGCGCGATGAGTTTGAGGGCGGCCTGCGCCTGCAGCGCCCCGACATCGACGAGGAAGACATAGAGAACCTGGTGATCCAGCAGATAGAGTTCTGCAACATCGTGCTGCTGAACAAGGCTGCCGAGGTGACACCCGACGAACTGGGCCGTCTGCGCCAGATTGTGCACACGCTGCAGCCCAAGGCGGAGATCATAGAGTGCAACTATGGCGACGTCAGTTTCGACAAGATACTCAACACCGGTATGTTCGACTTCGACCGCGTGGCCACCTCGGCTACCTGGATTCAAGAGGTGGAGCGTCATCATGAAGAAGATGATGATGACGAACATGAGCATCACCACCACGACCACGACGAGCATGAAGAACACGAGCACGGCCACCACCATCATCATCACCACGATGAAGGTGAGGCTGAGGAATATGGCATCGGCACCTATGTGTACTACCGTCGCCGCCCGTTCAATCTGGGACTGTTCGACGAGTTTGTGGCCCGCCAGTGGCCCAAGAGCGTCATCCGAGCCAAGGGCATCTGCTATTTCCAGGACGAGCAAGAGATGTGCTACCTGTTCGAGCAGGCAGGCAAGCAGGTCAGTATCCGTCAGGCCGGCCAGTGGTTTGCCACGATGCCGAAAGCAGAACTGCAGCAGATGATGGAGCGTGACCCTGCCCTGCGCCGCGACTGGGATGAGAAATATGGCGACCGTATGCAGAAACTGGTCTTCATCGGTCAGCATCTGGACAAGGCAGCCATCGCCGAAGCACTGGACAAGTGTTTGACGGAATGATGAAAAAAAACGGCAGAACGGAAAAAAGTCTCACCATTTTTAGGTATTGTCGAAGAAATTTACTAACTTTGCAGCCTTGAACAAATAATCTGTTTATAAATAGTTCTACAATGATTTATTCTAAGGAAGTTGAAAACATGTGCGTTGTGGCCAAAGGCCCCAACCACGGTCCTGCACCCATCCCCGAGGAGGGCAAGTGGATCCAGGCCAAGGAGATCAAGGACATTTCGGGCTATACCCACGGTATCGGCTGGTGCGCTCCTCAGCAGGGTGCCTGCAAACTGAGCCTGAACGTAAAGGATGGCATCATCCAGGAGGCCCTGGTAGAGACCATCGGTTGCACGGGCATGACTCACTCTGCCGCTATGGCCAGCGAGATTCTGCCGGGCAAGACCATCCTTGAGGCCCTGAATACCGACCTCGTTTGCGATGCTATCAATACTGCTATGCGCGAGTTGTTCCTCCAGATTGTCTACGGACGCACACAGAGTGCCTTCAGTGAGGGCGGTCTCGTGATTGGTGCTGGCCTGGAAGACCTGGGCAAGGGCCTGCGCTCGCAGACGGGTACCCTCTATGGCACCGTGGCCAAGGGCACACGCTACCTCGAACTGACCGAAGGCTACATCACCAAGCAGTTCCTGGACAAGGACAACCAGGTTTGTGGCTACGAGTATGTACACCTGGGCAAGATGATGGAAGCCATCAAGGACGGCATGGATGCTAACGAGGCCGTGAAGAAGTTCACTGGCTCTTATGGCCGCACCACCGCCGAGCAGGGAATTGTGAAAGTTATTGACCCACGTAAAGAATAAGAAGGAGGACCCGAACTATGATTAGAAAAGTATCATTCGAGAGTTACGAGCGTCGCATCAACCAGGTGCTGGCTGCTCTGAAAGAGAACGGGATCAATAGCATCGAAGAGGCCAACGAGATCTGCGAGAAGGCAGGTGTCGACCCCTACCAGATGTGTGAGGAGACGCAGCGTATCTGCTTCGAGAACGCCAAGTGGGCATACGTTTGCGGTGCTGCCATCGCCATCAAGAAGGGCGTAAAGAGCGCTGCCGAGGCTGCCGAGGCCATCGGTATCGGTCTGCAGTCGTTCTGTATCCCCGGCAGCGTGGCCGACGACCGCAAGGTTGGTCTGGGCCACGGCAACCTGGCTGCTCGTCTGCTCCGCGAGGAGACCGAGTGCTTCGCCTTCCTGGCCGGCCACGAGAGTTTCGCTGCCGCCGAAGGTGCCATCAAGATTGCCGAGAAGGCCAACAAGGTGCGCAAGAAGCCCCTCCGCGTCATTCTGAACGGTCTGGGCAAGGACGCCGCTATGATCATTTCACGTATCAATGGTTTCACCTACGTGCAG
>JAFUST010000070.1 GCA_017467535.1 Prevotella sp. | reverse complement strand
TGGCCGTGTTGAACTCGCCGATGGAGTCGAAGCCGGTGTCGGGGCCCAGTTGGTCGTACATCTTGGTGTTGTTGTCGCGGATGGCACCGTAGTGGAACTGCTGCGTCCATCCTGCGTCGGCATCCATCTCGGCCATGAGGGTCAGGAAGCAGTGCTTGAACTGGCGAACCTCGAAGTTGGAGAGTTGCTGGCCGCGCATAGCCTTCTCGAAGATGGTCTCGATCTGCGAGTCGGTGTACTCCTCGTCGTAGAACTCCTCGATGCCGTGATCAGAGAGTTTCGAGCCCTGCTGCTCGAAGAACTCGTGGCGCTTCTTCAGGGCGTCGATCATGTCGGCAAACTTCACGATGTTGACACCGCTGACCTCAGCCAGTTGCTCAATGTACTTGGGGAACTCGGGCTTCTCGATGTTCATAGCCTTGTCGGGACGCCATGCGGGAATCATCAGAGGATCCTTCTCGGTGCGGATCTTGGCGTACTCGATGTGGTTGTGCAGGTCGTCCACGGGATCGTCGGTGGTGCAGACGCACTCCACATTGTAGTGACGCATCAGGCCGCGAGCCGTGAAGTTGGGATCGTTCTGCAGTTTGTCGTTACACTCGTCGAATATCTCGCGAGCCGTCTTGGGCGAGAGCAGTTTCTCGATGCCGAAGGCGGTCTTCAGTTCCAGGTGTGTCCAGTGGTACAGGGGGTTGCGGAAGGTGTAAGGCACGGTTTCTGCCCACTTCTCAAACTTCTCCCAGTCGGTGGTGTCCTTGCCTGTGCAGTAGCGCTCGTCCACGCCGTTGGTGCGCATAGCACGCCACTTGTAGTGGTCGCCGCCCAGCCAAAGTTCGGTGATGCTCTTGAACTTATGATCCTTGGCCACCATCTCGGGAATCAGGTGGCAGTGGTAGTCGATGATAGGCATCTTGGCCGCATGGTTGTGATACAAGTCCTGGGCGACCTCGGTCTCCAGCACGAAGTTTTTGTCGTTGAATTGTTTCATCTTACGTTAGATTTATTGTTTTAAGTGGTTTTCGTCTACTAGCCTGCAAAGTTAGCAATTTTTTCTGAAACCGCCAAAAAAAGGGAGGACAATTTTCTATCTGGAAATCTTGAAACCCAGTTTCAGTATCAGTTTCAGCGTGCCTATGCTGGTGTTGCGGTCATAGTCCTTCTCCTCCTCCGTCAGTTCCTCATAGGGTATCAGGCAGGGGTGCGTCTTGAGCGTGTCGTCGCGCTGGGGGCCGTAGGTCCATCCTTGCCTGATGCGGCCCTCAGCCCACACCTCATGCACATTCTTCGACATCTTCTCGATCAGCACGTTCAGTTCCTCTGGCAGCCTGACATCGCTGGTGTCAACGGGTTGCGGGGTGTATTCGTTCTTCATCTATGCGTTTATTGTTGGGTTTTCAGTTATTCTCACACAGGCGGGCTCCTTATCGGTTCTTGTGCTTGATGAACCAGCGGTGGGTGAAGGTGACATAGAGCAGCAGGGCCACCACGATGAGCGCCAGGGCCACCAGCAGCAGGATGCCGTGACGATGGGCGAAGCAGGCATAGCCGATGCCTACGCCCAGGGCCAATCCGCTCTCCCACCCCAGCATGAAGGTGCTCTGCGACGTGCCCCGCTGGCAGTGGCGGCTCAACTTGATGAAGAAGAGCAGGAAGCGGGCACCCACGATGCCCAGTCCCAGGCCTATCAGCGGTGAGGGGAGCACGGAGTGGTCGGCGGGTATCATGTGGCGCTGGCTGAACAGGATGAGCAGTGCCGCCCCGATGAGCAGGAGGCCCGCCACGACCTCGCTCTTCAGTTCGGCGTCGCGGAACACGAAGCGCTGCGCCAGCAGTGCCAGCAGGAAGCCCAGCATCACCAGGCCATAGGCATGTACGGTGATGGCCATCGACATCATCAGCCCCACGGCCACCGTCACCAGCATCATGTTGAGCATCAGCGGGAAGCCGTTGGGCAGGAAGAAGCGGTCGAGGCTCACCAAGCGCACATTGTCTTCAGGCACGCGGAAGGGGAAGTGGATGCAGAGGATGAGCAGAACGGTGAGCGCACAGCCGACGATGGCAGCCGTGAGCACCCAGCGGAAGTCGCCCGCCTGCAGCAGCAGAAGGCCCGCCATAGGGCCCAGCGAGAGGGCAAAGCGGCCGAACCAGGTGGCCGAATGGTTGGCTTCGGTGCGCTGGTGCGACTCGCAGGTGTCGATGATGAGCGTCGACGTGAGCACCATCTGCGACAAGCCGAAGGCGGCACCCTGCACCACGCGCCAGGCCACCAGCAGCAGCGGCCGCCCGCTGAGCACCGAGGGAGCCAGCAGCGGCACGGCCATCGTGGCAGCCAGCACCAGCACGCTCAGGATGAAGACCATGTTGCGGCGGTAGTGCTGCACCAGGAACGAGCAGAAGGCACCGGGCAGAAACAGCCCCAGGGCGAAGGCCCCCATCGTGAGGCCCACCATCGTGGGGTTCATCTGCAGCGAGCCGTCCAGCCATAGCGGCAGCGATGGAATCAGCATCGTGACTGCCATCGACAGCAGAAGGTTGGCTATAGCCATCAGCCAGAACTCCCTGTGCCACAATCGGATATGTACGGCCGTACTCTGAGTATTCATTTAGTAGGATTCGCTTTCGTTGGGGAAGTCGCCCTCTTTCACATCAGCGACGTAGCGGCCGATAGCGTCGGTCATCACCTGGTTCAGGTCGGCATAGCGGCGCAGGAAACGCGGCGAGAAGCCTTGCGTCATGCCCAGCATGTCGGCCACCACCAGTATCTGTCCGTCGCAGTGGCCACCAGCGCCGATGCCGATGGTGGGCACGCTGATCTCCTCGGTCACCTGCTTGGCCAGGGCTGCAGGCACCTTCTCCAGCGTCACGGCGAAGCAGCCCACTTCGGCCAGCGCACGAGCGTCGCTGAGCAATTTCTGTGCCTCCTGCTCCTCCTTGGCGCGCACGGCATAGGTGCCGAACTTGTTGATCGACTGCGGCGTCAGCCCTAAGTGGCCCATCACGGGGATGCCGGCATCGAGGATGGCCTTCACCGTGTCCAGGATCTCCACGCCGCCCTCCATCTTCAGGGCGTCGCAGCCGCTCTCCTTCATGATGCGTATGGCGTTGGCCACGCCGTCGTGGCGGCCCGTCTGATAGGAGCCGAAGGGCATATCACACACCACCAGGGCTCGCTTGACGCCACGCACCACCGAACGGGCGTGATAGATCATCTGATCCACGGTCATGGGCAGCGTGGTGGAGTTGCCCGCCATCACGTTAGAGGCCGAGTCGCCTATCAGTATGCCGTCTATTCCGGCACGATCCACAATGCCTGCAGTGGTATAGTCATACGAGGTGAGCATCGATATTTTCTCACCCTTTTGTTTCATCTCTATGAAGCGATGCGTGGTCACTTTGCGCTCATCGCTTACCAGGTATCCTGCCATGATTCTTCGTCTTTATTTATTAAACAATTCACAGAGCCTGTCATAAGACAGACCATTATAGTTAAGCGTCTGATACTCAGACAATTCTTTTATACGTTCTAAAGGATTAGTTGTTGCAAGTCCTACCACGAATGCACCTGCCGCAAGCCCCGACTTCAAGCCGTTGATGCTGTCCTCGAAAACTACACACTCCTCGGGCTTCACGCCGAAGCGGGCGGCGGCCTTCAGATAGCAGTCGGGCGAGGGTTTGCTTTCGTCAAAGTCCTCGCTGGTCAGGATGGCGTCGAAGAGCGAGCGGAACTCCGGGCGCGCCCTGTAGACGGCCTGCATCTTGGGGTGGTTGCTGCTGGTCACCACGGCCGCCTTCACGCCGTGACTGCGCAGGTCGGAGAGGAAGGCCTCGAAGCCCTCTATGTAGCAGAAGTCCATCTGCGCCTCGAAGTCGTTGAGCCGCCGCGTCACCGCCTCGCGCTCCTGCTCCAGGGGCCCGCTCCACCAGCGGTCGTAGATCTGGTCGAGCGTGGAGCCCTTTATCTCATGCTCCAATCCCGGATGCTCCGGATGATACAGTCGGCACTGGCTGCCCCAGAAGACGGTGTACTGCGGTTCGGTGTCGAACACCACGCCGTCCAGGTCGAAGAGTGCCGCTTTCAGTTGTGCCATATTCAGTTCCTGTTTTCAAAATCGGGTGCAAAGGTACGAATAAGTGAGCGAAAAACCAAATTTATTTGGGTTTTTCCGAACGGGAGTACTTTCGACCGTCAGGTCAAGGGTACGAATAAGCGAGCGACAACGAGAAATGTGCTTCCACTTGTTACAGTGTTACAGTGTTACAGTTCAAAATTCAACCATGAAAGGTCATGAATTTATTCTATATTTATATATATTTATAAATA
>JAFUST010000014.1 GCA_017467535.1 Prevotella sp. | reverse complement strand
TCCAGTTCCTCAGCGGTGGGCTGGATGAACATGTTCTTCACGAAGTGAGCCTGCCAAGCCACCTCCACGATGAAGCGGACGGCCAGGCGGGTAGCCTCGTTGGCACCGCAGAAAGCGTCGACCACATAGAGTTCCTTGTTGCAGAGTTCCTTTACGGCAATCTCCTTCACGGTCTTCCAGACAGCCTCGCTCATGGGGTGGTTGTCGTTCTTGTATTCCTCAGTGGTCCACCACACCTTGTCGTGGCTCTGGGCATCGTCTACGATATACTTGTCCTTAGGCGAACGGCCGGTGTAGATACCGGTCATCACATTCACAGCGTTCAGTTCGGTGTTCTGACCCTTGTCGAAGCCAGTCAGACCAGCCTTGGTTTCTTCCTCGAAGAGGAACTCATACGACGGATTGTGAGCAATCACCTTCGAACCGGTGATGCCATACTGTGTCAAATCTAACTTTGCCATTTTGTTATTATTTGTTTTAAATGATGTTATGCGTTCTTTTTATTCGGCTGCAAAGTTACTAAATTTCTGCGAATTACGTACGACGAATTATGATTTATTAGCATACGCCGCGGCGTTTTATTGATAAAAAACAATAAAATGCGGGCCGCCTCTTTTGATTTGCAACCCGCACTTTACATTTAAGGGCCGTTTTTACACTCTTTCTATTCCGTCAGGGTGAAGGGGACAACCACCTTGAGCACGATGTTGCGTCCCGGATTGTAGACGCCCTGATGGCCGGTCACGGCATTCACGTCGCTGTATTTCAGGCGGCTCAGATGGCTCTGATAGGCACGGTTGAAGATGTTTTGTGCCGTCAGGTAGACCTCGGCCCACTTGCGCCCATTCACATAGAGATCGGTCCCGGCATTGGCATTGAAGAGGGTGTAGGAGGGCGTGCGGGTCTCGGTGTCGTAGGCCTTGTAGTAGTGGTTCTGCGTCGGGAAGCAGTCGAGCCCCACGGCCACATAGGCATTGTTGAACACCTGGCCCTTGTGGGTAATCTCATACTTCAGGTCCGAAGTCCAGCGAGGGGCTGGTGTCATGGGCAGGTAGCGCGTGTCCTCCTGCTGATGCAACTGGCGGGCGTCGACGAAAGAGAAGGAGTTGCCGAAGTGCAGACGGTGGATGGGGTGGAAGTCGGCAGAGACCTCAAAGCCTTTCAGCACGGCATCGCCTTGGGTATAAGAAAAGGTACGATAGTCGGGGTCGACAACCTGGTCAATGCGACGGGAGAAGATATAGTTCTCGATGCGGTTCAGGAAGAGGCTGACCTGCGCCGAGAAGACGTGCCCCTGGTAGTCAGCCCCTAGGTCGGCCTGCCAACTGTACTCCGACTTCAGGTCGGGGTTGCCGATCTCGTAGCGCAGTGTGCCCTCATGCACACCGTCGCTGCCCAATTCGCTCATGTTCGGTGCACGGAAGCCGCGGGCCAGGTTCAGACGGAGGTTCAGCGTGTGGCAGTCGGCAGTGACGGCGTGCCACACGGTGCCGATGCTGCCGGTCAGTCCGCTGAAGTTGCCGTAGTGCTGTATATGGCGGTTGTCCAGTCGCAGGCCGCCACTCACCGTCCAGCGGTCGAGTGTCCGCTGGGCCGTGGCGTAGCCGCCGATGTCGAAAAGGCGATAGGCGGGGATGAGCGACTCTTCGGCCAGATTCTCCGACTCTTGGTACATGCCAGAGATGCCAGTTGAGAATTGAGAATTGAGAGTTGAGAGTTGATAACGGACATCGTAGGTGGCGGTATGCAGACGGAAGTAGAGTTCGGGTTCTTGGGGGGTGTCCTCAAACTCCTGGCGGCGGTTCTGCTGGTAGGCCAGGATGGCCTTCAGCGTACTGTTGGAGCCCAGGCGTAGCAGGTTGTCCCAGGTGGCCTTGTAGTGCTTCACTTGTTGGAAGGGCAGTTGCTTGTGGTAGGTCTTCAGGTCGTACTCGTGCTCCAGTTCGCCAGTCAGCGGGTCACGTTCTCCTTCGGCCATGCTGGGTGTCAGGTGGAAGCAGTCCCACTTCAGGTGGCTGTGGCCCCAATGCTGCTCCAGTCCGAGCAGCAGCGAACCCGCCCGCTCATGCATCTGAGTGCCAGGCACATAGCCGTCGATGGGGGCTTTGTATTCGTGGGCCATCTTCTCGCTGTAGCGGGCACTCCACACGAAACTCTTCTGGTGTCCGGCCAGATGGAGCGAATAGTCGAAAAGGCCGCTGTTGGTCTGGTATGACGTGCTGACGTTGCCCACCACCTCGCCCTCGGCAGGCAGCGAGGCACTGTGCAGGATCAGCACGCCGGCCATCGCGTCGGAGCCATACATCAGCGAGGCAGGCCCCTTCAGGATCTCCACGCTGCTGACGGCCTGGTCGTCAATCTCCAGTCCGTGCTCGTCGCCCCACTGCTGGCCCTCCTGGCGCACGCCGTCGCTCACCACCAGCACGCGGTTGTAGCCCAGTCCGCGGATGATGGGCTTCGAGATGCCGTTGCCTGTGGTCAGTTGGGCCAGCCCCGGCTGGTGGCTGATGGCATCAATAATATTGGTACCCGTAGTGGCTCGCAGTTCGCGTGGCGTCACTACCGATACGGGGGCCGCCATGTCGCGCAGCCGGGTCTGCCCCGTCACGCCAGTCACCGTCAGTTCGTTCAGTCTCAGGTGTTTATAGAACACATCGGTCGAGTCGGATGCGTTCTGTGCTGTCATCGTCATGCCAAGGCACAACAATGACAGAAGCATTGTCTTTCTGTTCATTGCTATTTACAATTAGGGTGTTTCTGAAAAAAATATCTTCTCTCTGTGTGTCCTCTTCAGAAACAACGCGGCGGTGCGCGACCCAGATGGATGCCCCCCTTGCTGCTGCTCAGCGCGACGGCAACGGAGGGCAGGGTGGTAAATACGGACGCTGTCGGCGACGGCAGCACAGCAGACAGACCTGCCACGAAGGGCACGCTGTGGAACTGGCAAAGCACGCAGTCGTGCATCGAGAAGTGGGCGGTGGCCATCTTCTCGAAGTGGAAGACATGCTGTGCGCACGCCTCGCAATAGTCGTGCGTCGCCGTCTTCTGCTCGTGGACATGCACCGACGACAACAGGAGCATCGGCAGGAAAACTGCCAACAACCAGCGTGCCGCCAAGCGTCTCTTTAGTCTAAGTCTGTTCATTTCGGGTGCAAAGGTAAGAAAAAAAAGGGAGATGCCATCAGATATTCGAAATTATTTGCTACCTTTGCACCAATAAAACAACCTGAAACAATCATGCAAGTAATCAACTTCAGTGAACAGAACTCCTGCCTGAACCAGTTTATGGCAGAGATTCGCGACAAGAACTATCAGAAGAACAGACTGCTCTTCCGCAACAACATCAGACGCATCGGCGAGGTGATGGCCTACGAGATCTCGAAGACCCTGACCTACAAACCGAAGACGGTGAACACACCGCTGGGCTCGCTGGACATCCCGCAGGTGAAGGACGAGGTGCTGCTGGCCACCGTGCTGCGCGCCGGACTGCCCTTCCACGAGGGTTTCCTGCATGTGTTCGATCATGCGGAGAACGGATTTGTGTCTGCCTTCCGCATGTATACCAACCGCGAGCATACCGAGGTGGGCATCCACACCGAGTATATGGCTGCCCCCAGCGTGAAGGGCAAGACGCTTATCATCGTAGACCCGATGCTGGCCACGGGCGGTTCAATGGTGGCTGCCTATGAGGCCTTGCTCAAGACGGGCAAGCCGGCCAAGGTCCACATTGCCAGCGTGATAGGAACGCCCGAGGGTGTGGAGATGCTGAGACGCAATGTAGCAGAGGACACCACGCTCTGGTGCGCCGCCATCGATCCGGGCATGAACGAGCACAAATATATCGTTCCCGGCTTCGGCGACTGTGGTGATCTCTGCTACGGCGAGAAACTGTAAGGCCTGAAGAGGCCGCCACCCCCGCGGTCAGTTGACGGGGATGGCTATCTTCTGGGTCAGCCCGCGCTGCTTATCCTCGATGGTCAGCGTGAGTTGACCTTTTTCTTTGGCGGCTTGTACGATGACAACCAGTTGCCCAGAGAAGAGGGGCATGGCGGGCTGTGTGAAGGACTCCAGCGAGGTGGCATCGCCATTGCAGACGGCCTTGAACGTGCCGGCACCTTCGACCGCGAAGGTCAGACGGTCGGTGGCGGCAGGCACGAAAGTGCCCTCCTGGTCGGCCAGACTGACGGTCACAAAGGCGAGGTCATTGCCGTCGGCCTTCAGCGTGGTGCCCGACTGCGTCCATACGTCGGCCTTGATGGCGGTCGGCTGTCCTGCCGTCTTCACCACCTGCTCACCGGCGGCCTTGCCATTGGCATCGTAGACCACCACCTTCAGTTCGCCCGGCTCGTACTTTACGTCGTTCCAGCGCAGGCGATAGCGGTCCAGCCGGGTGTCGATGTTGGCGCTCCTGGCACTGGCCATCTTGCGGATGCGGCCCTGACTCTTCCCGTTGACGAAGAGTTCACCCTCGGGATAGTCGGTGTAGCAGTAGACGGGCGTCACCTGTCCGATGCGGTTGCCTTTGTCCTTCTTGGTCTGTCCCCACGACCAGTGGGGCAGCAGGTGGATGGTGTGCGCATCGCTATTCCACTTTGAGCGGTAGAGGTAGTAGCGGTCCTTGGGCAGACCGGCCAGGTCGCAGATACCGAAATAAGAGGAGCGCGAGGGCCAGTATTCATCGTAAGGGGTGGGCTCGCCCAGATAGTCGTAGCCCGTCCACACAAACTCGCCGATGACCCACGGATAGTCGTCCTGCCAGCGCCAGTCGTCGTCGGGCAGATTGGACCATGAGCAGTACTCCACGTCGTAGGAGGAGCATTGGCCGTCGGCGGTCTTGATGGCATTGGGGTCGTAGGACTTGGCCCAAGAGGAGTACTGCGAGTTGTCGGTCACCCGCACGGGGAACTTATAAATGCCGCGGGACGACACGGTGCTGGCTGTCTCGCTGCCCAGCAGGAAGCCCTGCGGCAGACGGTCGTAGGCCTGCTGGTACTTGTGGACGCGGTAGTTCATGCCCGGCACGTCCATCACCTGGGCAAAGCCGGTGCTGATGGCGTTGTCGATGCGGTCCATGCCTTGGGTGACGGGGCGTGAGGGATCCAGGCGGTGGCAGATGTCCTGCAGATGGGCAGCCATGTCCTTGCCGCTCCTCATGCCCTGTTCGGGAATCTCGTTGCCGATGGACCACATGACGATGGCGGGGTGGTTGCGGTTGGCCCGCACAAGGGTCTCGATGTCGCGGTCGCTCCACTCCTTGAAGAAGCGGGCATAGCCATTCTTGCACTTAGGATAGACCCACATGTCGAACGACTCGGCCATGACCATCATGCCCAGTGAGTCGCAGATGTCCATCTGCATCTGGCTCGGCATGTTGTGGGCCGTGCGGATGGCGTCGCAGCCCATCTCTTTCATCGTCTTGATCTGGCGGATGAGAGCGGCCTTGTTGACGGCCGCACCGAGAGGACCCAGGTCGTGGTGCAGGCAGACGCCCTTCAGTTTGCGGGTGACGCCGTTCAATCGGAAGCCGCCCTCCTTCGACACCTCGACGGTGCGGATGCCCACGTTCTGGGTGATCTCGTCGAGTAACTGCCCGTTGTCGTAGAGGCGCACCACGGCTTTATATAAATAAGGTGTCTCGGGCGACCAGAGTTGCGGCTTGTCGATGCAGAACACCATCTCGGCCTCACCGTTGCTGAGGGCAGCGTGGTGCTGGTCGACGATGTCGCCCTTCGCATCCTTCAGCAGCACCTCCACGGCATTACCGCCCTGGCAGGCCGTGGTCACGGCCAACTGGGCCTCGCCGTTCTCGATGGCGGTGGTGTGGATGAAGGTGCCCCAGCGGTCGATGCGGGCCTGACCCGTCAGCACGAGGGTCACGGGGCGGTAGATGCCTGCACCGGGATACCAGCGGCTGCTCTCCTCCACATTCTGCAGGTCGACCTCCAGCAGGTTCTCTCCGCTCTTGACGAAGGGCGTGGCATCCACGCGGAAGGTGTTGTAGCCGTAGGCCCAATAGCCGGCCTTCTGTCCGTTCACATAGACGGTCGGCTCGGCCATGGCACCGTCGAACACCAGTTCGGCGTGGCCGCTGAAGTCCGATGGAATGGTAAATTTTCGTTTATAGTGGCCTTCGCCGATCCAGGGCAGCGAGCCTGAGCGTCCGCTCTTCTCGGTGGCCTCCTTCTCACCATTCTGCTCGATGGCCACCACCTGCAGGTCCCACTTCTTGTCGAAGGGTCCGCTGATGGCCCAGTCGTGAGGCACGCTCACCGTCTGCCATTGCTGCTTGTCGTAAGAGAACTGCCAGTCGTCCTGCAACAGGATTTCCTGACGCTGTTGCGCCTGCCCTGCTACTGCGCAGAGCATCGCCATTATGAGTAATTTGATTTTCATAGTCCGATGGTTTCTGTTTTTTTATGCTTCCCGCTGGCGGGTGCCCATGCGAGCCTCAACGACGTTGACCACATAGTCGCCCAGTTTCTCGCACTCGTTCACCAGGTCGATGTAGATGGTGCCCTCGGCGTAGGTGTATTCGTGGTTGTTCACGTCGATGATGTTCTGCGCCTTCAACTGGTTTCGGTAGTTGTTGATCTCGTTCTCGATGTTGAAGGTGCGGTTCACGTCGTAGGCCTCCTTGCGGCCACCCAGCAGTTTGTTCATCTGCGTCAGAGCCTGGTCGGTGAGGCCCATCATCTGGTGCAGGTGACTATACTGTTTCTCGATGAAATGGTCTTCTTTGGCGGCATACTTGCGGTTGATGGTGCGGGCCATGTTGTAGCAGGCGTCGCCGATACTCTCCAGTTCGCTCACCTCGCGCAGCATGGCGCGAATTTTTCCTTTTGTGTCGTCGGAGAGGTGGGCATCGCTGACGTTCTCCAGATACTTGGCAATCTCCAGTTCCATGTTGTCGGAGATGCTCTCGTACTTCTCGATGCGGGTGTAGAGTTTGTTGAAGTCGGCTTCGGTGTTCTTGTCCTTGTTCTTGATGGACGACGAGAGGTTGAGCAGTTCCTGCACCATGCCGAACATACGCTGCATACGCTCTGAGAACGACTGAATCTCCTTCTGGGCCTCCAGCACCGAGAGTTCCGGGGTCTTCATGAAGCCGGCCGTGATGAAGTGCAGGCGGAAGTCCTCTTCCTCGTCCACCTTCTTCGGCTTGATGACCCAGCACACGAACTTCTCAATCTGCGGGATGAACCAGATGAGGATGCTGGCATTGATGACATTGAAGCCCGTATGGAAGGCGGCCAGCGTGAAGGTGAGTTTCTTGTCCATCGCCATGTTGGCCATATCCTGATTGAGCAGGTTAGTGCCCACATAGTCCACCGCCCAGACGACGGCATCGACAAACCAGTAGAACACGCAGAGGATCCAGATGACGCCAAACACATTGAAGAACATATGCGCCAGGGCCGCACGCCGGGCCTGGGTGTTGGCCGACAGGGCGGCGAGGTTAGAGGTGATGGTGGTGCCGATGTTCTCGCCCAGCACCAGGGCGATACCCATATAGATAGGCATGGCACCGCTGCCGCAGAGCAGCATGGTGATGGCCATGACGGCTGCCGACGACTGTACACAGAACGTGAGCACGCCGCCCAGCAGCAGGAACACCAGGATGGTCCAGTAGGAATCCTTGTCGAACGAACTGAAGAAGGCCAGTACATCGGGGTTCTTGCCCAATTCCATCTGCTGACCGGTGATGCGCAGCGTGGTCAGGCCGAGCAGCAGCAGGCCCAGACCGAAGAGGAAGTCGCCGATGTAGCGGTGCTTCTTCATATAGATAAGGATGATGCCGATGAAGAAGCCGATGTAACTGACGATGCTGATGTCGAACGACGAGCCGAGGGCCATGATCCAGGCCGTGAACGTCGTGCCGATGTTGGCACCCATGATGACCGAGATGGCCTGAGCCAGCGTGAGCAGGCCGGCATTGACGAACGAGACGGTCATCACCGTGGTGGCCGTACTGGACTGGACGGAGGCTGTCACGACAGAACCTGTCAGCAAGCCGGTGAAACGATTGGAGGTCATGGCTCCCAGGGCGTGGCGCAACTGCGGACCAGCCATTTTCTGCAGGGCTTCGCTCATGGACTTCATACCAAACATGAGAAGTGCCAGCGAGCCGAGCATCGTGAAAAGTGTGAGCATCATAAGCGCATGAATGTTCGATTTGTTTCTAATTCTGCTGCAAAATTACAAAAAAAAACGGAAATCCCTTGCCATTTACCAAACTTTTTGTATATTTGCACTCGTATTTAACCCTTAAACTTAAAAATGATATGAAAAGATTGATTACAGTTATTGTGGCCGTTATGGCCGTGACGGCCTGCTTCGCCCAGGCCAGTGATTTCCGTGACTACATCGTCACCCGCCAGAAGAGCATTCCCGCGAATAGCGACTGGGCTTGGGATCCCTGCTGGAGTTTGAACTACAATCAGAAGGGATGGACGAAAGAAGCCACCATCCAATTTCTGAAAAGCCTTGTTGACATCAAGGAGGGCAAAAGCAACAACGGCAGGGTGCTGTTTGCGTTTAACAGGGGGCCTGTGAATACCGACGTTTTTTGGAAGATCAGTGGCTTCAAGTGCCAAAAGGCCCGTTCCGGCCCAGCAGAAAATGTGTCGGACAATAACAAGAAGTTCTTTGTGGAACGTCTGAACGAGTGGATGGAGCCCTTCGGCTTCGAGGTCGAGTTGGCCCGCAACAGCGACATCGGCCGTGCCCGCTATCGCCACCTGTGCAACTACAGGGATGACGGTGTCTACATCTGCATTCGCAGCGGCCAGAACTACAATGCCTACAAGGCTGCCGTGAAGAACAACTTCACCAAGATTGTGAAAGTGGTGGACAACCGCGGCAACCTGAGTTATCATCCCTGGGGTGCAGAGATGAGGGCTTACAACAAGACCCACAAGGGACAGCAGCAAAACAACAACGACATCTTCGACAAGGTGGACAACAGCAACCCCTTCAGTGAGGACGTGATTATCATCAAATAACAGTGACAGAAAAACGCTTGAACATCTACTGCCGGAACAACGGGCAAACCTATGAGGTGTCCATGGGCAGCAACTTAGAGGAGGTCTATCAGCAGATAGGCCTCCCAATGGCTTACCAGCCAATCGTCGCGCGTGTTAATAATAAGGTGGAGGGTATGCACTACCGGGTGTTCAAGGACGGCCAGGTGGAGTTTCTCGACATCACCTCGCCGTCAGGACAGCGTGCCTACACCCGCACACTCTTCTTTGTGCTCTGCAAGGCGGTGCACGACCTGTACAACCCCTGCAAGGTGACCATCGACATACCCGTGAGCAACGGCTACTATGTCGACCTGAACATCGGGCATCCTGTGACGCTCGATGACGCTGGCCGCATCCGTAAGCGGATGCAGGAGATCATCAGTGCGGCCTATCCCATCCACCGCCACGAGACCACCACCGAGGAGGCTATCAGGATGTTTGAGAATCTGCACACCCACTCGAAGGTGAAACTGCTGCGTTCGCGGGGCTCCCTCTACACCACCTACTACGACATGGACGGCTATGTGGACTACTATTATGGTGCCCTGCTGACCAACACGCAGCAGATCTATCTCTTCGGACTGGAGAAATACTACGACGGCCTGCTGCTGCGCATCCCCTCGAGGGAGCATCCCACCGAACTGGGCGAACTGGTGATGCAGGACAAGATGTTCGGCATCTTCAAGGAGCACCACCGCTGGCAGGACATTCTGGGACTGCGCACCGTGGGCGACCTGAACGAGGTGATCGACCAGGGCCGCTCCAACCTGCTCATTCAGGTGAGCGAGGCCTTGCAGGAGAAGAAGATAGGCAAGATAGCCGACGAGATAGCCAACCGCAAGGGCATCCGCATGGTGCTCATTGCCGGCCCGTCGTCCAGTGGCAAGACCACTACCTGCAAGCGCCTCTCCGTGCAACTGCTGACCAACGGCATCAAGCCCATCGGCATCTCGCTGGATGACTATTTCGTGGACCGTGAGCAGACGCCCCGCGATGCCTCCGGCGACTATGACTTCGAGCATCTGCACGCCCTGAACCTGCCGCTGCTGAACGAGCAGATGAACGCCCTGTTCCGCGGCGAGGAGGTGGAACTGCCGCGCTACGACTTCCCCACGGGCAAGAGCATGATGAGCGGACGCAAACTGCGACTGCACGATGACGAGATACTAGTGGTGGAGGGCATCCATGCGCTCAACCCGGAGTTGACGGCCCAGATTCCGCAGGAACAGATCTACCGTGTCTATGCCTCGGCGCTGACTACCCTGCTTCTGGACAACCACAACTATGTGCCTACGACCGACAACCGCCTGCTGCGCCGCATCATTCGCGACCATAAGTATCGGGGCGTGTCGGCCGTTGAGACCATCCGCCGCTGGTCGTCGGTGCGTGCCGGCGAGAACAGGTGGATCTTCCCCTTCCAGGAGAATGCCGACCAGATGTTCAACACGGCCATGCTCTTCGAACTGGCCGTCATCAAGCGCCAGGCCGAGCCTCTGCTGGAGCAGGTGCCGGAGAACTGCGTGGAGTATGCTGAGGCCTACCGCCTGCTGAAGTTCCTGCGCTACATACGGCCCATCCCCGAAGACCAGATTCCACCCACCTCCCTGCTGAGGGAGTTCCTCGGCGGCTCATCATTCGAGTACTGATTGATAGAGAGGCACTTAGGACAACATGGAAAACTAATTCTGGAACAAAGTTTTCCAAAACAAAATGTCAAACTGCTGATAATCAGCAGTTTGACATTTTTTAACCAAAGAAAAGTTCTCCAAAAAGTTCAACTTATCAATAATTGTTGTATCTTTGCAAGCAGATTAGTGATAACCCAAAAAACAATCGAACGATGATACAAACTGTAGTGAAGCGCGATGGCCGCATCGTGGGCTTCAATGAGCAGAAAATCATGGCCGCCATTCGTAAGGCCATGATGCACACGGACAAAGGTGAGGATGAGCGACTGCTCAACCAGATAACCGACCACATCGCCCAGCGTGGTCAGTCGCAGATGACCGTCGAGGCCATCCAGGACCTGGTGGAGGTGGAGTTGATGAAGTCGAGCCGCAAGGATGTGGCCCAGAAATACATCGCCTACCGCAACCAACGCTCCATAGCCCGCAAGGCCAAGACGCGCGACGTGTTCCTCGACATCGTCAACGTGAAGTCGAACGACATCACCCGTGAGAATGCCAACATGAATGCCGACACGCCTGCCGGCATGATGATGAAGTTCGCCTCGGAGACCACCAAGCCCTTCGTCGATGACTACCTGCTCTCGCCCGAGAGCCGCGATGCCGTGGAGCACAACTACCTGCACATTCACGACAAGGACTACTATCCCACCAAGTCGTTCACCTGCGTACAGCATCCGCTGGACAACATCCTGAACTGCGGCTTCATTGCCGGTCATGGTGCCTCGCGTCCCGCCAAGCGCATAGAGACGGCCTCGGTGCTGGCCTGCATCTCGCTGGAGTGTGCCCAGAATGAGATGCACGGTGGTCAGGCCATCCCGGCCTTCGACTTCTATCTGGCTCCCTTCGTGCGCCTCTCCTATATTGAGGAACTGAAGAACCTGGAAGACCTGAACGGCGAGGACTACAGCGCCCTCTACAATGAGCCGCTGATGGACTATCTGAAGCAGCCACTTGATGGTCTGACGGGCATCGACCGTGTGCGTCAGCATGCCATCAACAAGACCGTGGGCCGCGTGCACCAGTCGATGGAGGCCTTCATCCACAACATGAACACCATCCACTCTCGTGGCGGAAACCAGGTGGTCTTCTCCTCTATTAATTATGGTACGGACACCTCTGCTGAGGGCCGTTGCATCATGCGTGAGATTCTGCTCTCCACCTACGAGGGCGTGGGCGATGGCGAGACGGCCATCTTCCCCATCCAGATCTGGAAGAAGAAGCGTGGCGTGAACTATCTGCCCGAAGACCGCAACTTCGACCTCTATCAGTTGGCCTGCAAGGTGACGGCCCGCCGATTCTTCCCCAACTTCCTCAACCTCGACGCCTCGTTCAATCAGGACAGCGAGTGGCGTGCCGACGATCCGAAGCGCTACCTGCATGAGGTGGCCACGATGGGCTGTCGCACCCGTGTCTTCGAGAACCGCTTCGGACCGAAAACCAGCATCGGACGCGGCAATATCTCGTTCTCTACGATCAACATCGTGCGTCTGGCCCTGGAGTGCCGCGACATTGAGGACAAGGAGCAGCGTATCGGACAGTTCTTTGCCAAACTGGACCAGATGCTCGAGGTGACGGCCAAGCAACTGGATGACCGCTTCCAGTTCCAGAAGACGGCCTTCGCCAAGCAGTTCCCCCTGCTCATGAAGAGCCTGTGGATAGGTGCCGACAAACTGGGTGCTAATGATACCGTGGAGAGTGTCATCAACCAGGGCACCTTGGGCATTGGCTTCATCGGACTGGCCGAGTGCCTGGTAGCCCTTATCGGCAAGCACCACGGCGAGAGCGAGGAGGCCCAGGAACTTGGCTTGAAGATTATCACCTATATGCGTGATCGCGTCAACGTGTTCTGCGAGCAGTACCACCACAACTACTCGGTGCTGGCCACGCCCGCCGAGGGTCTGGCAGGCCGCTTCACCAAGAAGGACCGTCGCGACTTCGGCAAGATTCCCGGCATCACCGACCGCGACTACTACACCAACTCCAACCATGTGCCTGTCTACTACAAGTGCTCTGCCCGCCACAAGGCTGAGGTGGAGGCTCCCTATCACGACCTGACGCGTGGTGGCCACATCTTCTACGTGGAGATCGACGGCGATGCCACCCACAACCCGCAGGTCATCATGAGCGTGGTCGACATGATGGACCGCCTGAACATGGGCTATGGCTCGGTGAACCACAATCGCAACCGCTGCATGGACTGCGGTTACGAGAATGCCACGGCCGACCTGAAGGAGTGCCCCAAGTGCGGCTCCAAGCACATCGACCGCCTGCAGCGCATCACGGGCTACCTCGTGGGTACCACCGACCGCTGGAACAGCGGCAAACTGGCCGAACTGAACGACCGTGTGACCCATATCGACGATGGCAACCAGCAACTGTTTGAGACAGTATAGATAATCTAACCAATCTGGAATATCCAGAGAAGATGATCAGGGTTCTCTCAGTCATAGAAGACACGATGGTAGATGGTCCGGGCTTCCGGACCTCTATCTATTGTGCCGGTTGCAACCACCAGTGCCCCGGCTGCCACAACCCGCAGTCGTGGGACTTCGGTGGTGGCCACGAGATGACTGTCGAGCAAATCATGCGCATCATCGAGGCCGACCCCTACACCCGTGGCGTCACTTTCTCGGGGGGCGACCCGATGTATCAGGCGGCAGGCTTCGCCGAACTGGCCCGGCAAATCCATCGGCGCACACAGAAGGACATCTGGTGCTACACGGGTTTTACGTTCGAGAGCCTGATTCATGACGACCAGCGCGAACTGCTGAACGAACTCGATGTGCTGGTCGACGGGCCTTACATCGAAAAGTTCAGCGACCCCGACCTGCTGTTCCGCGGCTCCTATAATCAGCGCATCATCGATGTGCCCCGCTCGCTGGCCGAAGGCAAGGTTTGCCTCTATCAAGAGTGATGCGCGTCTCCTCACCAGGAAACGCGCATCACTCTTTTTAATTTTGTACGTGTTATTTCTTCTTGAAGTCCAACTTCAGTTTGCCCACGTAGACGCCGTGCTTACCCTCGTGGTCCACAGGCACCCGCCGTCCGCTCTTGTCGGTGTCATAGCCTAACTCCTTCAGATAGGTGTGGCTGTGGCCGCCCAGGATGAGGTCTATGCCCTGCGTGTTCTGGATGACGCGGTTGTCGGGATATTCCGACACCTCCCAGCCCAGGTGACTCAGGCAGATCACCACGTCGCACTTCTTCTGCTTCTTCAGCAGGTCCACCATCTCCTGCGCCTTCTCTGAGGGGTCGAGGAACTTCAGCGGCCCGTAGTTCTTGGTGAACACCAGACCCTCCAGCGGCGGACAGAGACCGAAGATGCCAATCTTGATGCCCTTGCGCTTCAGGATGATGTAGGGCTTGACGATGTCCTTCAGTTCCGTGTCGGCGAAGTCGTAGTTGGAGCACACGATGGGGAAGTTGGCCATCTTGAAGAGGCGTGTCATGTTCTCCAGTCCGTAGTCGAACTCATGGTTGCCGATGGTGGCAGCATCATAGTGCATCTGGTTCATCAGGCCCACCTCTACGTCGCCCTCAAACATGGTGTAGTAACTGCTTCCCTGCGAGAAGTCGCCACAGTCGAGCAGCAGCAGGTCGGGATCCTTCAGCCGCTCCTCTTTCAGCATGGCTATGCGGCGTACGAATCCGCCACGGTCGGCCAGCATCGTGTCGGCCAGGTTCTTGTTTAGCGGCAGAATGCACGAGTGGGTGTCGCTGGTGTGCAGCACGGTGAGCGACTTCTGTGCCAAGGCTGGACTAAACGCCAAGACACAAACAACAATTAGCACTATATATCTTTTCATAATCTTCAATATTCAATGTTCAATCTTCAATCTTCAATGACAATTCGTCCCTCCACCTTCGAGTCCACCACCTGTCCTTTCTGTAGCATCTCCTTGAAGTAGTCACGAATCACGTAGCGGGCATTGTTCTGGTCGTCCTGCGGCGACACCAGGTTGGTGCCGCTCTTGAAGGCCGTCATACCATCGTTGCCCTGCGAGAGATAGTCGATGGTGGTGACGCGGTAACTGGCCTGCGGGTCTATCTCCTTGCCGTGCAGACGGGCCGACACCAGTTGGCCGTCTTTGGTGATCACCAGTTGTACCCCCATGCTCACGCCCTCGCCGCCGCGCTTGGCTATCTGGGCAAAGAGTTCCAGCACCTTCTCGCCAGTCAGCGTGAGGAAGCAGATCTTATTCTCAAACGGTGCCACGTCCAGCACGTCGCCATAGGTGACGTCACCCTTCGACAGAGCCGCACGGATGCCGCCCATATTGTAGACGGCAAAGTCGGGCTGCTCGTTGTAGTTCTTCGCCATGTGGACAAAGATGTCGGGCAGCAGGTTCGACAGGTCGCTCTCCGGCCGCTGTGCCGCCATGTCGTGGGCCACGCGTCCCACCACGGGGCTCATCACCTCGTCCACCTTTTGCTTGTAGGGGGCCAGGAAGGCCGTAGCCTGAGCGTCGGGCGTGGCGTCGTAGCGGCGATCCACCAGAATTCTCGACCGGCTGACATCAGTCAGTTGGTAGTGCGTCGTGCAGGCCGTCAGAAGCATCATCATGCTCAGGCCTGCGAGGGCAAAAATCTTTTTCATAGGCAATAATTAGTAATATTTTGGTGCAAATTTACGAAAAAAGTTTGGAGTTTGCAAATTTTTTCGTACCTTTGCACCCGCTTTCCGCGTAATCGCTGGCAGGAAGATAGGAGAGTTGCCTGTTATGTTGCGTTGGAACGATACAACAAATTTAATTATCAAACAAAAATGGATTTAATTAAAATTGCTGAAGAAGCATTTGCAACCGGCAAGCAGCACCCCAGTTTCAAGGCTGGTGACACTGTGACTGTCGCTTACAAAATTATCGAGGGTTCTAAGGAGCGCATCCAGTTGTACCGTGGTGTGGTGATCAAGATTGCCGGTCATGGTGAGAAGAAGCGTTTCACTGTTCGCAAGATGTCTGGCACCGTGGGTGTGGAGCGTATCTTCCCCATCGAGTCGCCCAACATTGAGAGCATCGAGGTGAACAAGGTTGGTAAGGTTCGTCGCGCTAAGTTGTACTACCTGCGCAAACTCACAGGTAAGGCAGCCCTCATAAAGGAGAAGCGTTCGGGCCTGAAGGCTGCAGAAGCATAAGGACAAGTTTTCCCCCTTCGAAAAAAATCAAGCATCGGATTCGCCACAGCGACCCGATGCTTTTTTAGTTTATCACTCATCACTTCTCACTCATCACTTCTCACTTCTCACTCATCACTTCATAGTTCGTCTTGCCGTCGGCATCGCCGTGCAGCGCATCCTGGAAGGAGTCCCAGTCCTGGAATCCCACCAGCAGCGACAGCCGGTCCAGCGTCTTCTTGTTCGGCTTGTGCAGCAGTTCCTTCTCCACTGCCATCATCAGTTTCCTCAGTGCTTCCCGTTTCTTTTCCACAATAAATTATTTTTTATTCTTCACTCATCACTTAT
>JAFUST010000069.1 GCA_017467535.1 Prevotella sp. | reverse complement strand
CGCGAGGCCAACCTTGACAAATTGCGCTACGAAAAGATTATCATCATGACCGATGCCGACGTCGATGGCTCTCACATCGACACGCTCATGATGACGCTCTTCTATCGCTTCATGCCTCAGGTCATTCAGGGCGGACACCTCTACATCGCCACGCCACCGCTCTACAAGTGCACCTTCAAGAAGGTGTCGGAGTATTGCTACACCGAGCAGCAGCGTCAGGCTTTCATCGACAAGTATGTGGCTGGCGACGAGAACAGCAGTGCCCTGCACACGCAGCGCTACAAAGGTCTGGGTGAGATGAACCCCGAGCAACTCTGGGAGACGACCATGAATCCTGAGAACCGTCTGCTGAAGCAGGTGACCATCGAGAATGCCGCTGAGGCCGACGAGATCTTCTCCATGCTGATGGGCGATGATGTGGAGCCGCGCCGCGAATTCATCGAGAAAAACGCTACCTACGCCAATATCGACGCATAGATACTTACCAGTCTACATGCAGGCGGTGAAGCATCGTGGTACTCTCGCCACAACTGCCTGTATGCTGAATGTGGATGCCACCAAACGGGTTGGCATCCACATTTGCTTTGAGGTCTACGCGATGAGGCAGGCTGCTGTCGGCAGGTTGGGGTGTCGTGGTCTCCACGTGGGCTGACAGGATATTATCGGTGAAATCGACGAAAATGGTGCATCCCGTGCGGTAGCAGGTGCTCGAAACGGGGTCGGTCAGTGCCGTCACCTGTCTGTTTTTGTATGCCACCAGATAGAAGTCCACGGCCTTGGCGTGTTTGGTGGTGCGGATGATGCGCAGGCCATAGCCTGTCAGGGTGCGGGTGTCGAACTTGATGCAGACGTCCATATACTGGCCCGTGGCGGAACCGAAGCCTTGGCCGGCCGTCTTGGTGGGGTCTACATCAAGGGTCAACGACATATGATCACAGGTACGTTTGGCGGGCGTGTACATCAGTCGGGCCCCTCGCTGTGCCTGTAGGAGGCCGGTGCCCACGGCGCCGTTGTAGCCCTGACCGTATTCCCACATCGGTTTCTTGCGGTCAAACGACCACGGGAACTCCGCCGTGTCCTGCGGTTTGTAGCCGTCCACCGTCCATACGCCCTCGGTCACGAGGGGCTGCCAGTCGCTATAGAACATGCTGAAGTCGGTGTCGAGGCTTGTCTGGCGGGGGGCGTTCTTTATCTTGGCCTGTCGTGTAATCGGCTCGCCGTAGTCACTGCGCCGTTGCTTAGGTAGCATCTCGACCCGCAGCAGGTGACCCTTGTCGGCCTCTTGCAGGCGGTAGATGCCTGAAGGATGACCGTTGGTGGTGGCCACGGGTATCGAGTCGCGGTACCAGGTGATGCGGGAGTCGTCTTGATCTTCCGAGGTGTTAAGGAGATAGGTGAAGATAGCCCTGTCTGCCAAGATGCTGAGGCGCGGGTTGATGACGGTGGGCGGGGGTAGTTGGGCGGGCTTGACAGTGAGATGGCAGGCCGTCTCGCGCCCGTCATCGGTGGTGGCGATGATGCAGAAATCACCGATTTCATTGGTATTATTCGTAGGAGTGACCACTATACTATCGCCTTCGTGGGCCGAGAGCGAGACATACTGCTCGTAACCTTTCTCAATGTGCCACTTCACGTGATGGTCATCGTTGCAAGAGAGGGTGACGGATTCCCGGCCTGTCTGCAGAGTGGCCTCGTGGCGGTTGATATCCAAATAGGGGATGGTTGCGTGATGTCCGTTGGTCTCTACCGTGTTTTGAGGCTGGCGCTGTCCTATCTTGTAGGGCTTGCCGTTCAGGGTGAAACTACTCTGATAACAGCGCAGCCATTTGGGCGGATAGGCTGTCCAGCCGATGTAGATACTGTCGGAGGGGGCGTGGTAGCGGCTGTCGATGACGGTCACCGGTCCGCCTTGTTTGGTGAAGAACGCCTCAGTGTTGCGGCTGCGCACGTAGAAATCGCAGTCCACAAACATCGCGCCCTTCCCGTAGGTGCTCCAGAAAGGCTTCGCTCCGTAGAGGTCGAAGTCGCAGTGGCGGTAGACAGCGTTGCCGTTGAGGGCGTCGTCGGTGCACTCGAAGTGGCAGTTTTCGTAGTCACTCTCCTGGGCACCGTTGAGCGGGTTGAGGTTCAACCGACTGATGAACCGCACGTTCTTGGCCGTCATGCGTCGTCCGTGGACATAGCCCACATGGGCCTGGGTGATTACGTCGCTGCGTTTGGGTCTGCTGAGCGCAGGGTTACGGGGGTAGTCGAGGTCTACGTTGCAGTAGTTGCCGAGCGTCATGTTCTCCACATGCAGGTCGTCTACGTGAAAGTCGAACATGGTGAAGTTGCCTACTGGCCCTTGCGTCTGTCCGCGCTGCGAGGCGAAGACGATGTCGCGCGGATTGGAACAGAGACCGATGAAATCGAGTTTTTTGGTGTGGATGACCATCCCGAACGGCTCGCGGCCATCGCGTCCGACCACTACTGCCGGTTGGTCGGGGTCGTCAGCCCAGTAGACCCAGGGCTTCACATAGATCGTGGTGGTGTCGGAGAGATAGGCAACGGCTGCCTGGAGGGTGCGGTAGACAAACGGCTGATGCTGTGCCTCGGCCTCGGTCAACGAACCGTCGAGCAGCAAGTGGCGGGCATCCAACGTTTGTGCCTGCGCCGCACAGACGCAGGAAAAGAGGGCGACGGATGCAATGATGGTCTTCAATAGTTCTCCTTATAGATGACTTTATTGGCCCCGCTCGTGATCTTCAGGGCCTCGGGATGTTCCTTGATGTAAGAGTCGATGTGGCGCACACGCTTGTCCTCCAGAATCTCGTCCATCGCAATGAGGATGCCTGTCTCCTCCACATCGCCGAAGCCGTAGTTGATGGCCGTTCCGAAGAGTTTCATGGTGGGCGAGAGACTCATGTAGGCATTCACCAGCGGGGGGATGTTGTAGCCCAGGGCACGCACCTCGCGGTTTAGGATCTTGTAGTCCTCCTTGAAGTCATCCTCGCAGAATAATTTGGCCAAATCTTCCTCAGAAGTCTCGATTTTTAGCGGTTTCATCGGAATAACCAAGCCTTCCTTGTCGCCGAAATGCTTTTTCAGGAAATAGAGAATCATGTCGCGACCCTCGCGAATGTAACTGGGGTACATGGTCATCTTTCCGAAGAAATACTTCACGTTGGGCATGATGACTGTCAGTGCCCCCAGACCGTCCCACAGGTTGTCAAGCGCAAAGAGACTCTTCGAGCCCATCTTGGAACTCTGGTAGGGCAGGCTGACAAACGAGCGGCCCAGTTCGATGGTGTAGGGCATATACTCCTTGAGGAATTTCTCAGAGAAGTGGAACATATGGCTGGTGGCCAGGATGGGCTGTCCATTGACATCGAGTTCCCATTTCGTGCCCTCCAGATAGCGGTAGCCGCCGATGATCTCTTCGGCCTCTGGGTTCCACACGATGAGTTGCTTGTAGCAGTTGTCGCTGGTATCAAACTCGTCGATGTCTACTTCCTTGCCTGTGCCGCCGCCTGCCTCGCGGAAGGCAATCTCGCGCAACCGGCCTATTTCGCGCATCACGTTGGGCGCATTGTGCGCGGTGATGATGAAGATCTGGTTGTTGCTCTTGTTGGTCATTCGCAACTGTAGGTCGGGCGTCAGTTCTTTCTTGAGTAACTCAACGGGTACGGGATTGATGATAGGGAGTTCCATGATTGCTGTTATCTTTGCTTTTAGTCTTTAGTCTGTGGTAGTTTGTAAACTTCTTCCTTAACAAAATTTGCCCATTCCACCGGGGATTTGTCGCTGGTGAAGGTCTGCCAGGGGATGGGCTTGCCAAAGGTAATGGTAAAAGTCTTGCCAGTGTTCTTGAACATCTCATCGGCCAGGAAGAGCATGGCGATGTTGACCTTCTTCACGTAGCGGTCGCTGATGTTGGACAGGCGGTAGAAGAAATTGCTGTTGCGGCCCTCGAAATAGATGGGCACTACATCGCGCTGACACTCCACACTCTTGGTGACGAAGGTCTTCTTCCATTCCAGATCGCGTATGACACCGTCCCTCCTTCTTGAGCAGAGACCTGCCGGAAACATCAGGATATGGGTGTCGCCCTTGAAACCGGCCTCCACCATCGCGGGGAAGTTGCGCCCCTGCTTGCCGGTCTTGTTGATGGGGATGCAGAGCGGGGCCAGCCCGGGCAGGTTCATCAGCAGGTCGTTGACCAGATAGCGGAAGCCTCCGTCGTAATGCTCGCCGATCACCGAACCGATAGCCACGCCATCAATGCCGCCCAGCGGGTGGTTGCTCACAAAGGTGTATCGCCGGGGATCATCCTTGGCAGGCAGGTTCTCCGTTCCTTTCACCACCACCTTGACATTCAGGTAGTCCAGACAGTCCTTCAGCCATTCGGTGCCCTTGAGGTCGCGGGCTCGCCACAGGAATTCATTCACCTGGTCTTCGTGTACGATGTGCCTGAGCCACCATACAACCGGGCGCGGAACCCACCGTGCCTTCTTTCCCATCTTTGACTTGAGAATCTGGTCTATGTCAATCGTCTTTTCCACTGCTCCTCCGCCCTCTTTGGGCTGTTTTAAGGTACTGACGTGCAAAATTACGAAAAAACTTTCACTTACCACACTTTCTTTCGACGAAAAAACTCATTTTCACACTTATTTAGTTCTTTTGCTTTTTCATCCGACCTCATTTGGGGGATGAAAATGCGTTGCACAAATGAAGTCAAATGTGTAAAAAGCAATGCCAGAGAGTTAAAAAGTGAAAAAAAGAGCCCTTTTGTGAAAATATCGTGGGGATTTGTGGGGGATTGTGGAGGAAAATGCTTAACTTTGCATCCGAAGTTTCATTTATTAATGTTCGTATGCGATTTTTAGGTAACATAGAAGCCAAAACCGACTCGAAGGGCCGCGTTTTCCTGCCAGCCACCTTCCGCAAGGTGCTGCAGGGGGCCAGCGAAGAGGTGCTGGTCCTGCGCAAAGATGTGCATCAGCGTTGTCTGGTGCTCTATCCGGAAAGTACCTGGAACCGCAAGATGGATGCCCTTCTGGCGAAGATCAATGAGTGGGACGACGTGGGTCAGCAGGTACTGCGGCAATACGTGTCGGAGGTGGAGGTGCTGACGCTCGACGGCAACGGGCGTTTCCTGATACCGAAACGCTATTTGCAGATGGCGGACATCAACCAGACAGTACGTTTCATAGGCGTTAACGACGCCATAGAGATATGGGCGGCGGAAAAGACCGCAGAACCGTTCCTCTCAGCCGAGGAATTTGCGGCGAAACTGAAGGAGTTGATGACCACCAGCCTCTAACGAGAATGATCAAAACAGCAGAGACATATCACGTATCTGTCCTATTGAAGGAAAGCGTTGACGGGCTGGCTATCCAGCCCGATGGCATCTATGTTGACGTCACCTTTGGCGGTGGCGGACACTCGCGGGAGATTCTCTCCCGGCTGGGTGAACAGGGGCATCTGTACGGCTTCGACCAGGATGCCGATGCCGAGTTGAATATCGTGAACGATGACCGTTTCACGTTCGTGCGCAGCAATTTCAGGTATCTGAAGCAGTGGATGCGCTACTACGGGGTGGAAGGCATCGATGGTCTGTTGGCCGATCTGGGCGTTTCGTCGCATCATTTCGATGATGAGTCGCGCGGATTCTCATTCAGGTATAACGCGCCCCTTGATATGCGAATGAACAAGCGGGCGGGGATGACGGCTGCAGAAGTGGTCAATGAATACCCAGAGGAGCAACTGGCCGACGTGTTCTATCTCTACGGCGAACTGAAGAATGCCCGCAGGCTGGCGGCGACGCTGGTCAAGGCCCGCCAGCAGACACCTATTGAGACGACGGCACAGTTGCTGGCGGTGACAGAGAAACTCTTTGCCCGGGAGCGGGAGAAAAAAGAGATTACCAAGATGTTTCAGGCCCTGCGCATTGAAGTGAACCACGAGATGGATGCTCTGCGCGAGATGCTGTCGGGAGCCTGTCAGGTGCTCAAGCCAGGAGGCCGGTTGAGCGTCATCACCTACCACTCGCTGGAGGATCGCATCGTGAAGAACGTGATGCGTGCCGGCAATGCTGAGGGAAAGGTCGACCAGGACTTTTTCGGTCGTGTGAAGTCGCCCTTACACCTTATTAATAATAGAGTCATCGCCCCATCGGAAGAGGAATTGGAGCGGAATCCGAGGAGCCGCAGCGCAAAGTTGAGAATAGCAGAAAAGATATAGCACAAGGAATATGGCAGACGAAGAGAAAGACCAAAAGCCGGAACTGGAACTGGAGATTTCGGTCGCTGAGGAACCTGAGGAGAAGCCTCAGGAAGAGGAAGTGCAGCCCCAGAAGGAGGAGCCGCAGCCGAAGGCCAAGGAGCCGTCGGCCCTGCAGCAGATGAAGGAGCAGGTCAGCGAGGACGATGACGCCCCCGTTGGTTCGCTCACCTTGCGCCAGATTGTGGGCGGTGACTATCTCTTCACGCTCGTTCGCCATCACGTGCTGCTCATCCTGCTCATTGTGCTCATCACGACCGTCTATATCGGTTTCCGCTATCAGTGTCAGCAGGATGTCATCGAGATTGATCGGCTGGAGGGCGAACTGCAGAAGGCCAAATACAAGGCTCTGTCCAGTTCGAGCAACCTGACCGAGATGTGTAGGCAGAGCAATGTGCTGCGCCAGAATCAGGACACGCTGCTGCAAGTCAGCGACCAGCCGCCGTTTATCATAGAAGTACCCGAAGAATAGGAAGTAGGAGGATAGAGCATGAGCAAGTTTAACAAAGACAAAGTGATGCAGCGCTACTTGATCGTCGCCGTGGCCTTGACGCTGGTGGGCATGGCAGTGATTGCCAAGGCCGGGTACACTATGACTGCCAAGAAGAGTTACTGGGAGACCGTGGCGAATGGTTTGAAAAGCGACAGCGACAGCGTGCGCCCTAATCGAGGCAACATCCTGAGTTGCGACGGCCAGTTGCTGGCCAGTAGCATCCCGGAGTACAAGATATTCATGGACTTTCAGGCCGGTGGCTACAGCGACACCTACACCGATACGGCATGGGCGCACAAGCGAGACACCCTCTGGGCTGAGAAACTGGACTCTCTGTGTGAAGGACTACACGAGATTTTCCCCAGTTGGACAGCAGAGCAGTTCAGGGAACGTCTTGAGGAAGGACGCCTAAAGACGGTCACCAACCCGAAGACGCATGCAAAGACCGTGGGTGCCCGCCACTGGGCCGTCTGGCCACGGCGCATCAGTTACAGCACCTATTGCGAGGTGGCTGAACTGCCCTATTTCAACCTGCCGACCAACAGGGGCGGTTTTCATGCCGAGAAGTTTGAGGCCCGTCGTCGTCCATTCGGTTCGCTGGCCGAACGCACCATTGGCGATATCCGCAGTTTCGAGGGCGGCAAGGATACGGCCCGTTTTGGTCTGGAACTCTACTACGACTCAGTCCTGCGCGGCAAGACAGGCATCCAGCATAAGCAGAAGGTGCTCAACAAGACGGTGCCCTTTGTCATAACGCCGCCTATTGACGGTGCCGACATCGTGACGACCATCGACGTGGGTATGCAAGACCTGGCCGAGCAGTCGCTGATAGAAGAACTCAAGAAGTGGAATGCCTCGATGGGCGTCACCATCCTGATGGAGGTGAAGACGGGCGACGTGAAGGCCATCGTCAATATGCGCCGAGGCTCTGATGGCGAATACCACGAGATGTACAACGATGCCATCAGTTATCGGTGTGAGCCGGGTTCAGTGTTCAAGACAGCCTCCTTCCTGGTAGCCCTCGACGATGGTGTGGTTGACACCAGTTACGTCATCCATACAGGCAATGGCCAGATGAGGATGCACGGGGCCAATATGAAAGACCATAACTGGCATCGCGGTGGCTATGGCGACATCAATGTGGCTCGTACGCTGGAGGTCAGTAGCAACATTGGTGTGAGTTATGTTATAGACCACTTCTACGGTTCCAACCCCACGAAATATGTGGAGGGCCTCTATCGGGTGGGTATCGGTGAAGACCTGAAACTCCCCATCAACGGTTATCTGTCGCCAAAGATCCGTATGCCGAATACTACGACCACCAATAGGGCCGAGTATTGGAGTAAGACCACACTGCCCTGGATGAGCATCGGCTACGAGACTCAGATTGCACCGATTAATACGGTGACATTTTATAACGCCATTGCCAACAACGGCAAGATGATGCGTCCGCGCTTCGTGAAGGAGTTTGTCAAGGATGGCGAGGTCATCAAGACCGTGGAACCTGAGGTCATCAAGGATCAGATAGCCAGGCCCCAGGCCATCCAGACCATGCAGACCATTCTACGCCACGTGGTCAGCCAGGGACTCGGCAAGAAGGCCGGTTCGCACTCTTTCCAAGTGGCCGGTAAGACGGGCACGGCCCAGGTGGCCAAGGCCGGCGGCTACAAGAGCGGCACAGTGGAGTACTGGCTGAGTTTCTGTGGCTATTTCCCTGCCGACAATCCCCAGTACACCTGTATTGTCTGTTTGAAGAAGTCGGGTCTGCCTGCATCGGGCGGCGCAATGTCGGGTGCCGTGTTCCATAAGATATCCGAGGGCGTGATGGCCAAGAACCTGAAACTGCGTGTGGAGGATGCCCGCGATTCGCTGTCAGTCTTTGTGCCTGACGTGAAGGGTGGTGACGTGACGGCTGCCAACTATGTGTTGAGCAATCTGAACGTCAACACGAGCGACATCCGTCTGGAGATGCCTGAGATTCAGCAGCATGTGATGCCCAATACCATAGGTATGGGAGCCCGCGATGCCGTCTATCAGATAGAGCGTCAGGGGGTGAAGGTCAACCTCGTTGGAATCGGCAGTGTGAAGCACCAGAGCATCGCGCCGGGAACGGCCCTGAAGCCGGGTATGACCTGTACGTTGGAACTGAAATAAAAGAAACAAGATATGAAACTGAGCGAACTGATTAAGAATCTGGCCGTCAAGGCCATTGAAGGCTCGGCCGACATTGAGATTGCTGATGTCGACATCGACTCCCGTCAGGTTGGTCCTGGCCATTTGTTCGTGGCTGTCAAGGGCACCCAGACCGATGGTCACCAGTATATAGCAAAGGCTATCGAGCAAGGGGCTACCGCCATCCTGTGTGAGGATATGCCCGAAGGCCGCAAGTCGGATGTGACCTATGTGCAGGTAGCCTCGACAGAGGCTGTTGTGGGGCAGACGGCCACCACCTTCCAAGGTGACCCCACGTCGCAATTGAAGTTGGTGGGTGTGACAGGTACCAATGGCAAGACCACCATCGCCACCTTATTATATAATATGTTTAGGAAACTGGGCTACAAGTGCGGTCTGCTCTCCACGGTGTGCAACTACATTGAGGACGAGCAGGTGCCGGCCAGCCATACCACGCCTGACCCCATCGAACTGAACCGGCTGCTTCGAAGGATGGTGGATGCCGGTTGTCAGTATGTGTTCATGGAGTGCTCCAGTCATGCCATCGCCCAGAAGCGCATCGGCGGACTGAAGTTCACTGGCGGCATCTTCACCAATCTGACGCGCGACCATTTGGACTATCATAAGACGGTGGAGAACTATCGCGATGCCAAGAAGGCTTTCTTTGATATGCTGCCCAAGGGTGCTTTCGCTATCACCAATGCTGATGACAAGAATGGTATGTATATGGTGCAGAACACAAAGGCGACGGTGAAGACCTATTCCACGCGGACGATGGCCGACTTCAAGGCCCGTCTCATCGAGTGCCACTTCGAAGGTATGTATCTCGACATCGATGGTCATGAGGTGGGCGTTCAGTTCATTGGCAAGTTCAATGTGAGCAACCTGCTGGCCGTCTATGGCGCAGCCGTGATGCTGGGCCAGAAGCCGGAGGATATTCTCGTGGTGCTGAGCACCCTGAAGAGCGTGGCCGGCCGCCTGGAACCCATCCACTCGCCTGAGGGCTTTACCGCTGTGGTCGACTATGCCCACACGCCCGACGCCTTGGAGAATGTGCTGAAGGCTATCCATGAGGTGCTCGACGGCAGGGAGGGCAAGATCATCACCGTGTGCGGTGCTGGCGGCAACCGCGACAAGGGCAAGCGTCCACTGATGGCCCAGGAGGCAGTGAAGCAGAGCGACCGTGTGATTATCACGAGCGACAACCCCCGCTTTGAGGAGCCTCAGGACATCATCAACGATATGCTGGCCGGTCTCGACCAGAAGCAGATGAAGAAGGTTATCAGCATCGTGGACCGTCGCGAGGCCATCAAGACTGCCGTCATGCTGGCCCAGAAGGGCGATGTCATCCTCATTGCCGGCAAGGGCCACGAGGACTATCAGGAGGTCAAAGGCGTGAAGCACCACTTCGATGATCGCGAGGTGGTCAGGGAGATTTTTAACGCGTGACAACGAAATAACGACATAACGAAACAACAAAGCGATGCTATATTATCTTTTCAGATTCTTAGAGCAGTTCAACATCCCAGGCAGTCACCTGTGGAGTTACATCTCGTTCCGAGCCCTGCTGGCCCTGATCCTGTCGCTCATGATCTCTGCCTGGTTCGGCGAGCGCTTCATCAAGTTCATGAAGCGCAGGAAGATTTTTGAGACGGAGCGCGATCCGGCCATCGACCCGTTTGGCGTGGAGAAGAAGGGCGTACCTACGATGGGGGGCATCATCATCATCGTGTCCATCTTGATACCTGTGCTGTTGCTGGGCCGTATCCGCAATGTCTATCTCATTCTGATGGTCATCACGACATTGTGGCTGGGTTTCCTCGGCTTCATGGATGACTATATCAAGATATTCCGTCGCAATAAAGAAGGTCTCAAAGGTAAATATAAGATTGTTGGACAGGTCTCCATTGGCTTCATCGTGGGCTTGGTGCTTTATCTGAGCCCCGATGTGGTCATGCGAGAGAACATCAGCGACCCGCAGCAGCCTCGCACCGAGGTGGTCAAGCATGAGGCGGAGGCACACAAGTCGCTGAAGACGACCATTCCGTTTACGAAGCACCACAATCTGAGTTACTCTGAGATCATGTCGTTCGTAGGCGAGCACAAGGTGGCCGCCGGTTGGATTGTCTTTGTCGCGATGACCATCCTGGTGGTGACTGCCGTTTCGAATGGTGCCAATCTGAACGACGGCATGGACGGTATGTGTGCCGGCAACTCAGCCATCATCGGTGTGGCCCTCGGCATCTTTGCCTATGTGTCGTCGCACATCGGGTATGCGTCCTACTTCGACATCATGTACATTCCCCATAGCGAAGAGTTGGTGGTCTTCCTCAGTGCCTTCGTGGGGGCCATGATCGGCTTCCTGTGGTACAACGCCTTCCCTGCCCAGATCTTCATGGGCGACACGGGCTCGCTGACCATTGGCGGTATCATTGGCGTCTGTGCAGTCATCATTCACAAGGAACTGCTGTTGCCCATCCTCTGTGGCATCTTCTTCGTGGAGAGCCTGAGTGTCATCATACAGACACAGTGGTTCAAGTTGATGAAGAAGAAGGGACAACGTGTCCGCGTGTTCCGTGCAACACCTATCCACGATAATTTCCGAAAACTCGACTCGCAACTCGACCAGACGTCGCGCTACATACTGAAGGGATGGCCCCATCGGCCGTTCCATGAGTCAAAGATAACCATCCGCTTCTGGATTGTCACGATAATCCTGGCGGCATTAACCATCATAACACTGAAGATAAGATGAAAAAGAGAATCGTTATACTGGGTGCCGGCGAGAGTGGAGCCGGTGCCGCCGTACTGGCCAAGAAAGAGGGCTTCGATGTGTTCGTGTCGGATATGTCGAAGATAGCCCCGCGCTACAAACAGATGCTCGATGACCGTCACATCGAGTGGGAAGAGGGACAGCACACCGAGTCACTCATCCTCAATGCCGACGAGATTATCAAGAGTCCGGGCATCCCCGAGACGGCCCCAATGGTGCTGAAAGCCAAGGAACAGGGCATCGGCATCATCAGTGAGATTGAGTTCGCCGGTCGCTATACCGACTCCAAGATGATCTGTATCACAGGCTCCAATGGCAAGACGACCACTACCTCGCTCATCTACCATATCTTCAAGAAGGCCGGCTATGATGCAGGTCTGGCCGGCAACATCGGCAACTCGCTGGCACTGCAAGTGGCCGAGGAGCCTCATGCCTACTATATCATCGAGTTGTCTTCGTTCCAACTCGACAATATGTATGACTTCCGTGCCAATATCGCCATCCTGCTCAACATCACGCCCGACCATCTGGACCGCTATAACTTCGAGATGCAGAACTACGTGGATGCCAAGATGCGCATCATCCAGAACCAGACGCCGCAGGATGCCTTTATCTACTGGAACGATGATCCCATCATCCAGCGGGAGTTGAAGAAGTACGACATCAAGGCCATCCAGTACCCTTTCTCTGAACTGAAGGAGAAAGGCTCTATCGGCTACATCGAGGAAGGGCAGTACACCATCGAGCAGCCCGAGCCGTTCAATATGGAGCAGGAGGCCCTAAGCCTGACGGGCCGCCACAATATCTATAACTCGCTGGCAGCCGGTATCGCCGGTAATATCGCCGGTATCAAGAAAGATGTCATCCGCGAGTCGTTGGGCGACTTCCCCGGTGTGGAGCATCGTCTGGAGAAGGTGGCAACGGTGCGTGGCGTCCACTATGTGAACGACTCGAAGGCCACCAATGTGGATGCCTGCTGGTATGCCCTCGACTCGATGAAGACCCGTGTGGTGCTCATCGTGGGCGGCAAGGACAAGGGCAACGACTATGAGCCCATCAAGCCGCTCATTCGCGAGAAGTGTTCGGCCCTGGTCTATCTGGGAGCCGACAACCAGAAGTTGCACGACAACTTCGATGGAATGGGTATTCCTGTGCGTGATACCCACTCGATGCGAGAGTGTGTGGAGGCCTGCTATGCTCTGGCCAAGCCGGGCGAGACGGTGCTTCTCTCTCCCTGCTGCGCCTCGTTCGACCTGTTCAAGAACATGGAAGACCGCGGCGAGCAGTTCAAGGAACTTGTAAGAAATCTGTAAAAAGACAGACATGGAAAAGAAGATTGGCAATCTGTTCAAGGGCGACAAAGGTATCTGGACTGTGTTCCTCTTCCTTTGTATCATCAGCATCATCGAGGTGTTTTCCGCTTCGAGCACGCTGACATACAAGACTCATAACTATATGGGCCCCTTGATCTATCACACCTCAATGATTCTGGTGGGCTTGGTGGTTGTCATCATCACGCTGAATATTCCGTGTCGTTACTTCAAGTTGATAACGCCCATCATGCTGGTAGTCACCTATGCCACCCTCCTCTGGGTGCTTATCGGAGGTGAGAGCATCAATGGCGCCAACCGCGTCATACAGTTGCCGGGATTCACTTTTCAGCCCTCAGAGATCGCCAAGGGTACCATGGTGCTGGCCACGGCTCAGGTGCTGAGTGCCATGCAGCGCGAGGATGGCAGTGGGGCCGATCCGCTGGCCATGAAGTATGTGCTCTTCCTCGTGGTACCTGCCGTCGTGTTGATAGGTATGGAAAACCTGTCCACGGCTCTGTTGCTCTTTGCGGTCGTGTTCATCATGATGTTCATCGGTCGTGTGCCCCTGAAACAGATGGGCAAGTTGACGGGTGTCTGTGTCCTGTTGGGTGCCCTCTTCCTGGTGCTTGTGTTCTCAGTGGCTTCTCTCGACAGAGAAGGTAAGCAACTGGAAGAGGCCAAGGCTGCAGGTGTAGAGGTGAAGGCTAAGACCAGCAAGAGCGACCGCACGCTGTGGGATACCTTCACCCATCGCTTCTGGACTTGGAAAAACAGAATTGCAGGAAAGAAGGATGCCAAGAAGAATGTGCCCGCTGAAGAATACAAGGTGACTGATGACAACTTCCAGGTGACACATGCCAACTTGGCCATTGCTTCGTCGGGCATCGTCGGCAAGGGACCGGGCAACTCGCTGGAGCGAGACTATCTGCCGCAGGCGTTCTCCGATTTTATCTTTGCCATCATCATCGAGGAGATGGGGCTCATTGGTGCCATCGCCGTGGTCTTCCTCTATGTCATCCTCCTTTTCCGTGGAGCGCGCATAGCGGGCCGTTGTGAGAACAACTTCCCTGCCTTCCTCGTGATGGGACTCGTCCTGTTGCTGGTCTTCCAGGCAGCCATCAATATGTGCGTGGCTGTCGACTTCGGCATTGTGACGGGTCAGCCTCTCCCGCTCATCTCGAAGGGCGGAACCTCTACCATTGTCAATTGTGCCTATATCGGTGCCATCCTGAGCGTCAGCCGTAGTGCCAAGCGTAAGGAGGTGACTGTTGAACCAGTTAAAAAGTAAGAGAAATGAAAGAAGAGTTGCGAGTCATCATCAGTGGAGGCGGCACCGGAGGCCATATCTTCCCCGCCGTCTCAATAGCCAATGCTATCCGTGAGTTGCGCCCCGAAGCCAAGATACTGTTTGTCGGTGCCGAGGGCCGTATGGAGATGCAACGCGTGCCCCAGGCCGGCTACGACATCAAAGGCTTGCCCATTCGCGGATTCTTCCGTCCTCTGTGGAAACCCGCCAATATCGGTGTAGCACTTGACTATCTGAAGAGCAAGCGCATGGCCAAGAAGATACTGCGTGAATTCAAGCCGCAGGTGGCTGTGGGCGTGGGCGGCTATGCCAGCAGCGCTGCCCTGGGAGCAGCCAACAGTCTGGGCATCCCCACGCTGATTCAGGAACAGAACAGTTATGCCGGTCTGGCCAACAAGAATCTGGCCAAGCAGGCCTCGAAGATATGTGTGGCTTATGAGGGCATGGAGCGTTTCTTCCCCAAGGAAAAGATTATGATGACAGGCAATCCCGTACGCCAGACCCTACTCCAGTCGAAGGTGACCCGTGAGGAAGCCCTTGCCGCCTTCGACCTGTCGCCGGAGAAGAAGACCGTGCTGCTGGTGGGCGGCAGTTTGGGAGCCCGCACCATCAACGAGAGTGTCATGGCGTATCTGAAGGAGATTGAACAGTCGGGCCTACAATTTATCTGGCAGACCGGCAAATACTATAGTGAGCAGATAGCGGCAGACTTGAAGGAAAAAGGGAAGCCCGACAACCTGGTTGTATGTGATTTCATCGCAGATATGGCCGCTGCCTATCGGGCTGCCGATCTCGTTATCAGCCGTGCCGGTGCCAGCAGCATCAGTGAGTTCTGCCTTATCGGCAAACCTGTCATTTTGGTGCCCAGTCCCAATGTGGCTGAGGATCACCAGACGAAAAATGCCCTGGCCTTGGTCAACCGCGATGCTGCCCTTTACGTGAAGGACGCCGAAGCCAAACAGCAACTCATCCCGTTGGCCATCCAGACCGTTGGCGATGCCGCCAAACTGAAGTCACTCAGCGAGAACGTGCTGAAGATGGGACTGCCCGACTCTGCCCGCATCATCGCCGAAGAAGTATTGAAATTAGCAGAATCATCAGATAGATAATGGAAGCAAAGAATATCAGAGCCGTCTATTTCGTCGGTGCCGGAGGCATCGGTATGAGCGCATTGGTGCGCTACTTCATCCATTGTGGCCTTGTTGTGGCAGGCTACGACAAGACCCCCTCGGAGTTGACCCGCCGTCTGGAGAAAGAGGGTGCACTCATCCACTACGAGGAAAATGTCGATGAGATTCCCCATGCCTGCAAGAACCCTGATCAGTGTCTGGTGGTCTATACGCCGGCCATTCCTGAAGAGCACAAGGAGATGCAGTATTTCCGTGAGCATGGTTTCACTATCCAGAAGCGTGCCCAGGTGCTTGGCACTCTGACCCGCCAGATGAAAGGGCTCTGCGTGGCCGGTACCCACGGCAAGACCACCACATCGAGCATGTGTGCTCACATCATGCACCAGAGTCATTTGGACTGCAACGCCTTCCTGGGCGGCATTACCAAGAACTACGGCACCAACTATATAGTCTCCGACTCCGACTTCGTGGTTATCGAGGCCGATGAGTTCGACCGTTCCTTCCATTGGCTCACGCCCTATATGACGGTCATCACGTCGACTGACCCTGACCATCTGGACATCTATGGTACGAAGGAAGCCTATCTGGAGAGTTTTCGCCACTACACAGAACTCATCCAGCCAGAGGGGGCCCTGATCATCCATCGTGACCTTGAAATGAAAGAACACCTGCAGAATGGCGTGCGTCGCTATGATTATGCGCTGAATGAGGGCGACTTCCATGCAGAGAACATTCGGATAGAGAATGGTGAGATCACCTTCGACTTTGTGTCGCCCATCGAGCATATCAAGAATGTTCAGTTGGGACAGCCCGTGCCCATCAACATCGAGAATGCCGTTGCCGCAATGGCCATGGCCCAGTTGGCAGGTTGCACTGCCGAGGAACTGCGCTATGGCATCCAGACTTATGGAGGTGTAGACCGCCGTTTCGACTTTAAGATCAAAACATCCCAGTTGGTGTTCCTCAGCGACTATGCCCATCACCCGAAGGAAATCTATCAGAGTGCGCGCAGCATCCGCCAACTCTACAAAGACCGTCACATTACGGCCATCTTCCAGCCACATCTCTACACCCGCACCCGCGACTTCTATTCCGACTTCGCTGATGCGCTGAGTCAGTTGGATGAGGTCATCCTGACGGAGATATATCCTGCCCGCGAACAACCCATCGAGGGCGTGACCTCTCAACTCATCTACGACCGTCTGGCCCCTGGCGTCGAGAAGCAGATGATCAGCAAGGACGATGTGCTTTCGCTGATAAAGAGCCGCTCGTTTGATGTGCTCATCGTGCTGGGTGCAGGCGACTTGGACAACCAGGTGCCCCAGATGACGAAGATTCTGAAAGAACGAATGTAACCTCTTAATTGCAGACGAACCGAATGAACTGGAAGACGATACTCACCACCCTGTGTACATTGGCACTGGCAGCCTATTTGGTGTTTGCCTTTGTGGCACTTTCAAAACCTGCCGAGGACAAGGTGTGCCGCGAACTCCGCGTCAGCATCGAGGAGACTTCGCTGGGCGGATTCTTGACTCCAGCGGAGGTGCGCACCATGCTGTCCACCGACAACTTGAACCCAGAAGGCCTTGCGATGGACCGCATTGACCTGGGACAGATAGAGCGTGCACTGGAGGGTAAGGAACTCATCGAGAAAGCCGAGTGCTACACGATGCTCGACAGCGTGGTGATGGTCGAGGTCAAACAACGCGTCCCAGTGGTTCATGTCATTAACGATCGGGGCGAGAACTACTATGTGGACAGTCATGGCGACCCCATGCCCATAGGCATCTACACTCGTGACCTGCTGGTGGCTACCGGTCACATCAGCCGTGCCTATGCCAAGAACTCGCTGGCTCCGATGGCCAATCAGATACAAGCCGATTCCTTCTGGCGCAGCGAGATTGTGCAGTTGAACATCCTGAGCGACGGTTCGGTAGAATTGGTGCCCCGTGTAGGTAATCATATAGCCTATCTGGGCCAGCCTACGCGCATCGCCAAGAAACTGGAGCGGCTCCGCAAGTTCTACCTCTATGGCCTGAATGTGGCTGGATGGAACAAGTATTCGCGGGTCAGCGTAGAGTTCGATAACCAGATTATATGCAAGCGAAACAAAAAATAACAACAGATATATGGCAGAAGTAAAAGACTTTATCGTAGCGATTGAACTCGGTTCATCGAAAGTGACGGGCATTGCCGGGCAGAAGAGGCCCGATGGCAGCATCAGTGTGCTGGCGCTGGTCAGGGAAGACTCGTCCTCGTTCATCCGCAAGGGTGTAGTGTACAACATTGACAAGACGGCCCAGTGTCTGACGAGCATCGTCAAGAAACTGGAGGCACAGTTGAAGACCCGCATCACACAGGTCTTCGTCGGCGTGGGTGGACAGTCCATTCGTAGTGTCAAGAACTCTATTGTCAAAGACCTGCCTGCCGATAGCATCATCACGCAGGAGATGGTCGTGGAACTGATGGACGCCAACTGGAACCTTGATTACCCCGACCAGAAGATTCTCGACGTGGCTGAGCAGGAGTATCGGGTTGACTCGCAACTGCAGATGGATCCCGTGGGCATTCGCGCCTCGCGGTTGGAGGGCAACTTCCTCAATATCCTCGAGCGAACCAGTTTCTTCCAGAACCTCAATAAGTGCTTCGAGACGGCCAATATCAAAGTGGCCGACATGTATCTGGCTCCCCTTGCACTGGCCAATGCCGTGCTGACAGAGGCGGAGAAACGCTCTGGTTGCGCCTTGGTCGACATCGGAGCCGACACTACTACTGTGTCGGTCTTCTGGAAGAACGTGCTGCGCCACCTGGCTGTCATTCCCCTGGGTTCCAACAATGTGACCAAAGACATCGCTTCACTGCAGATGGAAGAGAACGAGGCCGAGCAGATGAAGTTGAAGTATGCCTCGGCCTATACCGACAACAACGACATCGACCCCAACCTGAAGTACTCTATCGATTCGGAGCGTCAGGTGGAGAGCCGCAAGTTCATCGAGATTGTCGAGGGGCGTATGGAGGAGATTATCGAGAACGTGCGCTATCAGATTCCTGCCGACTACTACGACAAGTTGCTGGGCGGACTGATTATCACCGGTGGTGGTTCGAACATGAAGAACATCGAGCAGGCCTTCATCACCCATACCCATATAGATAAGGTACGCGTAGCCAAGTTCGTCAACACCACCATCAACTCCAGCAACGATCAGGTGAAGGCCCGCAACGGAATGCTCAACACCGTGCTGGGACTGCTGGCCAAGGGCGACATCAACTGCGCAGGTAACTACATTGATCCCAACGGAAACCTCTTTGAGAACGAGGAGCAGAACACGGCGCAGGCCCCTGACCGCAAGCCGCGTCAGGCCTACGAGAAGGAGACGGGCACCATCCGCACCGCCCAGGAGGAAGAACTGGCTGCCGAGGCTCAGCGCAAACAGAAGGAAGAGGAGGAGCGTCTGCGCCAGGAACAGGAGCGCTTGCTCAAGGAAGAGGAGGAACGTCTGGCCGAAGAGGAGCGTCAGCGCAAGCGTGAGAACAGTTGGTTCAATAAACTGAAGAAGAATATCGCCAAGTTCGGCAAGGATATCGTCAGCGAAGAGTAAACATGAGTTGAAACCGATAAAAACGTAGAAGAATATGTTGGATAATAACGAAATACTTGACTTCGGTGTACCCGAAGAGCACCACAGCATCATCAAGGTCATCGGCGTGGGCGGTGGCGGTGGCAATGCCGTAAACCATATGTACCGTGAAGGCATCCACGATGTGACCTTCGTAGTCTGCAATACTGATAATCAGGCACTCAACGACTCGCCCGTGCCCATCAAACTCCAGTTAGGCAGCGAAGGCCTCGGTGCCGGCAACCGCCCGGCCAAAGCCCGTGCAGCCGCCGAGGAGAGCATCGACGATATCAAACGGATGTTCAACGACGGCACCCGCATGGCCTTCATCACGGCAGGCATGGGCGGTGGAACGGGCACTGGTGCCGCCCCCGTCATCGCACGGGTGTCGAAAGACATGGGCATCCTGACCGTGGGCATCGTCACCATCCCCTTCCGCTTCGAGGGCAACAAGAAGATCGACCAGGCCCTCGACGGCGTCGAAGAGATGGGCAAGCACGTCGACGCCCTGCTCGTCATCAATAACGAGCGTCTGCGTGAGATCTATCCCGACCTCTCCTTCCTCGATGCCTTCGGCAAGGCCGACGACACGCTGTCGGTAGCCGCCAAGTCGATAGCCGAGATCATCACCCTGCACGGCACGATGAACCTCGACTTCAACGACGTGAAGACCGTGCTCCAGGACGGTGGCGTGGCCATTATGTCTACTGGCTACGGCGAGGGCGAAGACCGCGTGAAGAAGGCCATCGACGATGCTCTCAACTCGCCGCTGCTCAACGATAACGATATCTTCAACTCGAAGAAGATCCTGCTCAATATCTCGTTCTCTCACCAGAAGGACTCGAAGGACAACTTCATGATGGAGGAGATGAACTATGTGCACGAGTTCATGGACAAGTTTGGCGACTTCGAAATCAAGTGGGGTGTCGCCATCGACCCCGAACTGGGCAAGAAGGTGAAGGTGACCATCCTGGCCACCGGCTTCGGCATGCAGAATGTGGACGGCATGGAGGAGCGCATGGCCATGCAGCAGACGCGCGAGGAGCAGAACCGTCTGGCCGAGGAGCAGGAGCGTGCCGCCAAGCGCGAAGAGCGCCGCGGCCACTACTATGGCGAGGGCGACACGGCCAAGCGCTACAAGCGCCGCCCCAACATCTATATCTTCAGCCCAGAGGATTTGGACAACGACGATGTCATCTCTGCAGTTGAATCGACGCCCACCTACAAGCGAACCCGAGAGATACTTTCCAGTATCGGAGGGCAGAACGAACCCGCTGAGCCCCAGCGTCAGGATACCTCCGATGCGCAACAGGGAGTTATCAGTTTCGTATAGTAAACAAGAAATAATGGCCGAGAGATTTGGCCATTATTTTTTTTTTGCGTACTTTTGCAACATCAATCAGAAAATAGGGGTACTACCATGCAAATCAATAGTCATCTTTCCCGTTTGGTGCTCGATGTGGCAGCCCATTACGGCGATCGCGAGGCACTGATCTACAAGAACTTTGGAGGCAAGCAGTGGAAGTCGTGCACCTGGAACCAGTTTGCCGGCATCGTGCGCCAGGTGTCCAATGCCATGCTGGCCTTGGGCGTCGGCGTGCAGGAGAACGTGGGTATCTTCTCGCAGAACTCGGTGCAGTATCTCTTCACCGACTTCGGCGCATGGGGCATCCGCGCTGCCACCATTCCCTTCTATGCCACCAGCAGCGAGCAGCAGATACAGTTTATGATCGACGATGCCAAGGTGCGGTTCCTCTTTGTGGGCGAGCAGGGCCAGTATGAGAAGGCCCGCCGCGTGTTCCCCACGTGCCGCTCGCTGGAGCGCATCATCGTCTACGACCCCGCCGTCAAGTTGTCTGAGGGCGACCCCACCGTGATGTCGTTCTCCGACTTCCTCAAACTGGGCGAAGGACTAACGCGCCAGCAGGAGGTGGAGCGCCGCCAGCAGGAGGCCACGATGGACGACATAGCCAACATCCTCTATACCAGCGGCACCACGGGCGACTCGAAGGGCGTGATCCTTTCCATGGGGCAGTATCATGCCGCGATGGAGGCCAACCATCAGGACGTGCCGGTGAGCGATAAGGACCGTGTGATGAACTTCCTGCCCTTCACCCATATCTTTGAGCGCGGCTGGGCCCTGCTGTGCATCACCGTCGGTGCCCGCCTCATCGTGAACACCTATCCGCAGGAGGTGCAGCAGTCCATGCGCGAACAGCACCCCACGTGTATGTCGAGCGTGCCCCGCTTCTGGGAGAAGGTCTACCAAGGCGTGCAGGAGAAGATAGAGAGCAGCGGTTCCGTGCAGCGCACCCTTTTCAAGCATGCGCTCGAGGTGGGCCGCAAGCACAACATCGACTATGTGGCTGCCGGCAAACAGCCCCCCATGGCCCTGCATCTGGAGTACGAGGTGCTCAACAAGACCGTCTTCTCGCTCGTCCGCAAGGAACTGGGCCTTGAGAACGCCCATTTCTTCCCCACGGCAGGCGCCACGGTGTCGGCCCATGTGGAGGAGTTTGTGCATACCATCGGCCTTAACATGATCGTGGGCTATGGCCTCACCGAGAGTCTGGCCACCGTGACCTGCGACCATCTGGGGCAGCCCTATCAGATCGGTTCCGTGGGACATCCCATCAATGGCGTGGACATCAAGATCAGCGAAGAGGGCGAGATACTGCTCAAGGGCCCCACCATCACGCGAGGCTACTACAACCGCGACGACATCACCCGCCAGTCGTTCACCGCCGACGGCTACTTCCGCACGGGCGACTCCGGCTACATCAAGGACGGCGAACTCTTCCTGAAAGATCGCATCAAGGACCTCTTCAAGACCAGCAACGGCAAGTATATTGCCCCGCAGATGATTGAGTCGAAACTGCTGGTCGACAAGTATATCGACCAGATAGCCGTCATCGCCGACCAGCGCAAGTTCGTCTCGGCCCTCATCGTGCCGGAGTATAAGTTGCTCGAGGCCTACGCCCGTCAGAACAACATCGCCTTCAACAGCCGCGAGGACCTC
This sequence comes from Prevotella sp., assembly GCA_017467535.1. GTDB lineage: Bacteria > Bacteroidota > Bacteroidia > Bacteroidales > Bacteroidaceae > Prevotella. Next base: position 7,731 of record JAFUST010000069.1, on the reverse strand, counting down.
TGTAACGACAAGCGCATCATCCAGATGCTCATGGATCGCATCGAGACCCTGCAGCAGCAGTTGGCTCACTACGAGCAGGTGAAGCGCTTCACGCTGCTGTCCCGTCCGTTCTCCATGGAGCGCGGCGAACTGACCAATACGCTCAAGATCAAGCGTCGCGTGCTCAACGAGAACTTCAAGCAACAGATAGATAAAATGTACGAAGAGTAATTTATGATTACCCAAGACCAATTAAAAGACATATTAGAAAGAGCCGACAAACTGTTTCATTACCTCAAGATCGACCAGAAGCAGATGGAGTATGAGGAGGAGGAACTGCGCACGCAGGCCCCCGACTTCTGGGAAGATGCCAAGCGCGCCGAGGCGCAGATGAAGAAGGTGAAGGGCATCAAGAAATGGATTGACGGCTACAACGACGTGCGCACCAAGGCCGACGAACTGCAACTGGCCTTCGATTTCTTTAAGGACGAGATGGTCACCGAACAGGAGGTGGACGAGGACTACCGGCTGGCCGTCGAGGCTATCGAGGCCCTTGAACTGATGAACATGCTGCGCCAGAAGGAGGACCCGATGGACTGCGTGCTGAAGATCAACAGCGGTGCCGGCGGTACCGAGGCGCAGGACTGGGCGTCGATGCTGATGCGAATGTATATGCGGTGGGCCGAGGCTCACGGCTACAAGGTGACCATTGCCAACCTCCTCGATGGCGACGAGGCGGGCATCAAGAGCGTCACGATGCAGATAGAGGGTGGCGAGTATGCCTACGGCTACCTGAAGAGCGAGAACGGCGTGCACCGTCTGGTGCGTGTCAGCCCCTTCAATGCCCAGGGCAAGCGCATGACGTCGTTCGCCTCCGTCTTTGTCACCCCCTTGGTCGACGATACCATCGAGGTCTATGTAGACCCGGCCAAACTCTCGTGGGACACCTTCCGAAGCAGTGGCGCCGGTGGTCAGAACGTCAACAAGGTGGAGTCGGGCGTCCGTCTACGTTACTGGTACACCGATCCCGACACGGGCGAGGAGGAAGAGATCCTGATCGAGAACACCGAGACGCGCGACCAGCCGAAGAACAAGGAGCGCGCCATGGCCCTGCTCCGCTCGCAACTCTACGACCGTGCCATGAAGAAGCGCATGGAGGCGCAGGCTAAGATCGAGGCGGGCAAGAAGAAGATAGAGTGGGGCAGTCAGATTCGCTCGTATGTTTTCGACGATAAGCGTGTAAAAGACCATCGCACCAACTACCAGACGAGTGATGTGGACGGCGTGATGAACGGTAAGATCGATGGTTTCATCAAGGCCTACCTGATGGAGTTCCCGTCGGAAGGTGAAGATTAATCGAATCATCATTCATTAAAAAACAAATACAACTATGGCAAAGAAAGAAAAAGAGAAGAAACTCAACGCCAAACAGAAGGCTTACGCGGAGAAGGAGGAACAGAAGGGACGCAACGTGGTGAACTGGATCTTCGGCGTGCTAATCCTTTTGGGTTTGCTCTATCTGGTGTACTCCATCTACAACGGCTAAGCACTATGAGTGGCATGGAGATTGAGCGGAAATTCTTGGTGCGCGGCGATGACTACAAACGTCGCGCACACAAGAGTTACCACATCAAGCAAGGCTACATCTGTAGCGGACAGGGCCGAACGGTGCGTGTCCGCATCCGTGACGAGCAGGCTTTCCTGACCATCAAGGGGCCGTCGGCTGACGGAGGCCTGAGCCGCTATGAGTTCGAGAAGGAGATTACCCTTGTTGAAGCCGCCCACTTGTTCCAGTTGTGTGAACCGGGTGTCATCGATAAGACCCGCTATCTTGTGACCAGTGGTCCGCATACCTTCGAGGTCGATGAGTTCTATGGCGACAATGAGGGCTTGGTGATGGCCGAAGTGGAACTCTCCTCACCCGATGAACCTTACGAAAAGCCTGATTTCATTGACAAGGAGGTGACTGGCGACCACCGCTATTATAATAGTCATCTCAGAAAGAATCCCTATAAATTGTGGAAGAGCGAAGCCTAACGTCTCTTCCACAATTTGTGAATCACCAATCCTATCCCCGTGGCTATTGTCACGCCCACGCCGTCGGCCAGCCAGTCGAGCCATTCGCCCGACCGTGTCTCCGTGCAGTAGGCCTGCACCAGTTCGATGAGGCCCCCCATCAGTGTTGGCATCAGCCACGCCCAGAAGAACAGTCTCTCCCCGTCGAGTGTCCTGTGCTGTCGCAGATACTCTATCCAGATGACCGAGCAAGTGCCCCCATACATCACCAGATGAGTCCATTTGTCCAGGAAGTTGATGCTGGGCAGTTCCATCTCCTCGGGCGGCATAAACCAGATGCTGAGATACCAGATCAGCGCGATGCAGAGCAACGAAAAGGGGTATTTTTTGATGAAATGTAAGGCAAATCTCATAATTCTTTCACAATTTGCGTGCAAAAGTACGAAATATTTTATAATTTTGCAAGCGAAATAAGAACAGATATGTAAAACCAGAAGAAGATGAATCAATCCAACAGGGCTAACTTCGGAACTAAACTGGGCATCATCCTGGCCACGGCGGGCTCGGCCGTAGGACTGGGCAACGTGTGGCGATTCCCCTATATGACGGGGCAGAACGGCGGTGCCGCTTTTATCCTTATTTATATTGCGTGTGTCGTCTTGCTGGGCATCCCCTGCATGCTCAACGAATTTATCATCGGCCGTCGCGCTCAGGCTAACACGGCCCGCGCCTATTCCAAACTGGCCAACGGCACGCCGTGGCGACTGATTGGCTACTTCGGCGTCTTCACCGGTTTCCTCATCACCAGTTACTATGTGGTGGTTTCCGGCTGGTGCCTGCAGTATATCTATGCCTCGGTGGCGGGCCATCTGCATGGTGATGCCGACTATATCCGCACCTATTTCGAGTCGTTCTCGTCTCACCCTTGGAAGCCCGTGGTGTGGATGCTGGTGTTCATTCTGATTTGTCACTTCATCATCTCACGGGGTGTGGAGAAAGGCATCGAGCGCGCTTCCAAACTCATGATGCCCCTGCTCTTCATCCTCCTCATCGTCATCGCCGTGGCCTCGTGCCTGTTGCCCAATGCTGGCAGGGGCATCAGTTTCCTGTTCCGTCCCGACTTCTCCTCCGTCAACAGCGATGTGCTGCTGGGAGCCCTGGGGCAGGCGTTCTATTCGCTCAGCCTCGGCATGGGTTGCCTGTGCACCTATGCCAGTTATTTCAAGCGCGACACCCACCTGACGAAGTCGGCCGTGCAGATCGTCTCCATCGACACCCTCATTGCCATCCTGGCGGGCCTCATGATCTTCCCCGCCTTCTTCTCCATCTATCCGCAAGCCACCGAACTGCTGTCGAGCACCGATCCCAATGTGGTCCGCCAGTATTGCGGACCGGGTCTGGTATTCATCACCCTGCCCAACGTGTTCCAGCAGGCCTTTGCCGGTATGCCGTGGCTCGGTGAGGTGGTGGCCCTGCTCTTCTACGCCCTCCTGTCACTGGCAGCCCTTACGTCACTGATGTCGCTCCATGAGGTCAGCACGGCCTTCTTCCACGAGGAGTTTAACATCTCGCGCAACAAGGGTGCTGCATGGGTCACGGCCCTTTGTGCCTTCTTCGGCATCGGCTGTGCCCTGTCGTATGGCGACACCCGCTCGTGGCTGATGTTTGGCGACACGTCGATGTTCAACTGGTTCGACTTCCTCACAGGTCAGATATTCCTGCCTGTGGGTGGCTTCCTCACCTGCCTGTTCCTGGGCTGGTATGTGCCCCGTGCGGTCGTCAAGGACGAGTTCACCAATGGCGGCACCTTGCGTGGCCGGCTGTTTGGCGTCTATCTCTTTGCCATCCGCTATGTCTGTCCACTCTGCATCCTGCTCATCTTCCTCCATGAGTTTGGCGTGATATGAACTGGTGGTCGGCATTGAGTCTGCGCAAGAGCGACCGGCGGGTGTTGCTGGTATTGCTTGTGCTGCTGGTGGCTATCTTTGCAGCCCTGTACTTCTTCGATGCCCCCCAGTCCCGGAATGCTGGTATGCCAGTGCCCACGGATAGCATCACAGCGCAAACAGCCGATTCCCTCGGAGAGCGATCTCCCCTCTATTATCAGACGGAGACCGCCGCACCAGAGCGTTTCCCCTTCGATCCCAACATCGCCGACAGTACCCAGTTGCTGCGTTTGGGACTGCAACCTTGGCAGGTGCGCAACATCTATAAGTACAGGGCTGCCGGTGGCGTCTATCGCAAGAAGGAGGATTTTGCCCGTCTCTATGGTCTCACCGTCAAGCAGTATCGGGAACTGGAACCCTATATCCATATCTCTGCCGACTATTTGCCGGCCGCCACGCTGGTTGACACCAAAGAGCAAAAAGAGCAGCAAGAGCAGGCCCCAGACACCCTGCGCCCTGCCCCGCGTTATTCCGCGAAGATAGCCCCTGGTGAGACGGTCGACCTGAATGCTGGCGACACCACTGTCTACAAGACAGTCCCCGGCATCGGCAGTTACTTTGCCCGCCGCATTGCAGATTATCGGACACGACTGGGTGGTTATGTCAGCGTCGACCAACTCGACGAGATAGAGGATTTCCCGCAGGAGTCCAAGCAGTACTTCACCGTCAGCGATGCCCATCCGCAGAAACTCCTTGTCAACCGCCTGTCGCTCAACCAACTGAAGCGTCACCCCTACATCAACTTCTATCAGGCGAAGGCCATCGTGGACCATCGCCGCCTGGACGGTCCACTGCACAGTCTCTCAGAACTCAAGATGCTCCGCGATTTCCCTCCAGAGGCCATCAGCCGCCTGGAGCCGTATGTCGACTATTCGGAATAATGCGATCATAGAAAAAAGCGACAACCGAAAATCTCCGATTGTCGCTTTCTGTCGGGATGAGGCGACTCGAACGCCCGACCCCTACGTCCCGAACGTAGTGCGCTACCAACTGCGCTACATCCCGATTGCTCGTAAGCGGGTGCAAAGGTACAACATTTTTCTGAGATTCTGCAAGTTTTTTCCTAAAAATTTGCAAGGCTAACGAAAAAGTACTACCTTTGTAGCCGTTTATGTTATGAAGTACCTAAGACAAATCATATTATCCCTGCTGCTGCTTGCCGGTTCTTATTCGCAAGCACAGATTGTGGTTGAGGCCGGCAACGCCAAGAGTCTGCTGGAAGCCCTCGACAAGGCAAACGTACAGAATGCCGATTCGGCCTCCAAGCGTTTGTATGTGTTTATCCCCGATGGCGTCTACGACCTGGGCGAACAGGCCTTGACTCCGATCCTGGGCCACAACATTGCCCTGATTGGTCAGAGCATGGAGGGTACTATCATCGTCAATGCGCCCAAGGTGGAGAACGAAGGCATCGGCAAGACCGCCACGCTGCTCAACCGCGGCTTCGGCACCTACGTGCAGGACCTGACGCTGCAGAATGCGCTCGACTATTATCACTCCGGTGCAGCCGGACGAGCCGTCTGCTGGCAGGACAAGGGCAACTACACCATCTTCAAGCGTGTGCGGATGCTGTCGTATCAGGACACCTACTATAGTCACAGCGAAGAGTGCTACCACTACTTCGAGGACAGCGAGATTCATGGCACGGTGGACTTCATCTGCGGTGCTGGCGACGTCTATTTCAACCGTTGCCTGATTGTGACCGAGAAGCGCAACGCTGATGGTCACGGTTCCGACGTCATCGTGGCACCGCGTACCTCCACGACACAGTGGGGCTACGTCTTCGACCACTGCACCATCCGCAACGACGTGTCTACCTATCACCTGGCTCGCGGATGGCACACCAATCCCCGCTGCGTCTGGCTGAACACAACGCTGGAGACGCCGGAGAAACTCCTGCCTACACGCTTCGACGACCGCGGTATGCGGACGGTGAACAGTTACTTCAAGGAGTATAACACCCGCGACCTGCAGGGGCGGATCATCTCGCCGAAGACCAATGTGCTGACGCTTGTGTGCAACGATGAGCGCAACACGGTGGAGACCATCATGACCGACGAGGAGGCCAAGCAGTACACGCCGAAGAACGTGTTTCCCAAGTGGCGGCCGGAAAAGCAAACGCGCACTCTGGAAAAGAAGAGCACGCGCTTGCGTAGAAAATATCTGTCGCTGTAGAGCCGCTATAGCAGTTCTGGCAACTGGAAGAGTTTCGTCCCGTTGGAGCCCTTTATTAATATAAGGTGTCCGGCGGGATGAGTCTTTTCTATCTCCGCCTTCACCTCGTCCACATCGTGGAACTTGCGGTAGTCGCTGCGGGTCTTGCCAAACTCCTCGCCCACCAGCCACACATTCTCCATGCCCGTGGCGGCCAGCAGGTCCACCGTCTTCTGGTGCTCCTCCTCGCTGGCCTCGCCCAGTTCGCGCATATCGCCCAGTATGGCCATCTTCGTCTCGCCGTCGCGTGTCTCCACCATCTGGAAGTTCTCCAGTGCGGCCGCCATGCTCGACGGGTTGGCGTTATAGGCATCCACGATCAGGCGGTTGGTGGCCGTCTCCATGAGTTGCGAGCGGCTGTTCGTGGGCACGTAGTTCTCCAGCGCATGGCATATCTGCTTGCGGTCCACGCCGAAGTTGATGCCCACGGCGATGGCGGCCAGCAGGTTGTCTATGTTGTACGCCCCGATGAGATGGGTCTGCACCTTGTGCCACTTCTGCGAGGCCCCCGTCTCCTCCAGTTCGGCCAGCGGCTTGCGCCAGCGGAATTTCAGCAGCGGGTCGCAGGCGATGACTTCGCCCGAGATGCACGAGTACTGCTTCTCGGGGTCGGTGGAGTAGGGCGTGCACCACATCTCGTCGGTCAGCATATCCACCAGATAGTCATTGTCGGCATTGATGAACACCAGACCGTCCTCACGGCTGCGCAGGTAGTCGTAGAGTTCGCCCTTCGTCTTCACCACGCCCTCGAACGAGCCGAAGCCCTGCAGGTGGGCATGGCCCACGTTGGTGATCAGGCCGCACGTGGGTTCGGCCGTCTCCACCAGCGTCTTGATGTCGCCGGGGTGGCTGGCCCCCATCTCAATGATGGCTATCTCGTGCTCCTTCGTCAGTCGCAGCAGCGTCTTGGGCACGCCCACGTCGGTGTTGAAGTTGCCCTCCGTGGCCAGCACGTTGTACTTCTCGCTGAGCACGGCCTTGATCAGTTCCTTGGTCGTGGTCTTGCCGTTGGTGCCGGTAATGCCGATGACGGGTATGTCGAACTGGCGGCGGTGCTCGCGTGCCAGGTCCTTCAGGGTCTGCAGCGTGTCTTTTACTCTTATCAGTTTAGAGTTAATAGATAATAGTGCATAGTTTGCTGCCGCCGTAGATGTTGCGCTTTCCTCATGGTCGGTGGCAAACTCTTCACTGTCAACAATCGCGTAGGCGCAGCCCTTCTCCAGGGCCTGCAGGGCAAACTGGTTTCCGTCGAACTTGTCGCCCTTCAGGGCCAGGAAGATGCTTCCCTCGGGGCAGTTGCGCGAGTCGGTGGTGATGCACGGGTGCTGTTGGTACAGCCGGTATAGTTCTTTGATGTTCATTGTCATTCATTGCTTTTTTCACGGTGCAAAGATAGTGCAAACCGAACGAAATACCAAAAAAATGTGCATTTTTCCTTAAAATTCTTTGGCGATTCAGAAATTATGTTTATCTTTGCACCCGAAATGCCTGCTCATGAGAGGGTGGGCACGTTAAAACAACATCGATGGAACGAGACCTGAGGGCAGTTGTACGCCCAGTCTCGAAAGGACGTTTT
>JAFUST010000068.1 GCA_017467535.1 Prevotella sp. | reverse complement strand
GTCTGTCAGTGTGAGGGCATGTCGATGGACCTGACCGAGCCCGATGCTGGTAGCGACCTGCAGCGCGTGATGCTGAATGCCACCTACGAAGAGAAGGAGCATTGCTGGCGCCTGAACGGCGTGAAGCGCTTCATCACCAACGGCGACTCCGACATCCACCTCGTGCTGGCCCGCTCTGAGGAGGGCACGAAGGACGGCCGCGGCCTGTCGATGTTCATCTACGACAAGCGTCAGGGCGGTGTCGACGTGCGCCACATCGAGCACAAACTCGGCATCCACGGCTCGCCCACCTGCGAGTTGACCTACAAGAACGCGAAGGCCGAACTCTGCGGCAGCACCCGCATGGGCCTCATCAAGTATGTGATGGCCCTGATGAACGGTGCCCGTCTGGGCATTGCCGCTCAGAGCGTCGGTCTCTCTCAGGAGGCCTACAACGAGGGACTGGCCTACGCCAAGGAGCGCCAGCAGTTTGGCGACAAGATCATCAACTTCACCGCTGTCTACGACATGCTGGCCCGCATGAAGGCCAAACTCGACGCCGGCCGCTCGCTGCTCTACCAGACAGCCTGCTACGTCGACATCTACAAGTGTCTGGAGGACATCGAGCGCGACCGTAAGTTGACGCCCGAGGAGAAGCAGGAACTGAAGAAGTACCAGCGTCTGGCCGATGCCTTCACGCCGCTGGCCAAGGGTATGAACTCCGAGTATGCCAACCAGAACGCCTACGACGCCATCTCGATTCACGGTGGTTCGGGCTTCATCATGGAGTACAAGAGCCAGCGCCTCTATCGCGACGCCCGTATCTTCTCTATCTACGAGGGTACCACCCAGTTGCAGGTCGTTGCTGCCATCCGCTACATTAGCAATGGCACGATGCTCAGCAACATCAAGGAGATGCTCGCAGGACTTGAGGTCAGCGACAGTTTGAAGAGTTTGAAGGCTTGCGTTGGGGAGTTTGTCCCCGTCTATGAGGAGGCTATAGCCAATGTGAAGGCTCTTGAGAATCAGGATGCCCAGGACTTCCTCGCACGTCGTCTCTACGATATGACTGCAGAGATTGTGATGTCGCTTCTGATTCTTCGCGATGCCACTAAGGCCCCCAATCTCTTCGAGAAGTCTGCTAACGTATATGTCCGCATGGCTGCTGAGGACATCATCGGCAAGTCGGCCTACATCAAAGCCTTCAAGGCAGAGGACTTGGAGAACTTCCGTGCTGCAGAGCCTGAAGCAGAAGCATAAGCAAGCACACCATTTATCAGATAAGAAAGACTCCGATGGGCACTGGTTCATCGGAGTCTTTTTGTTCATTGTTTTCTTCTATACGGATTGTCAACATTCACCACCCGCATCGCATAGCGATGGAGTTGCCTGGTCACGAGGGTACTTACCGCCAGCAACTCTTTCCCAGCCAGTCCTGCCTGCAGCAGAAGCGTCCACAGCGCATCGATGTCATAGAGACCGGCATTGTGCAAGATGTGAAACGGATTGGCCTGTTTCGCCAACATCCGGAGCGACAGGTTCAGGCGCTCTACCCAAGAGCCAGTGTCAGCAGGATGCTCGCGGAGGAAATCCAGGAGCCGTCGGATGGCCTGCTGCAGTTCTGCAGAATTATCTGGGTTGGAAGGTAAGCCATTGTCGCTGCCTCCAATATTGTTATAGATGATGTCCCCACTGCCATCGAGTGCCCATTCAGGACGGAAACAATAATAGAGGCTGGGGAGATCGTCTTCCTCAAGATCAAAAGGACCATAGTCCACCCCATAGACGCCCACAAAATAGGGCATTCCCAGTATGGGCGGCACATAACTGTTCGTAGGATCGTCACCAGGGAATACCAGCAGGAGGCTGATGTCTTCCAGTTTAATATCCTTTAAACGAAAATTGGGAGTGGTGACAGAACTGAAGAAATTAACATAATCATAAGCGATTGCCACATCCCACACGCAGTTAAACAGCAGCATATCCGCATCGGCGCGACGGATGGGAAACAGCGGGTACTTTTCTTCCTTGTACCACAGCGGCAGGAGATCATTGTCTATTTGACTCATAGCGATAACAGATGGTGTGAAACAATGGACGATTGCAGACTCTGCTGCCAGATTTGATTGTCAATGTCCCTGCCAGCGACAATGGAGCCCAATGCCTGGCCGAGCAAGATGACAATCGACAACACGATCAGGAACGAATACGGGCGTGCCGCCTTCTCGCTGTCAGCCCTGCGCCTTCCTCGCAATGCCCAGAAGAAGAGGGCGGCCATCAGCACGGTCACTATCAGGAACATATAGCCAGCCCCTATGACGCCATCGGTCAGGCTATAGACAACCTTTACCAGCCACCGCCCCAGAAACAGGAAGCCCCAGATGGCGAAAATGGCGAAGAACAGCAGGCAACGCCGAAACCAGTCAGGATGCAGATGCTCATAGTCAGCAGACAGGCGCATCACCTGATAGGTGATCACGCCGATGACGCCACCACCGATGAAGACCGCCGTCCCCTTGTAGAGATAGACGAGCCAGGTGCCTATTAGCACGATTGCCAGGATACTCAAGGTATAGAGGGCGACACGCCGAATAACGGGCCAGTTGTTGTCTGTTCGATTCATTCTTTCCGATAAATATAGTTTGCTCTTCTGTCTATCAGGCGGGAGACGCTGACGGCATACATGGCATACTGCTCCAACTGCGACAGCCATTCGTCGAGAACCTCTTCCACCTGAGCATCGGCAAGTCCACGTTGCTGCAGGAACTGCCGAAGGGAAGCATGATCATAGAGGCCGCCATTGTGGAGGATATGCATCTTGTCGCCTCCGCTTTCCAGGATATGCTCCGCAGAGAGCAGACGGCCATACCATTCGCTTGAAGCCACCCCACGCGCCTCCAGCATCTGTGTCACCTGCCGTATGGCCTGGTGCAGTTCATAGGTGTTATTGTGAAACACTGGCGCAGGAACATCGGCCGACCTCCAATCGTGCCAGCACAAACCATCTTGGAGAATGTCCAGCGTGTAGAAGCCAGACAACCCGTGTCCATCCTTCTGATAGACGGCTATCAAGGCGCGATGCTGAGTGACCTCCGGCGGAAAGAGTCTGAACTGCCTGTGGCACGAGGGGAAGACAAGATAGCAACGCTGTTCGACATGGTTGAAGAACAGTTGCTTCAGTCCGAGTGCCGCCTCCTCAGGGAACTCAGGGTAATAGGCCGACGTCACTTCGACAGAGTGAGTCAGCACGGCCGCCTTTACCAGCAGGTAGACCGTCTTGTCCAGGTCAGATTTCCTAATAGGGAAGAGTTGATAGTCCATAGGCGTCATTGATACTAACAGTTATTCACAGCATAGAGCAGCGCCAGACACTTCTCGTATTCCAACTGATGGGTGGCGATGCGAAATTCGGCCGAACCACTGACAGGCAGGTCGTGCCACGAGCCCATGCCGGCTCCCAGCCGAGTCTTGCGCACAGCCAGCAGATACTTATAGTAAGGCTCTGGCAGGAAGAAGCCCTCATGCGCTTCATCGTAGGTGCAATGCTTGGAGTCCAGGATCTGCAGGGCATCCATAAAGAGTTGATGCCACCAGTCGCCGTAAGCCACCGTCGCAATGTCGAGCAGCGCCTCGCGGAAAGCCTGCAGGTTGTCCTGAAACACAGGTTCCTTCAGGGCCGTCACGGCCAGCGGCTGCTCCTGATACTGCAGTTTTCCGCCAGCGGCCTGGATGGTGAGTTTGCTGACGCCGCCCGACTTGTACCAGCACAGCACGGCCGACTCCTCACCGTCGGTCCACAGGCCCCTCACATTCAGTCGATACTTCATGACGAAAGCCACACTGGCGAGCCCCTGCTGACGGCTTTTGACGAACCAGGGCCGCAGCATGTCTGTTGCCCCAGGGTCGCTCAGCACGAAATCCCTCTCGCCACGCAAGGCCAGACGAGCCGTAGCGGCAATCTCGGCATGCTCCATCTTGGGGAACACGTTGGCAGCCCATCCGAAGTCAGGCACATGCCTGTCCACAATGCGCCGCAGTTCCTTCTCAGGTGCCTTGACCACAGGCGGTTTCGGCTTTTCCTTCGGTTTGCGGTTGGGATCATGTTCCTCGGCATACATCTGATAGTAACGCTCTGAGTATCTGTGCGTGCCATGAATGTCCTCAAAGTGTTCCCCTGGCGTATACCACGGTATCAGCACATCGTCGTCTGCCATATCCGTTCCTCCTTTCTTTTTTATTTCATTATAAGTCGTTCAGCAACTGCTCGATGACCTTTGGGAAATACGCCATCTCCAGTTGGTGCTCCTTCTCGGCGATGTCGTCAGGCGTATCGCTGGGCGACAGGGCCACCCGATACTGCACGATGATGTCGCCACCGTCGCAGACAGGCGTCACCCAGTGCACCGTCATGCCGGTCTCCGTCTCGCCAGCCGCCTTCACTGCCTCGTGCACATGGTGCCCCCACATGCCCTTGCCGCCATACTTGGGCAGCAGCGAGGGGTGGATGTTGACCATGCGGTGCGGATAGGCCGCTATCAGGAAGTCGGGTATCAGCGGCAGGAAGCCGGCCAGCACGATAAAGTCGACGGCATACTGCTTCAGCAGAGGCAGCATCACCTGGGCATCGTTCAACTCGGCCTTGCTGACCACTGCCGTCGGCACGTGTAGCCGCGCTGCCTTCTCCAGGGCAGGGGCATCGGGCTTGTTGCTGACCACCAGTGCCGTCGCCACCTGCTCCGACGGGGCGAAGTAGCGGATGATATTCTCACAGTTTGTGCCGCTTCCTGACACAAAAATGGCTATGTTTACCTGCTTCATCTTACAAATTCGTATCTTATCGCTTGCAAAGATAATCATTTTTTTCGATTTTTCTTTCTTTTTCTCTCACTTATTTCGTAACTTTGCAGGGTCTTTAACGAAAACAAACCTAACAAACAATATTTTTGCGAAACAATGAAGAACATTAGTCTTGACATCACGAAAGCCTCCTGCTTCCTGGCAGAAGGTGCTGTGGCAGCCTTCGAGCCTCAGGTGAAGGCTGCACAGAAAGCACTGGAGAACGGCACTTGCCCCGGTAACGATTTCCTCGGATGGCTGCATCTGCCCTCCTCTATCACACCCGCCTTCCTCGACGAACTCCAGGCCTGCGCCAACGTGCTTCGCCAGAACTGTGAGGTGGTGGTGGTGGCCGGCATCGGCGGTTCCTATCTGGGTGCCCGTGCCGTGATCGAAGCCCTGGGCAACACCTTCGGCTGGCTCATCCAGGACGGTAAGAACCCCACCATCCTCTTTGCCGGCAACAACATCGGCGAGGACTATCTCTTTGAGATGACAGAATATCTGAAGGACAAGAAGTTCGGCGTGATCAATATCTCCAAGTCGGGCACCACCACCGAGACCGCCCTGACCTTCCGTCTGCTGAAGAAGCAGTGCGAGGCCCAGCGTGGCAAGGAGGAGGCCCGCAAGGTGATCGTGGCCGTGACCGACGCCAAGCGCGGTGCTGCCCGCACCTGTGCCGACAAGGAGGGCTACACCTCTTTCATTATACCCGACAACGTGGGTGGTCGCTTCTCGGTGCTCACGCCGGTGGGCCTGCTGCCCATTGCCTGTGCCGGTTTCGACATCAAGGCCCTGGTCGAGGGTGCCCAGACGATGGAGAAGCAGTGCGCCGAGGACGTGCCCTTCGCCGAGAATCCCGCAGCCCAGTATGCCGCTGTGCGCAACGGTCTCTACCAGAGCGGCAAGAAGATCGAGATCATGGTGAACTATCAGCCCAAACTGCACTTCGTCAGCGAGTGGTGGAAGCAACTCTACGGCGAGTCGGAGGGTAAGGACAAGAAGGGCATCTTCCCCGCCAGCGTCGACTTC
>JAFUST010000067.1 GCA_017467535.1 Prevotella sp. | reverse complement strand
CCCAGAATCTCCACCCAGCCAGTGTGCTTGCAGAAGCCGCAGCCCTCGCCGCCGCAGATGAAGCACGAGATGTCCATCTCGGCCGACGGTTCGGTGAAGGGGAAGTAGGAGGGACGCAGGCGGATCTTGGTGTCGGCACCGAACATCTCGCGGGCAAACGACAGCAGCACCTGCTTCAGGTCGGTGAACGATACGTTCTTGTCGATGTAGAGACCCTCCACCTGGTGGAAGAAGCAGTGGGCGCGGGCCGTGATGGCCTCGTTGCGGTAGACGCGGCCCGGACAGATGACGCGGATGGGGGCCGTGAGTTTTCCGTCCTCGGTGTGCATCTGCTCCATCACGCGGGCCTGAACGCTACTGGTGTGGGAGCGGAGCAGGATGTTCTTCGTCACGTCGTTGGGATGCTGCGAGACGAAGAAGGTGTCCTGCATGTCGCGGGCAGGATGGTCGGCAGCGAAGTTCATCTTGGTGAACACGTGGAGGTCGTCCTCCACCTCGGGACCGTCGGCCAGCACGAAGCCCATGCGGCTGAAGATGTCGATGATCTCATTGGTGACGATGGTCAGCGGGTGGCGTGTGCCCAGCCGGATGGGGTAGGGCGTGCGCGTCAGGTCGACAGACTCCTCGGCGGTGTCCTGTGTGGCGGTCTGTTCGCGCAGCAGGTTGATGCGGTCAGTGATGCGCTGTTTGAGTTCGTTGATCTTCATGCCCACCTCTTTCTTCTGTTCGGCAGGCACGTTGCGGAAGTCGTTCATCAGTTCCGTCAGTTCGCCCTTCTTGCTGAGGTATTTCAGTCGCAACTGCTCCACTTCCTCGGCGTTCTTCGCCTTCAGTGCGTCCACCTGCTGCAGCAGGTCGTTTATCTTTTCGAGTATCATTTCTTTTTTAGTCTGTTTACGATTTCAGCGTGCAAAGTTACTAATTATTTATGAATTACGCATCATCTTCGCCTTTATTTTTTCCTTGCCAGCGTATAGTTGTAGTAGTTCTCGTCGCCGGTCACGTCTTTGATGACCTGTAGGAAGGGCGGAAACTTCACCGGCTCGCCCTCGGCGATGCCCTTGGTCTCGAGGATGACGAGACCCTGCAACTGGTCCAGATAGGTGTCCACCTCGAAGTACTGCCCCCGCCAGATGAAACTGTTGCGACGCTTGTGGATGGTCTGTCGGCCCGGATCGGCCAGGCCGAGCATCATCTCGTAGAGGCTCAGGTTGATCTGTCGCTCGGTGACCAGTTCCTCGTTCTCAGAGGTCTTCTTCTTCGTGGTGTGCACATAGACGAACTTGCGGCCCCAGGAGCGCTTGCGCAGGCGGATCTCGGCATCGGGCTCGCCCTGCAGGTAGGTCTGCGTGATCTCGCTCTCGATGCTGTCCTCGGGCAGCGTGCCTGTGAGTTCAACGATGTACTTGCGCTCCTTGACGATGGGCTGGGGCAGTCCGAGCACATTGGAGATCTCCTTGATGACACGCTGCATCTTGCATTCGAAGTCGTCGTGGTTGTTGATGACGCGCAGATGGGGATGGCCCGTCCAGGCGTGAATCACCTTCTTGTCCAGTCCGCGAGCGATGCGCAGACCCTCCTCGTTCATCTGCTCATAGCGCTGGGCGTTGTTAGCCGTCGTGTAGTACTGCTCGGCACCATCGGCAGCCGACACCAGGTGGAGCACGGCATCATAGCGGTCGCGCAACTCGGGTGTGGAGGTGCCCACGGCCCTCGTGATCTGCTCCCACACCTCAGGCTCCATGTAGGCCGAAATGTCCATCGCCCCGCGGTCGCAGACGATGATGCTGGGCTTCACGCACTCCTGTGCCATCCGCATAAACTTGTCCTCCAGAGCCAGTTGGATCTCCAGCGTGGCCTTCTCGCCCTCGTAGAAGAATCCCTTGTTTTTGGTCAGGTAGTTCATGCCGGCCTGTGTGAAGAGCGTCGGCACTTCAGGAATGGTGAACACTTTGAAGCCGAGGCTCGAGAAGTGCTCGATGATGCGTACCAGGGCTGTGGTCTTGCCAGCGCAGGGCCCGCCGGTCAGCACGATGCGTTTGATGTCGTTCATTGCTATAGGTTTACTTTTGCGACTGCAAAGGTAATCATTATTCTTTTAATTCCAAAACTTTTGTCAGACGAATTTCTGAATGAGGCTGATGAAGCGCTGGCCGTATTTCTGACGCTTGAACTCGCCGATGCCGGAGACGTGGCCGAACTGCTCGATGGTGGTCGGCTTGATGGTGGCCAGGGCGTGGAGCGTCTTGTCGCTGAAGACGATGTAGGGCGGCATCTTCTCTTCCTCGGCACACTGCAGGCGCAACTGGCGCAGGGCCTCGAACAGGCGTGGGTCTTCGGTGCCAGAGGTGGACGGCAGGCCGGGAATGGTGATGCTGGGTATCTGCAGTTGCAGTTTAGGCTTCTGTCTCTTGGGCTGCTCCTTCACGCTGCGGTCTACGACGCTCAGTTCAATCGACTTGCGGCCGAAGAGGATGTCCTCGCCCGACGGGGTGATCTTGGCGTGCTGCCCCTCGTCGTAGGCAATCTCGATGAGGCCCATCTGCAGCATCTGCAGCAGGTAGTCCTGCCAGTCGTTGAGCGACGTGTCCTTCCCCACGCCGAAGGTCTTCAGCGTGTTGTAGCCTTTGCGCTTGACTTCCGGCGATGCCATGCCCTTGACAATCTCGATGACGGTGGAGATGCGAATCTGCTCGTCGGTACGGCGGATGGCACTGAGGGCCATCTGGCAGAGGCGTGTGCCGTCGAAGCGGTGGGGCGGATTCTGGCAGACGTCGCAGTTGCCGCAGTCGTGGTCGCTCTGCTCGCCGAAGTAGTTGAGCAGGATGCGGCGACGGCAGACGCTCGACTCAGCATACTCCTGCATGCGGCGCAGTTTGTCGCGGTTGATGTCCTGCTGGCCGCTCTGGCGGGCAAACTCCTCGAGTTGGATGATGTCGGCCAGCGAATAGAACAGCACCGTATCGGCAGGAGCGCCGTCGCGGCCAGCACGACCGATCTCCTGATAGAAACTCTCGATGCTCTTGGGCAGGTTGTAGTGGATGACCCATCGCACGTTGCTCTTGTCGATGCCCATGCCGAAGGCCACGGTGGCACAGATGACCAGTACCTCGTCGTTCTTGAACTGCTCCTGCGTCTGGCTCCGTTCGGTGGGTGAGAGGGCGGCATGATAGGGGAGGGCCTTGATGCCGGCACGGCGCAGATCCTCGGCCACCTTCTCCGTCGACTTGCGGCTCAGACAGTAGATGATGCCTGCATCCAGCGGGCGGGCCTTGATGAAATTGAGGATGAACGAAAACTTCTCTTTCGCTTTATAACCTCTTTTGACAGAGAGACTTAAATTCGGTCGGTCAAAACTGCTGATGAACTCGCGACAGCCCTCGATGTTCATCTGTTTCAGAATGTCGCGACGGGTCAGTTTGTCGGCCGTTGCCGTGAGTGCCATGATGGGCACGTCGGGGAAGCGCTGGCGGAGCAAGCCCAGTTGGGTGTACTCCGGGCGGAAGTCGTGGCCCCACTGGCTGATGCAGTGGGCCTCGTCGATGGCGAAGAGCGAGATGCGTATGGACTTCAGCAGAAAGTCCATCTCGGCCAGCAACTTCTCGGGCGAGATGTAGAGCAACTTCAGGAGGCCCGCAGCACACTTGCGGCGGATGATGGTGTCGGCCGTCATGTCGTTGTTGGAGTTGAGGGCCTCTGCCTCAATGCCGTTGGCCTTGAGCGTCTCCACCTGGTCCTTCATCAGGCTG
>JAFUST010000013.1 GCA_017467535.1 Prevotella sp. | reverse complement strand
TGTACACCGAGACAGAAGAGAACTGGTTCAACAACAGGGTGAACGACGATGCCTACTGGAACAAGGACCGAACGCCGAATGCCGACAAGCCCTACAATAAATCCCCCCACCTCTTTGTGGACCAGTGGGACACGCCCATCCTCTGCATACACGGCGAGAAGGACTATCGCATCAACGCCACCCAGGGCATGTCGGCCTTCAACGCAGCCCGCATGCGCGGCATCGAGGCCGAGTTGCTCATCTTCCCCGACGAGAACCACTGGGTGCTGAAGCCCCAGAACGGCATCCTCTGGCAGCGCACCTACTTCAACTGACTTAATAAATGGTTAAAATAATACAATGACACAAACTATTCAAAAGACGCTGCGCGACAGCGCGGCTATGCGCTGGACAGCCTTGCTGCTGCTGGCACTGGCGATGTTCTGTTCCTACATCTTCATGGACATTCTGTCGCCTATCAAGGACCTGATGCTCTCCGAACGCGGATGGGATTCTACAGCCTTCGGCACCATGCAGGGCGCCGAGGTGTTCCTCAACGTGTTTGCCTTCTTCCTCATCTTTGCCGGCATCATTCTCGACAAGATGGGCGTACGCTTCACCGCCGTGCTCTCAGCCGTGGTGATGCTCGTGGGTGCCGTCATCAAGTGGTACGCCGTGAGCGACGGCTTCGTGGGCACAGGCCTGGAGCAGTGGTTCACTGACAACCTGAACTACATCCCCTTGTTCGACGAGTTAGGCGTTAGCCCGTTCTACAGCGGCATGCCCGCCTCGGCCAAGTTTGCCGCTTGCGGCTTCATGATCTTCGGTTGCGGCTGCGAGATGGCCGGCATCACCGTCAGTCGTGGTATCGTCAAGTGGTTCAAGGGTCGCGAGATGGCACTGGCCATGGGCTCTGAGATGGCTCTGGCCCGTCTGGGCGTGGCCACGTGCATGATCTTCTCGCCCTACTTTGCCCGTCTGGGCGGTCAGGTGAGCGTCAGCCGCTCGGTGGCCTTCGGCGTGGTGCTGATGTGCATCGCCCTCATCATGACCATCGTCTACTTCGTCATGGACCGCAAACTGGACAGCCAGACTGGAGAAGCAGAAGAGAAAGACGACCCCTTCAAGATCAGCGACTTGGGACAGATTCTGACATCGAGCGGTTTCTGGCTCGTGGCCCTGCTCTGCGTGCTGTACTATAGCGCCATCTTCCCCTTCCAGAAGTATGCCGTCAATATGCTGCAGTGCAACCTTACCCTCGAGGCGCCTGCTGCCGATTCGTTCTGGGCCGGTTCGTCGGTCACTATCGTTCAGTATATCATCATGCTTGTGGTGGCTGCCGCAGGTTTTGCCAGCAACTTCCAGAAGAACAAGATGGCCAAGTACTGCCTGCTGGGCGTCAGCATCGTGGCACTGATCACCTATTGCTACATGGGCTACATGCGCCAGTCGGCCGAGGCCATCTTCGCCGTGTTCCCCCTGCTGGCGGTGCTCATCACCCCCATCCTGGGCTCCTACGTAGACCATAAGGGCAAGGCCGCATCGATGCTCATCCTCGGTTCGCTGCTGCTCATCGGCTGCCACCTGACCTTCGCCTTCGTGCTGCCTCAGTTCACGGGTGCTGGTGCCGTCATCGTGGCCTACATCACCATCCTCGTGCTCGGCTCTTCGTTCTCGCTGGTTCCCGCCTCGCTGTGGCCCAGCGTGCCCAAATTGGTTGACGCCAAGATCATCGGTTCGGCCTACGCCCTGATCTTCTGGATTCAGAACATCGGCCTGTGGCTGTTCCCCCTGCTCATCGGCAAAGTGCTCGACGCCACCAACCCTGACATTGTCAACGGCCTGGCTGCCAAGACCATCACGCCCGAAGAGGCCGCCGTGCAGTACAACTACACCGCACCGCTGGTCATGCTGGCCGGACTGGGTGTTGCCGCCCTGCTGATAGGCCTCGTGCTGAAGGTGGTGGACAAGAAGAAGAACCTCGGACTGGAGGAACCCAACATCAAGTAGTCTCTCTGAGATAAAGAAAGCCGTACTGGTTTCCCTGACTCTGTTCTACGCAGTTCGCCCCACCTTCGCGCAACGCCCTAAGGTGGGGCGAACTAATTTTGCTAAGATAAGGGAACGGTCAAGACAAACCCCACGCTGCATCCAGCCTGTGGCCGTTCGGCAAGGTCGAGCATTCCGCCTTGCTGAATCATCATCCGCCGGCTCAGGGAGAGGCCGATGCCACTGCCGCTGCGCTTCGTCGTAAAGAAGGGCACGAAGAGCGACTGGCGGTTTTCGGCCGGAATGGGCAGGCCGTCGTTGCCGATGCAAAGTTGAAGTGAAGCATGAGGAGTGCGCTCGACCTCTGGTCGCTTGCTACCGAAGGGACGCAAGAAGAGTGAATAGTTTGCTTCCGCTGAGGGGTATGCAGCTTCTACTACCATATTCTTAGCATCTGATTCTATGGCATTCTTCGTCAGGTTCATCAGCACCTGCCGAAGCATGCCCACATCGGCACGAACGATGGTCTCGGCAGGAACACGAATCTCCCACGTCAGTTGCGGATAGGCCATACGGATATCGTCAAGCAGCGTGCGCAGGGTCACGTCTGCCAGTACGGGCTTCTCCAGTTCCGACATCTTACGATAGTTGGCCACGAAGTTGTTCAGATGGCGACTGGTGTCGTAGATGGCCTGAATGCCCGGTTCGAGCGGCGTGCCTTTCACGTCGTCGCGCCCCAGCATTGACTGGCTGATGCTGGTGATAGGGGCCGTGGCATTCATGATTTCGTGGGTCAGCACACGGGTGAGGCGCTCCCACGACTCCACTTCATTGCGGTTCACCTGCTGGCGGACAGTGTCGCCCAAGTGGTTGAGCGTCTGCTGCATGGCCCGTTCGCCCGGCAGCAAACCGTCAGTAGGCAGACGGAAGGTGAAGTCGCCATTGCGGATGGCCTCCTGCATCAGGTGGGCCCGCTGCTTGAGCGACCACTGATGGCGCACGAACCACCCAACGAGCAGCGCGACGACTATACCTATTATAATAATGGCGTGCCACATAGCGGTAGCGGTCTACGGGTTATCCTCCTTCCTGGCGAGGGAGGCGGGGGTGAGACTCTTCATCTTGTTGTAGAGTGTCTGGCGCGAGATGCCCAGCAGTTCGGCGGCCTGCGACAGGTTGCCGTGACAGCGGTCCAGCGTGCGGCGGATGTGCTCCTGCTCCACCTCGCTGAGCGTGACTATCTCGCCCTGCTTGTCGAGCACGTCCTTCAGTTTGCGCAGCAGTTCGTCGTTGTCCCAAGGCTTGCTGACGAAGTCGGCCGCGCCGCTCTTCAGTCCCTTGACGGCCAGCGGCACGTCGGCATAGGCCGTCAGCAGCACCACGGGCGTCTGAGGGTGCTGCTTGTGGATGGCGCGCAGCCAGAAGAGCCCCTCCTGCCCGCTGTTCACGCCCAGCGAGAAGTTCATGTCGAGCAACACGATGTCCACGGCGTTCTGTGCCATGGTCTTCAGTATGCTGTCAGGGTTGTCCAGCGTCAGTATCTGGGCAAAGGTTCCCGCCAGACAGTAGCGCAGTGCCGTCAGGATGGCGGGGTTGTCGTCGACGACGAGAATGGTTCCGTATCGTGTCATTTCTGCTTTTTGCTTGCAAAGGTACAACCTTTTTGTCTAAAAGTCATACAGCAAAGTGTCTAATTTTTAGACAATCTGCTTCTGAGCGCCCCTTTTGCGAGATGATATTAGAGAATAACGCGTAACTTTGCAGCACAAAACAGAAGCATGACGGATATGAACCGACTGACACCTTTACTACTTGCCCTCCTGTCGGCCTGCGCAGCAGGAGCACAGACCTGGACGGCGCGCGACTGCATGGCCTACGCCGTGGAGCACAACCACCAGGTGAAGCGGGCCACCCTCTCGCTGGACAACGACCGGGCTGCCCGCACGGCGGCCATCGGCCGATTTCTGCCGATGGTGGATGCCGGCATCGGCGCGCAGTACAACTTCGGACGAGCCATCGACCCGGAGACCAACACCTATACCGACGTGAGCACCTTCTACAACGGCTACTCGCTCTCGGCCTCGCTGCCCGTGTTCGACGGCTTCGGCAGGGTGCATGCCCTGCGGGCTGCCAAGGCCGACGTGCTGACGGGCAAGAGCGCCCTGCGGGCTCAGCAGGACCAGACGGCCCTGGCCACCCTGCAGGCCTATGCCGACCTGCTCTATTATCAGGGCACGCTGCGCATGGCCGAGGAGCATCAGCAGGAGTGCGACCTGCTGGTGCGCCAGACGCGACTGCTGGAGGAGGTGGGCCGCAAGAGCCAGGCCGACGTGGCCCAGATGGAGGCGCAGCAGGCCGAGGCCGCCTACGAGGTGACGCGCCAGCGCAATCTGCTCTCGTCGGCCCGTCTCGAGTTGAAACGCGAAATGGGCTTTCCCCTGGAGGACACCTTGCAAACCGATAGTTTGGAGCGTCCAAACTGGGAGTTTGAAGCCTCCAAACTGTCGGTTTGCACGCTCCAAACTGCCGCCCTCCAGCAAGCCTATCATCAGATGCAGTCATCCCGCCATCAGTGGCATCAGGCTCGCGCCTCCCTCTACCCCACTCTCTCGTTGGGTGCGGGCCTGAGCACCACTTACTATAAGCAGTTGCACGCGGACTACGGCACACCCTTCAACAGCCAGTTGAAGAACAACATGGGCCAGTACGTCACCCTTTCGCTCGACATCCCGCTCTTCAACCGCCTGCAGACCGTCACTGGCATCCGCCGTGCCAAGAACAACTACCTGATGGCCCGCGAGGCCTACGAGGAGAAGCAGGCCGAGATGCAGAAACTGTGCATCGAGGCCCATCAGGACTGGCAGGCCTACGTGCGCCAGACCGCCCAGATGGAGAGAAAACTGCAGGCCGACAGCCTGGCCTACCGCCTGACGCGCCGCCAGTTTGAGGAGGGCCTCTCCACGGCCATCGACCTGCGCACCACCAGCGTGACGCTCATGCAGACCCGGGCCACGCTGCTGCAGTGCCGGCTGATGGCCATGCTTAAACACGAACTGATCAGATACTACAACGGAGAACAGATATGGACAGAGCAATAGAAAAGAAGAAAGGCTTCCAGTGGAAGAAGCATGGCCCGTGGGTGGCCGGCGCAGCGCTATTGTTGACCATCGGCTACTGGGCGGTGTTTGCCGACCACGCCGCCACGCTGCGTGTCAGTGCGGCCGACCTGACCATCGGACAGGTGACGCAAGCCGAGTTCAAGGACTACGTACGCACCAGCGGACAGGTGATGCCCATCCAGGTGGTGCAGATCTCGCCCGAGGAGGGCGGCATCGTAATGGAGAAAGTGGTCGAGGAGGGTACGATGGTCCACAAGGGCGACGTCATCGTGCGCCTCTCCAACTCCAACCTCGACCTGCAGATCCTCAACGCCGAGGCCGAATTGGCCGAGAAGCAGAACCTGCTGCGCAACACGCAGGTGGCCATGCAGCAAGACCGACTGAACAACCAGACGGAACAGGCCCAGTTGGACATGGACACGCAGCGCAAGCAGCGCACCTACGAGCAGAACCAACGGTTG